>JBKHVJ010000237.1:0-35193 GCA_046570145.1 Alphaproteobacteria bacterium
CGGTGTTCTTCATCAAGCGCGGCATGGCGGCCGGCTATGCCGGCGTGGAGAACGAGCTGTTCTTCCGTCCCAACACCATGATGCTGTTCGGCGACGCCAAGAAGGTCACCGAAGAGGTCGTCAAGGCGATGGAAGCCTGATCGGCATCCATCTGCGGTTGACCGAAAAGGGCGCGGGGGCGAAGCTTCCCGCGCCCTTTTTCTTTGGGCCGAAAAAACAAGTGAGGATGCGGAAACCATGGCCGCCTACATCATCGCCGACGTGCGCGTGACCGACCCGGTCGCCTATGAGGTCTACAAGTCGCTGACCCCCGATGCGATCGCCAGGAATGGCGGGCGTTTCCTCAGCCGCGGCGGCGAGACGGCGGTGCTGGAAGGCGATTGGCAGCCCAACCGCGTCGTCATCCTGGAGTTCCCGGACATGGCGACGGCCAAGACCTTCTACGACAGCCCGGAGTACCGCAAGGCGCGCGAAGCCCGGCGCGATGCCGCCGACTTCAAGATGATCGTGGTCGAGGGTCTGTAACGCGCCGGGAGACGCCGTTACCATCCGTTACACAACGCCGCCCGCGGGACACACGGCGGCAACACGGCCCCGCTATCGCTTACCGTCACCAAGAGCCGGTGGGGGCGCCCCGCCGGCTCCCCCACAATGACGGAAGTCCGGATATGGACGAAGACGATTTTGCCGAACCGTTCGATTCGCACATCGCGCTGTGGACCCGCATCGCGGTGGCGATCCTGATGGTGGGTGTCTCGCTCTGCGGCGTCTCGATCTATCTGCTGACGGAGACCTGAGTCCGGACCGCCGGCCCCGCACCGAACCCACAGTTTCCGCGGTTTTCAGCCATTCCGGATCCATAAATAACACTGTTCAGATGTGACATTGCTAATTCCCGTAAACGATCATGTGAAAATCTCTCTTCCCCTAACGCGCAGGCGTGCTAAATAGCGTCGGAACCCCAGTCGAGGATGATCCGATGCTCCGCCTGACCCGCCGCTCCACCCTTGCCGCCCTGGTCGCCCTCGCGTCGGCCGCCGCATCGGCCGTCCCCGTCATGCCCGGCACCGCGCGCGCCGCCGACCCGGTGAAGCTGGAAATCGGCTACATCCCGATCCTGGCCGCCTCGCCGCTGTTCATCGTCGACGGGCAGGGCTGGGCCAAGGAGGCGGGGATCGAACTGAAGCTGACCCGCTTCGAATCCGGCCCGCACGCGATCCAGGCGATGGCCGCCGGGCAGATCGACCTGCTCTATGCCGGCGTCGCCCCGGTGCTGGTCGCCCGCACCAAGGGCGCCGACATCTCGGTCATCGCCAATTCGGCGGTGGAGGAGATGGTGGTGGCCGCCCGCGGCCCCTTCGCGAAGGCGGTCGGCGCCAACCCGACCGCCGAGACCTTCAGGAAATTCGCCGCCGATACCGGCCGCAAGCCGAAGATCGGCACCCAGCCGCCGGGCTCGGTTCCCGACACCGTGCTGAAGCACTGGCTGTTCAAGGTGGTGAAGGTCGATCCCGCCGATGTCGAACTGGTGCCGATGGGCATCGAGAAAACGCAGCAGGCCCTGCTGGCCGGCGCGCTCGACGCGGCGACCATCCGCGAGCCGACGGTGACCGTCACCCAGCAGATGGACCCGAACGTCGTGCTGGTCGCCACCGGCGCCCAGATGTTCCCGGACCAGCCCGGCACCGTCATGTCCGCCCGTGCGGAGGTGCTGAAGAAGAACCCCGACGCCATCAAGGCATTGGTCAAGGCCCACATCCGCGCCGTTGAACTGATCGCCAAGGATCCGGCCGCGTCGGCGAAGCTGGTGAACAACCATCTCGGCAAGGGCCTGATGGAGCCGGCGACGCTGGAGGCCGCTCTCAAGGGTCCGGGCTCCAAGTTCGTCGCCGATCCGCATACGGTGGTGCCGGCGGTGGAGAAGATGATGGCCTTCACCAAGGAGATCGGGTCGGCCAGCGAGACCATTCCGGTGGCCGAGGCCTTCGATTTCAGCTTCTACGACGCCGTCGCCAAGTAAGCCGGCGCGCCCGGAGATATCGGAAAGCCGATGAAGACCTATAACAAGATCGCCCTGTCGGCGCTGGGCGTCGTCGTCTTCCTGCTGGCGTGGGAAGCGGTGGCGCGCAGCGGCGTGGTGCCGGCCCGGCTGCTGCCGTCGCCGAGCGCCGTGCCCGCCGCCTTCCTGACCGAGTTCAAGAGCGGCACCTGGCAGGCGATGGTGATGGCAAGCCTGTCGCACTATCTGGTCGGTCTGTCGCTGGGCACCTTCCTCGGCGTGTCCTTCGGCACGGCGGCGGCGCTGTGGGGCAAGTGGGACGCCTTCCAGGCCTGGGTCGTGCGCATGCTGCGCCCGATCCCGGCCATCGCCTGGATCCCCTTCGCCATCATCTGGTTCGGCGTCAGCGAGGCGGCGGCGTCTTTCCTGATCGCGCTGACGGTGTTCTGGATCAACTACTACGCCAGCTACGCCGCGGTGCGCGGGGTGGACAAGGACCTGATCGAGCTGGGCTATGCCTTCGGCCAGGGAGGTCTGATCCCGCGCCTGTTCAAGATCATCCTGCCCGGCGCTTTGCCCGGCATCCTGTCGGGCCTGCGCGCCGGACTGGGGCAGGGCTGGATGACGGTGGTCGCGGCCGAGCTGTTCGGCATCTCCGGCCTCGGCATGCGGATGATGGAGGCGTCGGGCCTGCTGGCGACCCACATCGTCGTGCTCTACATGGTCACCATCGCGCTGCTCTACGGCGTGTCGGATTTCCTGTTCATGCAAGTTCAGTCGCGGGTGCTCTCATGGCAGCGGTGACCCTCTCGAAGACCGCAGCTTCGTCGGTCATCGACCTGGAGGACGTGTCCATCGGCTACGGCAGCGACGCGCCGCCGGTGCTGGTCGACGTCAACCTGTCGGTCGAGCGCGGCAGCTTCGTCGCCATCGTCGGCCCGTCGGGCGTCGGCAAGTCCACGCTCCTGCGCGTCGTCGCCGGGCTGCACGCGGCGCGCAGCGGCGGCGTCACCATCCACCAGGACCGGCGTCCCGGCCACCGCCCGGTCGGGCTGGTGTTCCAGGATTCCCGCCTGCTGCCCTGGCGCCGGGTGATCCGCAATGTGGAGTTCGGGCTGGAGGGGTTGCCGGTCAGCCGCGACGAGCGGCGCCAACGGGCCGAGGCCGCTCTGAAGCTGGTGCGGCTGGACGGTTATGCACGCCGCTGGCCCTACGAGCTGTCGGGCGGCCAGCGCCAGCGCATCGGCATCGCCCGCGCCATGGCGGTGGACCCGGACATCCTGCTGATGGACGAGCCCTTCGGCGCGCTGGACGCCATCACCCGCCACAACCTTCAGGACGAGCTGCGCCGCATTCATCAAGAGACCGGCAAGACCGTGCTGTTCGTCACCCACGACCTGGAAGAGGCGGTGCATCTGGCCGACCGCATCATCGTGCTGGGCGGCACCCCGGCGCGGGTGGTGCGCGACGTGCGCAACAGCGCCGGCCGCGACGGCTCGGTGTTCCGCGATCAGGTGGAGCAGCTGCGGTCGGAGATCGCGGACAATTACAGCATCTGATCGGAAAAGGCCGGCGAACTTCCCCCCTTGCATCCCCGCCCGTGCCCCGCGGGGGGCGTTCGCCACTCCCCGGCCATGATATCATAAGCCCATCGTACAATTTCCCGCACGAACGGTCTCTGGCAGCCTGAACTCCGGCATGATGTTTGCTGCGTTGCGGCAAACCGGCTGCGAGGGGCTGTGTCATGGGGCCGCACCGACCGTCTATTGGGCACACTGCCGGCCAGCTTGGCGGGGGCCGCACAGGAACTGTGCAACACAACATCCTGGCCGCTGCGGCATGCGGGGTGTCCAGCTTCATCGCCGCGCAGGGCGGCTGCCCCGACCGGGTGTTCCACCGCGCCGGCGTGGAGGAGCGGGCGCTCGGCCAGCCGATGGTCGCGCTCGACCTCCGTGCCTATGTGGCGATGATGGAGGTGGCGGCGGCGGAGACCGGCAACGACAATTTCGGCCTGATGTTCGGCCGCCAGTTCCAGCCGGAGATGCTGGGGCTGATCGGCTCCATCGCGCTGGCCGCCCCGACGCTGGGGGCGGCGCTGGACCATCTGGCCCGGCTGTTCCCGTTCCACCAGCAGGCGACCGAGACCCGCTTCGTCCGCGAGGGCGAACTGCTGCGGCTGGAATACCGCATCCTCGACGGCTGCATCGTGGAGCGGCGGCAGGATGCCGAACTGACCATGGGCATGTTCGCCAATGTGGTGCGCGCCTGCCTGGGTCCACAGTGGATGCCGGAGGAGGTGCATTTCGAGCATCCCAAGCCGGAGGGCTGGCGCCAGCACGAGGCGCTGTTCGACGCGCCCGCCCATTTCGGCCAGCGCACCAACGCCATCCTGCTGCGCGACCGCCATCTCGACCGCCGCATGCCCGGCGGCGACATGGCCCGGCTGACCGGGCTGTGCGGCACGCTGATCGACATCGCCCGCGGCACCGGCACGCCGCCGCTGCTCGACCGCGTGAAGGCGGAGGTGCGGGCGCGGCTGCCCGAAGGACCGCCCTATGTCGAGGACATCGCCGACCGGCTCGGCATCGCCCGCTGGACCCTGCAGCGCCGGCTGGCCGACGAGGGGTTGAGCTTCTCCGATCTGGTGGAGGGGGTTCGGCGCGATCTGGCCGCGGTCTACGTCCGCCAGCGCCATGTGCCCATCGCCGACATCGGCGCGCTGCTGGGCTATTCGGAGGTCAGCGCCTTCAGCCGGGCCTTCCGCCGCTGGTTCGGCGTGTCGCCGGCGAAGATGCGCGAAGGGCGGGGCTGACCGGACACGCCTGCTTCGCACCCCGGCCCGTGCCGATGGCGGATGCGATCCGGCTGTCATAAGATCGGTGCCTGAACATTTCCCAAGCGGAACAGAGCCTGGGCGGGACAGGCCGGATATGGCGCGCGCATCGACGAATCTTCACCGCTTCTGGCGGGATCCCGCCCTTCCGCATCTGGAGGCGCGGAGCATCGAGGACGGGCACGGGGTCTGTTATGGCTGGCACAGCCATCCGACCTTCTCCATCGGGCTGGTGACCGGCGGGGTCAGCGAATTCCGCATCGGCAGCGACTGCCACCGCGTTTCCGCCGGCACCATCGTGCTGATGAACCCGGACGAGGCGCATGCCTGCAATCCCCTGGGCGGGCAACCCTGGTCCTATCGCATGCTGTATGCCGATCCGGCCTGGTTGGCGGCGGTGGAAGGGGAGGAGCGGTTCCGGCCCTTTGGCCCGCCTTCGAGCCGGGATCCGGAGTTGGCCGGCCGGCTGGGCCGGCTGTTCGGGCTGCTGTTCGATCCGGCGACGGACAGCGCCGGCAAGGAAGCGGCGCTGCGGTCCTTCTTCATCGGTCTGCGGCAGGCGCTGGGCGGAAAACCCGCGGACGGGACGGGCGGCGGCGAGCATGCTGCGCTGGGACGGGCCGCCGACTTCATCTCCGCCCATTGCACGCAGCCCTTGCGTCTGGCCGACATCGCCGCGGCCTGCGGATTGTCGCCGTCCTATCTGGTGCGGTCCTTCAAGGCGCGCTACGGGCTGACCCCGCACGCCTACCAGATCAACCGCCGCATCCAGTTCGGCAAGCGCGAGCTGCAGCGCGGCCGGCCGATCGTGGAGGTCGCGCTGGACGCCGGCTTCGCCGACCAGGCCCATTTCCAGCGCGCCTTCAAGCGGCATGTCGCCGCCACTCCGGGCCAGTACATGCGCCGGGAGTGACGGCGCCCGGATCGGGCAGGGGTCAGGCGGCGAAGCCGATATGGACGGCGCTCGCCGCGAGCAGGGCGGCCATGGCGCGGTTGAACAGGCGTATCCGCCGCTCGTCCGCCAGCAGATGGCGCAACCGGGCGCCGGCATAGGCCCAGCTGCCGACGGACAGATAGCAGATGACGAAGTAAAGCGCGGCAAAGACCCAGAGCCGGGCCGGATCGTCTCCGGCATAGGCGCCGACGCCGGCCAGCGCGGCAACCCAGGCCTTCGGGTTCAGCCACTGCATGGCGGCTCCCTGCAGAAGGGAGGGGGCGGGCGGCTGTTCCCCGGCCGCGACCTTGCCGTCGCTCCGCCACAGCGCCCAGCCCATCCACAGCAGGAAGGCCATGCCCGCCCAGCGGGTGAGCGTGACGGCGGCGGGCCAGCCGTGCAGCAACTCCGCCAGCCCGAGCCCGGCCAACAGCAGCAGCAGGACGAAGCCCAGGGTTGCCCCGGCGACATGGGGCAGGGTGGCGCGCAGGCCGTGGGCCACCCCGCTGGACAGAGCCACCACATTGACCGGGCCGGGAGAGATCGAGGCAGCCAGCGCGAAGCCGGCCATCGACAGGTAGAGAGCCGTCATCGTCCGCCCTATTTCAGCAGCGGCAGGGAGCCGGTCAGCGAGCGCACCAGCGCCGCCGGTCCGTGCAGGCAGAGGCCGAGATAGCGCAACTCCTCCTGCCGGCTGGCGGCGAGGCGCCGGCTGTAGTCGTCATAGCTCTTGGCGCGCTGGGCGACGTCGGTCATGCCGATCGCGCGGAGCCCGTCGGCTTCCCGTTCCGCCGCCAGCCGGCGCAGGGCACGCAGGCCGTCGGCATCGGAAACCAGGATCGGCATGACGATGGTGGTGATGCCGGGATGGCCGATGCCGTCGGCGTCGATCAGGTCGCAGCCCACCAGTTCGGGCCGCTCCTTTCCCAGCGTCATCGACAGGGCGGCGGCGGTGTTGGCGATCAGCCCCGGCGGCAGGGAATGGTCGACGATGAAGGCGCAACGTGTCACGTCCGGCTTTCCTTTGTTGGACGAAGGTGAGGCCGGTGGACTGTCGCGGGTCGGGCGGGGGCCGGTATTGAAGGAAATTACCCCCCGCCGGGAAGAGGCCGGCCGCTCAGAGGCCGACCTCGACCGCCGCGTTGACGACGTAGATCTGCTCGTTGCGGTCGTTCTTGTCGGCCAGGAAGATGCCGCTCGGCGCCAGCATGCCGCCGCCGGTGACATGGATGCTGACCGCGCCATAGGGGAAGACGGCCTTCACCGCCTCGTGGTCCAGCCGGTCAGCATCGGCGGGCACGGCGAGGTGGACGCGCACCTGCATTTTGCTGGTGTCGCCATCCACCAGGGCGCGCATGCCGGGCATGGAGTTGCGCTCTATGGCGTTGCGCACGGCGCGGACGGCGGCCTTGGTCACGTCCTGGCCGTGCAGGTCCACCCCCATGCCGAGCTCCACGAACATCACCTGCTTCATCGCGTCAGCCCTTCCTGTCGGTGTCGGTCGAGGGAGGATGATGACGCGCGGTCGTGGGGAGGGCCAGGGGGCGGGGGTGGGATTTTCGGGGGGTGGAAGTTGCGGTTTGCCCCCTCACTCCATCGGCAGCCCCACGTAATTCTCCGCCAGCGCCGTCATCGCGGCGCGGGAGTGGACGAGATAGTCCAGCTCCGCCAGATGCACGCGCTGCTCGAAGGGCGACTCGTGCTCGTTCCGGTGCAGCATGGTGGTCATGTACCAGGAGAAGCGCTCCGCCTTCCAGATGCGGCGCAGGCAGGTGGCGCTGTAGCGGTCCAGCGCGTCCGTGCTGCCGGACTTGTAATAGGCGGTCATGGCGCGGGACAGGACGAGCACGTCGGCGACCGCCAGGTTCAGGCCCTTGGCGCCGGTGGGCGGCACGATGTGGGCGGCGTCGCCGGCGATGAACAGGCGGCCGTGCTGCATGGGATCGCAGACGAAGCTGCGCATGGCGATGATGCCCTTCTGGAAGATCGGCCCTTCCGTCAGGGTCCAGCCGCTCTCGTCCTCCAGCCGGCGGTGCAGTTCGGACCAGATGCGGTCGTCGGACCAGTTGGCGATGTCGTCCTTCGGATCGACCTGGATGTAGAGCCGCTGCACCTCCGGCGAGCGGGTGCTGAGCAGGGCGAAGCCGCGCTCGTGGTTGGCGTAGATCAGTTCACGGTGCGACGGCGGCGCCTCGGTCAGGATGCCGAGCCAGCCGAAGGGGTAGACGATCTGGTATTCGGTGCGCGTGGCGGCGGGGATCGCCTGCCGGCTCGGCCCGTGGAAGCCGTCGCAGCCGGCGACGAAATCGCAGCGCAGTTCCTCCACCGGCCCGTCGGGGCCGCGGCGGAACCGGACGCGAGGCGCTTTGCCGTCGAGGTCGTGGAACTGCACATCGGACACGCCGAACAGGATGCTGCCGCCATCCTCCAGCCGGGCGGAGACGAGGTCGCGGATCACCTCGTGCTGGGCATAGACGGTGACGCGCTTGCCGCCGGTCAGCTCCGCCATGTCGATGTGGTGGCTCTTGCGGTCGAAGCGCAGGGTGATGCCGGAATGGAAATGGCCCTCGCGCATCATGCGGCCGCCGAGGCCCATGTCGTTCATCAGGTCGACCACCCACTGCTCCAGCACGCCGGCGCGGATGGTGCCCTCGATCTCCTCGCGGCTGCGGTGCTCCAGGATCACCGAGTCGATGCCCTGGCGGTGCAGCAGATGGGACAGGAACAGGCCGGCCGGGCCGGCGCCGACGATGGCGACCTGTGTGCGGGTCGATTGGGAGGTTTGCATGTCTCTCGCCCTCTTAGGGAAACCGGGTCCGGCGCGTTTTCGCTGATTGCTGCGTGCGCCAATCGTTAGCACTCATGCTATTCCCGGAAGCGGACGGCCGGACATAGACGAACCGGTGAAAGCCTTGTACTTTTCATTGCCTGACCGCCGGAGCCCGTGCGATGTCCGCCCAGCTTGCCCACAGCGCCGAACCCATTCCCCGCTATTGGCTCTACGGCGAACCGCCGGCCGTCCCGGAGCTGCGCTTCGTCCATATCGAGACGATCCCGGAACGGATGCGCTTGTACAATTGGGAGGTCCGGCCCCACCGCCACGATGGGCTGAGCCATGCGCTTCTGGTCACCGGCGGCGGCGGACGGCTGACTGCCGATGGGGTGGACACCGCCTTCCGCGCCCCCGCCCTCGTCGTCGTGCCGGCGCAGGTGGTGCACGGCTTCCGATTCGATCCCGGGACCGACGGCCATGTGCTGACCATGTCGGAGGGCTTCCTGGCCGGCGTGCTTGCCGCCGCGCCGGAGGCGGAGTTGCGCGACGCCCCGCCCCTGCCGTTGGCCTGGGACCTGGAGGCGGAATCGGACGAGGCGGCGGCGCTGTCCCATGCCTTCGCCGCCATCCGGCGGGAGTTCCGCGCCCACCATGTCGGCCGGGCCAGCGCGATTTCGGCCCATGTGATGCTGCTGCTGGTCGCCGTGGCGCGGCTGAGGGCCGGACGGCGCGACGGGGCGGGCCGCGATGGGCAGGAGCAATCCCCTGACTTGCGGCTGCTCGCCCGGCTGCGGCCGATGATCGACGAGCGGTTCAGCCTGCATTGGCCGGTGGAGCGCTATGCCGCGGCGCTGGGCGTCACGTCCGGGCGGCTGAACGCCGCCTGCCGCCGCATCACCGGCCTGTCGACCCTGCAGCTGGTCCATGCGCGCCTGATGCTGGAGGCCAAGAGGTCGCTGATCTACACCAGCCACGGCATGGCGGAGGTCGGCTATGCCCTGGGCTTCGAGGATCCGGCCTATTTCTCGCGCTTCTTCACCAAGCGCGAGGGGCGGTCGCCGCAGGCCTTCCGGCGGGCGCACGCCAGGGATGGGCACGAGGCCACCGGCGCAGCGGGAGGCAGCCTTGATGGCAACGGCCTTGACCGGACCGGGGGCGTCTCACCACAGTAGCATCCTTCGGATATGGCGATGCGGACATCGCGGGGCACGCCCCGCGGGAAGGGGTGAAGGCGATGGACAGCCTGGACGTTGCAGTGCGGGAGGCGGCTCAGTCGGTCGAACAGTCGCTGTGGCGCCGCCTGCGCGCCGATGCCGCCCGCGTCGCGGAGGAGGAAAGCGGTCTCGCCCCCTTCCTGTATGACGCGGTGCTGGCGCGCGACGGCTTCGGCCCGGCGCTGGCGGCGCTGCTGGTGCGCAAGCTGGCCGACCGCGCCATGCCGGAGGACCGGCTGGCCGCCGTGGTGCGCGACGCCATGGAGTCCGACCCGGCCATCGTCGATGCCGCCGCCGCCGACCTCGCGGCCATCCTGGCGCGCGACCCGGCCGCCGACGGCTGCCTGACGCCCTTCCTCTATTTCAAGGGCTTCCACGCCCTGCAGTGGCACCGCGTCGCCAACTGGCTGTGGAAGCGCCAGCGCCACGACCTCGCCCATTTCCTGCAGAGCCGCGTGTCGGAGGCCTTCGCCGTCGACATCCACCCCGCGGTTCCGGTCGGGCGCGGCGTCTTCATCGACCACGGCACCGGCGTGGTGATCGGCGAGACCGCGGTGATCGGCAACGACGTCTCGATCCTGCAGAACGTCACGCTGGGCGGCACCGGCAAGGAGCATGGCGACCGCCACCCCAAGGTCCGCGACGGCGTGCTGCTGTCGGCCGGGGCCAAGGTGCTGGGCAACATCACCATCGGCGCCCACGCCAAGGTCGGCGCCGGCAGCGTCGTGCTGAAGGACGTCCCCGGCTGTGCCACCGTGGCCGGCGTGCCCGCCAAGGTCGTCGGCTGGTGCCGCGACGAGCCGGCCCCGGCGCTGACCATGGACCAGAGCCTGCAGCAGGGCGATTACAGCATCTGACCGCCTTGCGGCCCGAGCCGGCCGTGTTCCGTGCGCCGGTCTCTCCGCTGTCACCGGAAATCCGTTGTCCGGGTGACTACATGGAAGACGGGCGTGGAGCGCGCGCGAGGGCAGGGCGTGAGGGTTTTGAAGGTGCTGCTGGCATTTCTGTTGACGCTGGTCCTGCTGCTTGCCGGGCCGGCCTTTCTCATTGCGTCCGGATCCGTACCGACGGCCGTCGACTGGAGCCGCATCGACCGCAGCCCGGTGGGCCTCGCCCCCGACGCGGCGACGACGCCGGAGGCGGTGGTCCAGGTCTATGCCGCGCGCGTGCTGTCCTGGCGCGGCGCCTTCGGCGTGCATCCCTGGTTCGCCGTGAAGCCGGCGGGCGCCCGCGGCTACACCGTCTATGAGGTGATCGGCTGGCGCGCCTACCGCGGCCTGCCGGTGGTGGCCGTCAGCAACCGGGACCCCGACGGACGCTGGTTCGGCGCCCAGCCCACGCTGTTGACGGAACTGCGCGGCCCGGCCGCCGAGGCCGCGATTCCCAAGATCGCCGCTGCCGCCGCCAGCTATCCCTATGCCGGCGAGTATCGCGTCTGGCCCGGTCCCAACAGCAACACCTTCGCCGCCTGGGTCGGCCGCGCCGTGCCGGAACTGCGGCTCGACCTGCCGTCCACCGCGCTGGGCAAGGATTATCTGGGCCGCGGCCTGTTCGCGCGGGCGCCGAGCGGCACCGGCTGGCAGATCAGCCTGTTCGGCGTCGCCGGCCTGCTGCTGGCGTTGGAGGAGGGGTTGGAGATCAACCTGCTGGGCCTGACCGTCGGCATCGACCCGCTGGACCTTGCCGTGAAACTTCCGGGACTTGGGCGTATCGGGTGGTTCGGTTCAGGGTCGGCTTAAAGGAGCCGAGGAGGCGGACGCGGGGGGAGGACATCGGTCGGTTGGACTGGCGGGAGCACACCATCCAAACCTTGAAGTCGGCCACGGGCTTCGCCTGGCCGTCCGGTTCCGGGCTCCGGGAGAAGCCGTCCAGGAACAGGCTCATGGCAGTGGTGGAAACGGTCGGCATCACCAGCGCGAAGTCGGCACCGCCGGCCGGGCAGATGGCGGCATAGAGATTGGCCGAGGTGAAGCGCTTGTCGCCTCCCGTGTGACGCGTTTGGCGGCGGGCGACATGACTGTTGGACCGGCGCCAACAGGGACAGCTTCAGAGCACATCCCATACGCAAGATATTGCGAATAACTCGCATTCGCGCTATTCAGAGCGCGCCAGGTGTCGACCCCCTTTTTGAAACAGGTGTTCCCATGCCGCACGCTAGCAGGCAGTGGGCGCACCGGGTCCATGCCCGGCGCTGCTTCACGACGATTCGTCACTGGCCAAAAGCCATCGCTTTCACTGCCTTGGGCCTTTCCATCGGCACTCCTCCCGCCCAAGCCCAGGACTCATCCTCCACCCGCCTGCCGTCGATCACCGTCACCGGCTCGGCGCCAGCCGGCGAGGCAATCCGCCTGGAATCGGTGGCGCCCAGCGTGACCGTGACGCGGGAGGAGTTCGACACGCTGCCCAACGACCGCGTCAGCGACATCGTCGGACGCATGCCGGGCGTGGTGGTGTCCGGACCGCCGGGCGAAAAGAAGACCTTCTCCCTGCGCGGCTTGCCGACCGATTACACGCGGGTCAGCGTCGATGGCATCCAGATGCCGGCGCCCAGCCGCAGTTTCGAGCTGATGAATATGTCGTCCTTCCTGGCCGGGGAGGTCACGCTGCTGCGTAACCCGTCGGCCGAGCACGACGCCGAGGGCATCGCCGGGCGGATCGCCGTCACCACGCGCGCCATCCCCGACGAACCCACCGGTGAACTGCGCGTCGGATACGGCGGGCTGGACGGGCTGAACGGAACCGCCAAGGCGGGTGGCGGCGCCTATGGGCGGCGGATCGACCGCTTCGGCCTGCTCGGGTCCGTCTCCTACGAGGAACGCCGGCTCACCAAGACCAAGCACAACAGCGAGTTCACCTATTCCGGCGGTCCCGGCGGCCAGGGGTTCCGCCGCAACGAGGAGGAACCCAAGGACGTCGCCAATCTCGACGCCGCGCTCGACCTCGCCGGCTTCTACGACGGCGGCGAAATCCACTTCAAGCCGATGCTGCTGCGCGAATCCTCCGACATCGACAAATGGCGCGACCAGTACCGCCGCGTCACCGGCCAGTTTCAGGACCGCGTGCTGACCACCGGGCGCGAGGAGGCGACCAACGTCGGCGCCACGCTCGACCACACCCACCGCTTCGCCGGCGGGGTGTCGGTGCGGACCTTCGCCAACCTGTCCACGGCCGCTTACGACACCCGCAACCGCGAGACGACGCTGACCCCGGCGCTCGCCTTCGGCTCGGCCACCGAAAGCGAGTCCGATTATGACGAGCGGACCGTCCAGGGCGGCAGCACGCTGACGGTGCCGCTGAGCCTGGGCGTGCCGCAGGTGCTGAAGGCCGGCCTGGTGGTCCGCGCGGCCAAGCGCACCAGCGACGGCGAGAGCTACACGCTCAACGCCGCCGGAACGCGCTCGCAGACCGCCGCCAACCGCCTGACCTCGCGGCAGTCCGACTATGAGATCGAGGAACGCTACTACGCCGCTTTCCTCCAGAACGAGGTGACGCTGGGTGCCCTGACCCTCACGCCCGGCCTGCGGGTGGAGCGGGTGACCGACCGGATGACCGGCTACAACGGCCGCTTCGACACCGACGCCACCGACCTGTTCCCTTCGCTCCCCATCCGCTACCGGCTGAACGACGCGATCGTGCTGCGGGGCGCGCTGTCGCGGCAGATCAACCGGCCGAATTTCCAGGACATGGCGCCGGGCATCACCGTGCGCGGGTCGCGCACCATCTACGGCAACCCCGACGTCGCACCGACCCGGTCCTGGAGCGTCGATGCCGGGGCCGAATACCACGGCGACGGCTTCTTCCTGGCGGCCAACCTGTTCCATCGCCGGGTGCGGGATGTCATCGAAGCCGACGAGGTGAACAGCACCACGCTCCGGATCCGCAACGTCGGCGACGGCTACGCCCGCGGCCTGGAGCTGGAGCAGCGCTTCAACCTGGCCCTGCTCGGCATCGAGGCGCTGCGGCCGCTGACATTCTTCGCCAACCAGACCTTCCTGAAGACCGAGGTGAACGATCCCAACACCGGGAAACGGCCCTTCGCCGAGACACCGGACATCACCGCGAACATCGGGCTGACCTGGAACGATCCCGACACCGGCACCATCCTGTCGGCGACCGTCAACGCCAGCACCGAACGGCTGGTCGTCAGCAACGAAGGGGCCGGGCAGATCCGCCGCAAGACCCGCCGGGCCGAGGCCTTCGTCGATCTCTATGCCGAACAGCGGATCGTCGAGGGGTTCAGCCTGTTCGCCAGCGCCGAGAACCTGACCGACAAGGCGCGCCACGAGTATGAGGTGACCAACGGCGTGCTGTCGCGCGATGCGGTCATCTCCACCGGCCGTACGGTGCTGGTCGGTGGCCGCATGCGGTTCTGAGCGGCCCAAAGCCGTTCGCATATTGGAGCATGAATTGCGATTGACAGTCAGTCGCAATTCATGCTTTTTTCCCGGTGGGGACGTGACCTGACGACCCTGGGCAAGATGATGAGGATGGACCGGCGCGCACCGCGGCCGTGACCGTTGGAGACACCTGGCAATCCGTCACTCGGACGCCGCGGTGCAAGCCCGTCTTTGCACGATCAATGACATCACTGGATATGTTTGCACGGGTGGAAGTCAAATCCACCCTGGAGCTGGGCGGCTGGCTGTGGATCGGCACCGCCGCCGGACTCCTGCGCTGGAACCCGGAATCCGGCACTGCCGCCACCGCCGAGCCGGTCCCCGGCTGGACGGGCGTCGAGGTGCAGGCCCTGGCTGGCGACGGCGATCGGCTGGTCGCCGCCACCTATGGGCCGGACGGCGCCGCTATCACCCGCTGCGACGCCGACGGCGTTCCGGGCGAGCGGATCGCCCCGCCGCCGGGCGAAAAGGTCAAGACGCTGGCGGCCTGCGGCGGCACGTTGTGGATCGGCACCAAGCGCGGCATTTTCCGCCATGACGGGCAGGTCTGGAGCCATGTCTTCGGCGCCGAATTCTCCGCTGCCGGGGGCAAGGCCGAGATTCTGCGGCTGTGGCACCGGGGCGGCCGGACCCTGGTCGGTTCGGTCAAGAAACTGGCTCCCGACGACCGTCCCGCCCTGATCGAAAGCGCGGACGACGGCGACAGCTGGACGGTGCTGCCGCAGCCCGACTATCAGGATCTCGTGCTCGCCGCGGCCGGCGGGTCGATCATCACCCGCTGGCGCGGGGCGCGGCCGATCGGCAAGCGTGCCGGCTACAAGAAGCACCCGATCACCGCCGGGCTGATCGCGGCGGACGGCACCACCGCCGTGGTCGACGGCGACAAGCTGGAGATCGAGCGGCCCGGCGCCGCCAAGCTCGCCGCTTATCACCCGGCCATCGCCGAGGCGGAGCATCTCCACCTCGTGCCCGGCGGCGCGGTGGTCGCCGGTGCCCAAGGGGCCTGGCGGTTCGAGCCGGCCAGCGGCACCCTGACCGACCTTCTGCCCGCCCACGGCCTCGACCGCCGGCCCGGCAAGCTGAAACGCCTGTTCCTGCTGGACGGCGCGCTGCTGGGGACGACCACCTTCGGGACCTTCCGGTCCTTCGACGACGGGGTGTCGTGGGAGCGTGCCGATTCCGAATGGTGGGTGCTCGACGCCGAGCATGCGGCGCGCGGTGCCGCCGGACGCTGGTGGATCGCCTGCCAGCGGGGACTGTTCCGCACCGACGACCGGGGCGGCCGCATCGACTACCACAAGATCAAGGTGGACGGCCCGCATTACGCGGAGCTGCGCGCCCTGGCGGTGGCCGGCGACCGGGTGGCGATCGGCACCAAGCAGGGGCTGTTCGTCAACCGCCCGTCCGAGGATCCCGAGCGCTTCGTCCGCGTCGAGGCCTTCGGAACCGGGGCGGTCGAGGCGCTGGCCTGCGATCGCTCCGACGGCACCCTGGTCGTCGGCACGGCGGCCGGGACGCTGTGGCGCTGGGATTGGGCGACGGCTCCCCAGGTCCTGGCCGAGATGTCCATCGGCGAATCGGCGATGCTGGCCGGGAACGGCGTCGCGTGGCTCGCCTGCGGCGACCGGCTGACGGAAATCCGTGGCCGCGCCCAGACCGATGCGACCCCGCCGGACGCCACGGGGGGACTCCATCTGACCGAGGCCGGCGACCGGCTGTTCGTCTGGGATGGGCAAGGGGCGTGGATGCGCCACCGGGAGGGACGGGAGTGGACCGCCGTGGCCGGTTGGCCGGCCGGCGTCCGCCATGTCGCCATCGACGCCGCGCGCGGCGTCGCCCTGGCGACCGACCGTGCCCGCCTTTTCCGCATCGCGCTGTGAGCCGCAAGGAATCCCCTGTGATGGACGATTTCACTTCCTATCGGCGCCCCGAGGTCAAGGGCGCCATCCTCCACCGCGACGCGCTGTGGCTGGCGACGCTGGGCGGCCTGTTCCGCTGGCGCGACGACCGGCTGGAGCCGGTTCCCGGTTTCGCCGGACGGCCGGTGCGGGCGCTGGCCGCCGCCCCGGACGGCGTGCTGCTGGCGACCGGCGACCGCGGCGCCCCGCTGCTGGTCTGCGACGAGAGCGGCGCCATCCTGCGCCGGCTCCCCGATCTGCCGGTGCCCGAAGCCAAATCGCTGCTGGTCCGGGACGGCGTCGTCTTCGCCGGCGGCAAGACCGGCATCTGGCGGCTGGACGGCGAGCATTGGACGGCGGTGCGCTCCGGCCGCCCCTACGAGGTGATCGGACTCGCCGGCGAACCGGGCCGCATCCTGGCCTTCGTCAAGAAGCAGGGACCGGGCAGCGAACCGGCGCTGGCCGTGTCGACGGATGGCGGCGACCGCTGGCGCCACGTCTACGAAGGCTCCTACGCCGACCTCGCCCGCGCCGTCGCCGGCGACCTGATCGTCACCCAATGGGGCGGCCCGCACCGGCTGGGCGACGCGGCGGTCCCGCGCAAGGAACCCGTGACCGCCGCCGCCACCGGCGCCGGCACGGTGGCCCTGATCGGCGGCAGCAAGCTGGAACTGCTGCATGGCGGCCGTTGCCACATGGAGATGAAGCATCCGGCCTTCGCCGAGGCGGAAATCCTGCTGCTGCTGGGCGACCATGCCCTGGTGGCGGGGGTCCAGGGCGCGCTGCTGGTCGATCTGTCCACCGGCCTGTTCCGCGACCTGTTCCGCGACCTGCCGGATGGAACGGCGGCGGACCCGTCCTCCGCCAAGATCAAGAAGCTGTTCGCGCTCGACGGCGGCCGGCTGCTGGCGACCGCCAGCTTCGGAACCTTCCTGTCGGAGGAAAGCGGCTCGGGCGTCTGGCGTCCGGTCCATGCCGACTGGAGCGTGCTCGACGCGGTGGGGGTCGCCCGCGCGCCGGACGGGGTGTGGTGGCTGGCCGCGCAACGCGGCCTGTTCCAAAGCCCCGACAACGGCGCGAGCTGGAAGCACGTCAAGGTGACCGGCCGGCCGCACGGCTTCGCCGAGCTGACCGGCATCGCCTTCGCGGGCGGACGGCTGGCGCTCGCAACCAAGGCGGGCCTGTTCCTGTCCAGCTCCGGCGGGCCGAAGGATCTGCGGGCGCTGCCCGCCTTCGGGCGGCAGCTGATCGACGGTCTGGCGGTCGATGGCGAGGATCGGCTGATCGTCGCCAGCGAGCGGGTGCTGCACCGCGTCGATCCACTGGACGGCAAACTCGGCGGCACGGTCCAGCGGTTGGCCGATCTGCCGCCCGGCACCGAGCCGGTGGCGACGGCGGACGGGCGGATCTGGCTGGCGGGCAAGGCGGGGCTGTTCCGTCTCGACGGCGGCCTGCCTGTCCCGGTCGAGGCGGTGGCCGGGCCGGGCGAACTGCACGCCTCGGCCGGCGACGGCGGGCTTCTGGCGTGGCGCGGCGACCGCGCGCGGCTCGCCGCACCGGGTGCCGAGGACTGGCGCGACGTGCCTGATTGGCCGCCCGGCGTGAAGAGCGCCGTTCCGGCCGCCGGATCGGTGATCGCCACCGACCGTCAGGCCATCCACCGGCGTCCGGTCGCCTGACCGCAAGGACTCCGCCGGCCCGTCCGGCGGAGTCGCTTCCAGCCCATCGGGTTCCCATGCCCCCATCCGCCTGTCCCGACGCCACCGCGCCGCCGCCCGTCACCCCTCCCTCCCGGCCTCCCGCCATTCCCCGTCTGCTGACCGAGATGCTCGGCACCCTGCTCGGCATCCGCTGGCTGATCGGTGCTCTGCTGCTGGCGCTGACCTTCAAGGCGGCGGTCGCCCCCAGCTTCTCGTGGATCGCCAAGGAGGGCATCGGCGCCGTGCAGATGGCCGGGGCGACCGTCGCCACCGTGATCGCCGCCGTCGGCGTGCCGTTCCTGCTGGTCGCGCTGGCCGGGGGGCTCGCCGAATTCGCCGAGCGGATCGCCTCCAAGGCGGTGGAGCAACGGCTGATCATCGTGCTTCAGCGCACCTACCTCGACCGCCGGAGGGGCGAGAGCCAGGCCCGCGACGTCACTCAGATTCTATTCGGCAGCGAACTGGCGAAGAAGGGCTTCGAGGTCATCTACAAGGACGCCTGGCGGCTGACCGCCGAGATCGGCGCGATCATCCTCTGGCAATTGTCCATCGGCCCGGAATGGCTGCCGGCCCTGCTGCTGTCCATCCTGCCGGCGTTGCTGATCGTCTGGCTGGTCGGCCCGGCCATCCAGCGCCTGAGCCGTCTGGTCCTGACCACCCACCGCGTGCTCGCCGCCCGCACCAAGCGTCTGCACAAGGAGCGGTTCGAGCGGTCGCAGGAACGGCTTTTCCGTTCGGTGATGCATCTGGAGGTGCTGCGCTGGCTGGCCGACCGGGGCATGGGGGCGGTGCTGTGGGCAAGCTTCGGGCTTTTCGTCGGCGTCTCGCTGGCGCTCGACCTCGGCCTGATTCCCAGCAGCGGCGACGTCGCCACCGCGTCGAGCTTCGCCGTCAACCTCGCCCTGCTCGCCAAGCCGCTGGGCGACATCGGCAAGGTCTACACCAAATGGCGCGAGGCGATGCCCGCCGTGATCCCGGTCTACGGCCGCGCCTGATCCCCCCCTTACCGGAAATCGCGATGACGACCATCCTGCTGCTGTGCTGTTCCAACCTGTTCATGACCGCCGCGTGGTACGGGCATCTCAAGCATCCCGGCGCGCCGCTGTGGAAGGTGGTCCTCATCAGTTGGGCCATCGCCTTCGTCGAATACTGCCTCGCCGTGCCGGCCAACCGGATCGGCTACGTGTCGGGCTTCAGCGCCGGACAGTTGAAGGTTATCCAGGAGGTGGTGACGCTGGTGACCTTCGCCGGCTTCGCCGCCCTCTATCTGGGAGAGGCGCTGAAATGGAACCACCTCGCTGCCTTCGTCTGCCTGATCGCCGCCGTCGGATTCATGTTCTCCGACCGCTTTTGACAAAGCCGGTGCGGTTCACCTGATGCAGGATTGGCAGCCGCTATCGGCAGGGAGGCGGCCATCTTCGAAGCGTTCGGTTTTGTCAGCGTCGGGATGGACGCAGACTCTCCGCTTCACGCATATTGTGCGACGCCGTTGCCGAGCGACCAATTCTCCTTTGCCACTTCGACGATGTTCACAAAGACATCCTGCGGCCGTATGCCGGGATTTTCGCCGAGCAGTTCCATAATCCGCTGGAACAGCGCCTTCTTCTGCTCCACGGTTCGAGTGTTGTTCGCGGCAATCTGGATGTAGACGAGGTCGTCGCTTCGATCGACGCCAAGATAAGAAGCGCCGTAACGGAAATTCGTGGTGTCGTGCTCAGTGATGGTCATGAACTGATCGTCTTCGGGCACGTTGAAGGTCTCGTGCATGGCGCGGTACAGGCCATCGAAGATTGCCTGCCGATATGCTTCCGGTTTTCCGGCGCGCAGTGAGATGTGAACGAGCGGCATTGCAAGTCCTTTCCATTATGTCCGCCTTGACAATAGCCATCGGTCAGTCATTTTCATACGCTATGAGTTTCAATATCTGAGATAACATCCTGAAATGATTGAACCGCCTCTCGACCTTGATGCGGTACGGGCGTTCGTACGCATCGCCGAACTGGAGAGCTTCACGCGCGCGGCCGAGGCCATTGGGACGACACAGGCTGCCGTCAGCTTGAAGCTGAAGCGCCTCGAGGATCGGCTTGACTGCCGTCTGTTCGAGCGGACGCCGCGCTATGTGCAGTTGTCGGCACGTGGCGCCGCCTTTCTCGATCGCGCCCGCGACTTGTTGGAGGCGCATGATCGCGCGCTTGCCTCGCTGACGCGGGGACGCCAGCGCATCGCCATCGGCATCAGCGACCACGTGGCGGGACCGGAGCTCCCCGCCCTGATCGCCCGGATGAACGCACAGGACCCGCAGTTGGTGATCGAGATCCGGATCGGGTCATCGGGCGATCTGCTTCAGAGCTTCGACCGGCGGGAGCTCGACACGGTGATCGTCCGCTTGCACGCGGGGCGCAACGACGGGGAGCTCCTCACCGAAGAGCAGTTCGGCTGGTTCGCGGCGCCAAGCTGGCAGCACCGGGCGGACGAACCGCTGCCGATCGCCACCATGGCCGAACCCTGTGGAGTACGGGCGTTGGCGGGCGAGCTTCTCGACGCGGCAGGCGTGCCGTGGACGGAGATTTTCGTCGGCGGCGGCGTGACCGCTGTGGCGGCAGCCGTCACGGCCGGGCTCGGCGTCGCGGCATTGTCGCCACGCATGGTGCCGTTCGGCGCCGTCGACGTCGGCCCGCGACTGGGGCTTCCGGCCCTTCCGCGTCTGCCCGTGATTCTGCATACCAGGGTCAGGGACGGACAACCGCGTGCCGCGCTCGCGGCCCTGTCGGCAGCCTTCAGGAGCGCGGTTCGAGGCTGATGAGCTCCTTACCTCTGCACGGATCCCGTCCAGGAATCCGCGCAGCTATTCGGTCATGCGGTCAGCCATGAGCCGCGCCTCTCGCCAAGGCGGCTTCAGTTCACATCCGCTGCGCGAGCCTTCTCGATAGGATGCAGAACGTGCGGCGAAAGCCCTGGGAAAGCCGGTAAGCGGCGCATTCCGCCTGGCCGGGAAGCGCGTGTCTTCGGCGATGGCCCATATCGTGAAGATCACCGCAAAGCTGATATTGGCCCTGATCGCCGCCATCCTCGGCGCGATATCGTTCTTGATCGGCCTCATCATCAAGGTGAGATCGGCAATGCGCCTTTGGCAAGGGTTCCGCTCGAGGCTGGCTTCGGCGAGGGCCAAGGCGGCATGATCCGCTACCTGGGTTCCGTTGTCCGCGGCGATCCGGATGGACGAGGCGGCCCCGCTCCTCGCCCGAGTTCTCGCGATCTTGGCCGGGTTCGAGCATGCACTTATCCGCGAGCGCACGCAGGCCGGTTGACGGGCCGCTCGCGAGCGTGGACGGCGCAAAATGAAACTGGAAGGCAAGACACTCGACCTCGCGCGAGCGCTGTGGAGCAATCCAGAGTTCACCGTGGAAGAGATTGCCGATATCGCAGGCTGGCGGTCAGAACGACATCAGGAGCCGTGCCTGGCCGGTGACGGTGCCGCGATCCGTTTCCGGCCCGTCCGTCAGTGCGACGCCGACGCTCAGCCCGCCCTGCACGTTCCGGCCAAGCGTGTAGTCGAGCCCGAGGCCGAGGCCGACGAGTCTGCTGTCGGCGCGTTCGTTCACCCCCTGCAAGGCATCCAGGTTGTAGGTGTGGCCATAGGCGGCATCGAGGAAGGCGAAGGGAGAGGCCGCATCCTCCACCCGCCCGAAGCCGGGCGCGTCCGCGAGTCCCAAAGCGCCCAGGACCGGGAATGCCGGCAGCCGCAGCTCGTTGCGCAGCACGAACCCGGTATCGGCGCTGCCATCGCGCAGCGTGTAGCCACGGGCTGCATCATATCCGCCAAGCGCAAGCTGCTCGGTTTCGGGCAGCGCCTTGCCGGCAATCTTGCCGGTGAACGCGGTGGTCCAGGTGAAGCCGTTCAGGGCAGGAACGGCGGTGAGCGCCGTCGCCTGATTGAGCGTGCCGTACCCGTAGGCATAGTCGGCCCCGGCCACCCGTCCGTTGGAGAAGCTGTTCCAGTTCGCATCGGTGTTGCCGGGCACGATCCCGGTCCGGTTGACCACGGCACGGACGTCAAGCTCGGCCGTATCGCCGCCGCTTCGCTGCCAGGCGGCCGCCCAACCGGCGGTCAGGTCGAACACCCCGGCCGATCCGTTGGCGAGGTGCGTGCCCCGGTACAGGGTCTTGCGCGACATCCATTTCGGCGTGATGCCGCCATAGACGTCTCCCCACCCGGCAAGCCGCTCGTCGAGGTTGGACAGCGCCGAGCGGTAGAGAATGGGCAGCTCGACGGTGGTGGTGTTGAAGGTCTGGATGTTGCCGGCACTCTCCTGGCCCGTCGCGACGAAGTTCGGGGCGATGCTGACCGCCTGCCGGGGAAAGGTCATCACCGCGATGCGCCCGGCATGGCTGACATAGGTCGGCCAGCGCCCCCCGTCAGCCTGACCGAGGCGGGATCGGAGACGACGTCCGGGCTGCCGGTGCACTGATAGGCGACGGTCAGGTCATTCACCGCCTCGATGCCCGCGCTGAAGCCGGCGAAGATGCGGTTGCTGTCGTGATCCTTGACGGTGCCGGTGTTGGACCAGCCGGCGAACGCCTGCCAGGGCCGGCGGCGGCTGAGTTCCAGGGTCAGGTTGCTGGTGCCGGGATCGGAACCCGGCTCGAACACGCCGTTGAGCTGCCGGTAGGGGAAGCGGTTGAGCCAGTCGAGATCCTCGGAGATGCGGTCCGCCTCGATGAGGTGGCCGGCGGGCGCGCGCAGGCTGGACGCCAGCGCGGAGTCTGGCTCCTGCGGCCCGCCTTCGCCATCCTGGACCTGCACGCGGCCGGTCCGGAAGGCCAGCACGCGCAGCTGCAGCACACCCGAGGTGATCTCCTGGGGCGGCGCGGTGATCGAGACGAAGGGACGGCCCGCCTCGCGGTAGGCCTGCGCCACCGCCGCCTGAATCTCGGTCAGCAGCTTGCGCGACAGCGGCTTGCCGATGAAGGGGGCCAGGGCATTCCGGAACCCGGCTTCATCCAGGCCCTCGGCGCCCGCGACCGTGATGCCGGCCTGCGGATGGAGGATGATCGTGCCGTCCAGCCCGATGAGCCGGAAGCCGGCGACGTCGACCCCCAGCGGGGTGGCGTCCCCGGACGCCGCCGGCACCGGGCCGGGGCGCAGTCCCCCGCCGGTCCCCTCCTCCGCCGCTGCCGCCGCCGGCTGTGACGGTCAGCGTTGCCGGGGTGACGCTCATCGCGCCATCGACGTAACTGAGGGTGTAGTTGCCGGTAGCGTCGCCCCCCCCAGCGTGCCGCCGGACGCGGAAGTGGCATAGCTGCCGACGTTCGAGGTGGCGGTCGCGGCGGTGCCCGTGGTGACGCCGGTCAGCAGGCTGTTGCTCTGACCGCACTTCCAGCCGGTGGCGGTGTAGGTAATGCCGGTCGGCGGGGTGTCGCCATAGGTCATGCTGCCGTCCCCGGCGCTCCCGTCCGCCGACAGCCGCGCCCCGGCCGCGACGCTGGTGGTCGCGGCGTTGGCCACCGTCTCGGCGAGCGTCTTCGTCCGCGCGTCCTTGCCGCCCTGATAGTCGCCGCCGATCAGCACGGCGCCGCCGCTGGAGCCGCTGGCGTCCGATGAGCGACCTGCACGACGGCATCGCCGGTCAGCTCGTCTCGATTCTGGCGCTGTGCGAGCTGCGGGGGGAGGCCTCGGGGGAGGTCGCCGTCTCGGTTGGCGGGGCTCTGGCCGACCTCCGGCTGGTGGTGGCATCGCTGGAGAGCTCGGGCGACGATCTTGGCGTGATGCTTGCCCTGTTCCGCGAACGCATCGAGCCGCAGCTCATGGCCCAGGGCGTGACGCTGATGTGGCGTGCTTCCGCCCTGCCGGAGGCGAAGGGGCTGCACCCCGGCGCCACCCTCAACATCTTCCGCATCCTGCAGGAAGCTTCGGTCAACGCCGCCCGCCATAGCGGCTCGTCCACGCTGACCATCGAGGCCGGGCCGTCCCCGCGGCCGGGCCATGGCGTGCGCTTGTGCCTGCGCGACCGGGGACGCGGTGGGGTGGCCAGCCGACCGGGCAGCTACGGCCTGGGAAACATGCGCCGGCGGGCGGATGCCCTGGGCGGGATGCTCGACATCCGGTCCGGCCCTGGCGGGACCACCGTCACCTTGGACTTGCCGGCCGAGATGCGCGGACCGGCGGCGGCGTGACGCCGGTACCGGCACTGAACCATAGCGGCACCCGATCAGCGCCCGATTTTCTCAACGCTATCCACCGGAAGCGGACGAAGCCGGCATTGCGATGAGAACCACACCGCATGCGGAGCCTTCCGTCGGCTGCCGCTATGTGGCCGCGTGCTCTTCGATGCAATCGACACGTTCCGGATAAAACGCCAGATGGTCGCGGATGGCGGCCACGGCGGGATAGGGAGTCTCGTAGGTCCAGACAGCGTCGATCGCGATGCGATCACCCACACGCAGGCTGTAGTAAGTGGCATCGCCCTTGTAAGGGCAATGCGTCGTGTGCGCCGTGCGCTCGAAGGCCGTCATGTCGGCATCCGCGCGGGGAATATAGTGGACCACGGGCAACTTCGCCTCCGCCAGCGTCAGGGCGCTTGCGGTTTCGGCGACGACCCGGCCGGCGAAGACGACACGGATCCGATTCGGGTTGGGGGTGATCGTGATGGGATGCTCGGGGCCGGGGATTTTCAAGGCGATGCTCCTCGCTCACCAGTGGTCGCGTCGGTCATGGCGCTTTCGCCATGCTACTCTGGGCGGCGTGACGGAGCCTTGTCCTTGTGTCATATCCGTGCCACAGGCGGCTCCACCGATGAAAGATTGGATCTCAATGAGCATGCAGCCATGGGAAGGCCGTGACCGGCTGGTCGCGATCGACATCGAGACGACCGGACGGCGCCTGCCGAGCCTCCAGGACATCCGCAAGGCGCCCAAGGGCCTGCGTCAGCCGGGCATCATCATCGAACTCGGATGTCTTGAGATCGTCCGTGAGGGCGATGCCTGGAGGAAAGGGCGCAGCTGGGAGTCCCGGGTCAACCCCGATGCCCCTCTCCATCCCGACGCCATCAAGGTGCACGGCATCCGGCCCGCCGACCTGAAGGCGGCCCCCCGCTTTCCCGAGGTGGCCGACGCGCTTCTCGCCTTCCTGGGCGAGGATCTCCTGGTGGCGCATGCCTATGAGAACGAGATGGACTTCCTGAACTACGAGTTCGCACGCTGCGGACGCGCTGCATGGGGTGCCGACACCTTCCCGGCGGACCGGTTCATCTGCACCAAGGAGATGTCGCACGAGGTCTTCCCCGGCGCTTCCGGCTCGCTCGATGCGCTGTGCGATCGGCTGTGGCTCGACCGGAGCGATCGCTTCGCCCACCATGGCGCGCTGCTCGACGCGGACCTGACGGCTGACGCCTTCGTCAAAATGGCGTTGGGAGATACCGGCCCGCGCGACGCCGTGTATGAGTGAGGTGGGGCGGGCGATGCGGTTCTGAGCCCCAGCACCGGCGGGGTCGCCCTTTTCGGAATGCAGATCGCCAAGGCCAATGGTGCCAGGGTGATGGTCTGCGGCCGGCCCGACTGCGAGACGCGCTCGAAGGCGCTCGGCGCCGATCACTTCATCGGCGCCGGGAGCGACTGGATGGAAGCCGTCTACACGCTCGCCTCCGAACGCGGCGCGGATGTCGTTCTGGAGGTCATCGGCGGCAAACATCTCGGACAGTCCGAGCAGGTCACGGCGGTCGGTGGTCATGTCTGTCGGATCGGCGCGCTCGACGGCTGGGACATCCAGGCACCGGCAATGCCCCTGACGATGAAGGACATCACGATCCACGGGATCGGAACCGGCAGCAGAAGTGCTCCGGAACGGTTCGTCCGTGCGATCGATCAAACGGGCATCAAGCCGGTGGTCGATTCGCGCTATCCGCTCGCCGACCTTCCTGATGGCATTCAGCCTTGTCCGGGAAGCCGTCGCCGACGCGGGTTTCCGGACGCTTGGGCGGCTGACCACCAAAGGGCCGGTTGACGGATGGTATTCAAGGCCGCGGGTGGCAATCATCCGCCAGGAGCGGCGTCTGTGTTGCCGCAAAGGAATCTCAATATCCCTCCATTTGGACTGTACAAACGGATATGAACGAGAAATCCATTTGGCTGCAAAATGTTCAAGTGGCAGACTTTGCCTTTCTGCGGCTCCAGCGCCAAGCACGGGGCAGCAATGGCAGTCTGGAAACTCAACCTCTTTGGCGGCTTTGATCTCAGAACGCCAGCGGGCTCGCCGATCTCCCTGACCGTCAGGAAGGCCATGGGCCTGCTGGCGTATCTCGCTTTGCGTCCGGATCAGGCGCTGTCCCGTGAAAAGCTGGCCGGCCTGTTGTGGGGGGACAGCCCAGACGCCCAGGCACGGAGCAGCCTGCGTCAGGTGATTGTCACCTTGCGGCGGACGCTCACCGACGACGGCGCGCCGGTCCTGAATGTGCAGGGCGAGCTGGTGGCTCTGGCTCCCGGCACCATCGTGACCGACGTTGCAGGGTTCGAGCGCGCGCTAGCCGAGGGAACGCCGGAGACACAGGATGAGGCCCTCGCCCTTTACCGCGGGGAGTTGCTCGACGGCCTGTCATTGCAGGCGGAAGCCTTTGACAATTGGCTGATGGTGGAGCGGCAGCGCCTGCGCGAGATGGCGCTGGCCGCGCTGGGTCGGCAGCTCGACCATGCGCTGGCGGGCGGCGCCACCGAGGCCGGCGTGCGCACCGCCCTGCGCCTGCTGACCCTCGATCCACTTCAAGAGACGGCGCATCGTGCGCTGATGCAGCTCTATGGCCGCCAGGGGCGGTACACAGTGGCGCTGAAGCAGTATCAGGTCTGCCGCGCCATGCTGGAACAGGAACTCGGCGTCCTGCCCGAACCGGAGACCGAACGTGTGTATCGCGCGATCCGCGAGCGCCGTAACGCCCCTGCCCGGCAGGAGCATGCGGGTCCGGCCGTTCCGTTGCCGATGGAAGCGCAGCCCGATGTTCATTCCCTGCCCGGAGCGCCTGGCCGCGGGATGCGGCACGGGACGATCCTCTGCGTGTCCCTGGCCGGACTGGAGCAGGCCGGCGCGACGCTCGATCCGGAGGAGGCGCACGCCTTCGCCACCGGCCTGTTCGGCCGCATCGGCGGCATCGTCGCCGATTATGGCGGCGAGACGCTGCGGCACATGGGGGATATCGCGCTGGCCGCCTTCGGTGTGCGGCGCGCCTTCGGTGACGAACCATGGCGCGCGGTGCGCGCAGCCATGGAGATCCACGCCAAACTTGGGGCCAAACTTGGGGCCAAGCTTGGGGGTATGTCTGGAACACACATGGTGACGGTGCGGGCGGGGGTCGCCTGCGGCATGGTGGTGGTGGACGGGACGGGCGAGCACGGCGTCACCGGACGGGCTATGCACGACGCGCCCCGTCTCGCCGCACGCGCCGCGCCGGGCGAGACGCTGGTGTGCGATGGGGTGCGCGCCGCCCTTGGCGGACGGATCGCCGTTGCGCCGCGCGCGCCATCCGATGACGGGCGGAACTCCTGGCTCCTGACCGGCCTGCACAGCGTGGATATTGAGCTTCCACAGCATCCGCTGATCGGGCGACAGGCGGAACTGCGCCAATTCGGCGCGGCGCTCGCCGCATGCCGGGAAACCGGCGGCGGCACGACGATCCATCTGCGCGGTGAGCCGGGCATCGGCAAGAGCCGCCTGATCGAGGAGTTCAAACGCCTCGCGGCGGCGCAGGGCGTGCTCTGTGCCGCCGGAGCGGTGATCGGCGTCGGTGTCGGCCGCGGCCAGGACGCGCTGCGCGCGCTGATGCGCAGCCTTGCCGCGCCGCCGAACGACCTCGACCGGCTGTTCGCCGAAGGGCGCCTGCCGCAAGGCGCGCTGATCCACCTGCTGCCGCTGATCGACCGGCCGCTGCCGCCGGACCTGCGCCGGATGTACGAGGCTCTGGACCACCCCGCGCGTGACCGTGGCCGGCGCGCCGCCATGGCCGATCTCGTACGGGCGTGCAGCGCCGGGCAGCTCGTGCTGCTGGTGGTGGAAGACGTCCACTGGGCGGACGCGCAGACGCTGTCCTATCTGGCGATGCTGGCGGGGGTGGTGGCCGATTGTCCGGCCGTGCTGACGCTGTCGACACGTGCCCAGGGGGATCCGCTGGGCGCGGAGTGGCGCGCCCAGGTCGCCGGCGGACCGGTGCTGACGCTCGATCTGGCACCGTTGCGCCGGAACGAGGCGCTGAGGCTCGCAACGCTCTACGCCGACCCTTGCGATCCGCATACCGTGAGATGCGTGGAGCGCGCCGGCGGGAATCCGCTGTTCCTGGAACAGCTGCTGCACAGCCGGGACAACTCCGCAGCCGTGCCCGGAACCATCCACGGCATCGTGCTCGCCCGCACCGACGCGCTGGCCCCGCGCGACCGGCAGGCGTTGCAGGCGGCATCCGTCCTCGGTGCGCACTTCGCGCCGGACTCCCTGCGGCACCTGATCGACGACCCCGATTACAGCTGTGCGCCTTTGATCGAACAGGCGCTGCTCCGCCCCGACGGGGAGTCGTTCCAATTCGCCCACGCCCTGGTGCAGGAGGCTGTGTACGGGGCACTGCTCCGCTCACAGCGCACGGACTTGCACAGGCGTGCCGCGCTCTGGTACGCGGAACGCGATCCGGTGTCGTACGCCGAGCATCTGGACCGGGCCGAGGACCCGGGCGCCGCCACGGCCTACCGCCGGGCGGCCGAGTCCTGCGTCGCCGATTTCCGTTTCGAGCGGGCCATGGCGCTGACGGAGCGCGGGCAGGGGTTGGCCGCCACGCCGCGGGAACGCTTCGCGCTCTCCTGTCTGCAAGCCGAAATTCTGGATTGCCTTGGCGAGGCGCTCCGGGCGTCGGAGGCTTTCGCCGCAGCCCGCTCGCTGGCAACCGGCGACGCGGAGCGCTCCCGCGCCTGCCTTGGGTTGGCGGCGGCCAAGCGGGTGAGCGACGATCTGGACGGCGCCATGGCGGCGCTGGCCGAGGCGGAAGAGGCGGCGGTGCGTGCCGGGCTGCCGGCCGACCGGGCGCGCATCCATAACATGCGCGGCAATCTGTGCTTTCCCCGCGGTGACCTGGAGGGATGCCTGCGCGAACACCAGGCGGCGCTGGATTGGGCAAGGCAGTCAGGCGACGCGGAACTGGAGACGGCGGCGTTGGGCGGGCTCGGCGACGCGCATTACGCCCACGGCCGCATGGCGACGGCGCACGAGCACTTCACCCGCTGCGTCGCCCTGGCGCGTCAGCAGGGCCTGCGGCGGGTCGAGGTGTCGAACCTCTACATGGTCGCGATCACGCGCCTTTACCTCAACGACCTGCATGGCGCCGCCGAGGATGCCCGCGCGGGAGCGCGCGCGGCGCAGGCCATCGGCCACCGCCGGGCCGAGTTGCTGTCGCACATCTGCACCTACGAAATTCTCTTCGAGCTGGGGGAGGTGGGCGCCGGACGCGACCATCTGGCCCGGGCGTGGGCCCTGACGCAACAACTGGGCGCGCGGCGTTTCGAGGCCGAGCACCTGCTGTACGAAGCGAGGCTGGAACGCGCCGCCGGCAATCCGGGAGCGGCCTGCCCGCTGCTGAACCGCGCCCTTGAGATGGCCCACGAAACCGGGCCGGGTTACATCGGGCCGTCCATCCTGGCGGAGCTGGCTTTGTGCGGCGACGACCCGGCGGCCCGGCGTGCGGCACTCGCCGAGGGGGAAGGGTTGCTGGCCTGCGGCAGCGTCGGCCACAACCACCTGCAGTTCTACCGCGAGGCCATCGACACCGCGCTGGACCTTGCGGATTGGGCATTGGCGGATCGCTTTGCCGACGCCTTGGAGGCGTATGGGAGCAGCGGAGGGATGCCCTGGTGCACGCTGTTCGCGGCACGCGGCCGGGCGCTCGCCGCCTGGGGGAATGGCCGGCGCGACGCGGAGGCCCGCGCGGCACTCCTCCGCGTGCTGGAGGAATGCCGGCGCCTCGGCTACGTTCCGCCCATCGGGCGGCTGGAGGCGGCATTGCGCGGTTAGGCCCGCGTCAGGCGCGCGCGTGGTACAGCAGCGCCTCGCCGGTGTGGCGGATCATCGCATGCGGGACCACGGCGCGGCGGTCCGTCACCACGAAGCCCTGGTTCTGGAAGAGGCGCCGCGAGGCCGTGTTTGCCGCGAACACGATGGCGCTCATCCCGTCCAGGGCCTCCGCCCGCGCCCGCTCGCGGGCGACGGCCAGCAGGCGGGTGGCGATGCCGCGCCGGCGGAACCCGTCCTGCACGGCGATTCCGGCAATGTACAGGCTGCCGGGAAGCTCCAGTTCGGCGTAAGGGCGGAGAATGGCGTCGGCCTCCGTCTCCACCGCGGCGGCGCGCGGCGGCATGGCAAAGGCGAGCAGAAAGCCGACGACCGCGCCGTCGTGTTCGGCCAGCACGGCGTTGCGATAGCCGAACCCCACGCCCTCGCGGGCGTAGCGTCGCGTGCCTACATCGAGCAGGTCTTCGCCGGGGTCGGCGACCGTGCTCCAGATGTAGTCGGCAACGCCGTCCGCGGCGATGCGGATCAGTTCGGCGATACGGCGGCTGTCGTCGCGGTGCGCCGGCCGGATGGCGATCGCGGTGACGGGTGCGGTTTCGGTCAGCATGGAAGGGACTCCGTTCGGCGGTTGCGGTGCTCCGTCTTGCCGGACCTCGCGTCAGCCCGGCGTGCGCATCGCCGTGAAACGGGCGTGAAAGTGCGTTCCCGGCCCGGGAAAGTGAACTTTCACGCTCCGCTGCGCAGCGGTTTCACGCCCACGTCACGCCGCTTCGTCAGAAAGGCAGCAACCGCAACGTTTTTGAGGGAGTGAGGACCATGACGCTGCACGACACCCGCGGCCTTGCCGTGTCCACCCGCAATCGGTCCGCGCTGGAGCGCTACGAGGCCGCCGTCGACCTGCTGAACGGCTATTACCTCGACTTCATGGCCGTTATCGACGGGGCGTTGGAGGAGGATCCGGGCTTCGTGATGGGCCATTGCTTCAAGGCAGGCGTCTTTGCCACCTGCAATGAGGCTGCCGTCCAACCCGAACTGCGCCGCAGCGTCGAGGCGGCGGAGGCGCTGTCGGCCGGCGCCACCGACCGCGAGCGTGCCCATATTGCCGCGGCACGGGCTTGGCTGGACGGCGATCTGGAGCGTGCCGCCGCCCTCTACGGCCGGATCGTGCAGGAGCACCCGCGCGACATCCTGGCTCTGCAGATCGCCCACGTGGCCGATTTCTTCCTGGGCGAATCCCGCATGCTGCGCGACCGCGTGGCGCAGGTGCTGCCGCACTGGGACGAGAGCGTGCCGGGCTTCGGCTATGTGCTGGGCATGCACGCCTTCGGGTTGGAACAGACCAATCTTTACGGCCGTGCCGAGGAGGCCGGGCGGCGGGCGCTCGCCCTCAACGACCGCGACCCGTGGGCGATCCATGCCGTGGCGCATGTGATGGAAATGCAGGGCCGGATCGGTGAGGGTGTGGAGTGGCTGGAGACCCGGCGGGCGCAATGGGCCGACAACAATGCCTTCTCTTACCACAACTGGTGGCATCTGGCGCTGTACCACCTGGAGCAGGGCGAAACGGAGCGGGTTCTGTCGCTCTACGACATGCACATCCGGTCGAATCCGGTGCCGACGGCATTGGAACTGGTCGATGGTTCGGCCATGCTCTGGCGCCTGCATTTGCGCGGTGTCGATGTGGGCGACCGCTGGCGTGACCTGGCCGATTGTTGGGAACGGGCCGCCGCCGACGGCTTCTACGCCTTCAACGACGCGCATGCCATGATGGCGTTCGTCGCCGATGGCCGCGATGACGCGGCCGACCGCACCCTCGCCGCCCAGGAGCAGGCCGCACGGCGCGGCCAAGGCACAGGTTCGATGATGGCGCGTGATGTCGGCTTGCCGGTGTGCCGGGCGCTGCGGGCGTTCGGCCGGGGCGAGTACCGGACGGCGGCCGAGTTGCTCTGCGCGGTGCGCACCCGCGCCCACCGGTTCGGCGGCAGCCACGCGCAGCGCGACATCCTCGACCTGACGCTGGTCGAGGCGGCGATCCGCAGCGGCGATACGCCGCTCGCCCAGGCGCTGACCGCCGAGCGCAACAACCTGAAACCCTCCAGTCCGGCAAACCGCTCGCTCACCGCGCGGGCGATGGAGATGACCGATTGCCGATGGTCGCAGCATCGTATGCCTCCGGTGAGCACTGCCTTGGCACAGTAGGATCCGCGTCCAAGCTTTGCGTGGCGCGTCATCGCGCGGACGCAAACGATTTGCAATCGTCTTGGCTTATCGGCTGGGCGTGCATGAAAGCCTGCTGGATGGCTGGCGGGAACTGAAGAAGGTCACCGGGACCGCCGTGGCCGAGCCGCCCGGTTTCGTCGCGGTGACCCTTACGCAGGCGCCGAGCGGGGTATGGGGCATTGAATATCATCGTCGAGCGGACGAAGGAGCACTTCGTCCAGATCGCCTTCATCTCCATCCACGCCAGGCGCCTGCAGCGGCTCATACGCCAGGAGTTCAGCGCATGACGTCTACGAACATGCTCTCAGTACACGGATGCAATCTCCTGAGGCCGGTTATCGACCTAACGCGTCCGGCTTGGCGGTCAGCAGATACCCGAGTCCATGGACGGTGACGATCTCCACCTCGCTTCCGGCAAGCCGACGGCGAAGGCGTGACACCAACACGTCGGCGGTGCGGTCGCCATACACCCACTCCCGTCCGCAAATCGCCTTGCTGATCTCCAGCCGATCCGACGGCCGGTCGAGCGTGTGGATCAGATGGACGAGCAGCCGGCTTTCGGCCGGGGACAGGACTTCGGTGCGCCCGCCGACCGACAGCCGGCGGGTCTGGGTGTTGAGTTGAACGGCCTTGCCGACGGTCACGACCCTGTCCTCGTGCGCTTCGCGCGGCGCGTCGATGTGCTTGGCGATGCGCGCCCGCAGCAAGGCCGGCTCGACCGGCTTGCAGATGTAGTCGAGGGCTCCCAGCCCCAGGCCAAGCAGCTGGTCGTGCGAGGCCGACAGGCTGGACAGCACGATGAAGGGTGCCCTGGCTTCGGCCTGGATGGTCTGGGCGAGCAGGAGTCCGTCGGTGTCCGGCAACCGGCGGTCCAGGATCACCAGATCGAACCGCTGCCTTTTCAGCGCGGCCCGCGCCTGATCGCCGTCGGCGGCGCAATGGAAGCGATGCCCCATCTGCGTGACCACATCCTCGACCATCAATTGGATCAGGACGTCGTCGTCGACGAGAAGTATGTCGGCGGCCTCGGTCACGCTGAGGAGTCCTCTGCGAAGCGGTTCCGCCAATCCGGTGGCAGAGAGCATGCGAGCAAGGCCGCATGCTCTTTGGCCCGCGTCGCCGCGCCCACGGTGCCATCCTCATGCGCCGCTTCGATCCGGCGCAGCCGGTCGGCGATGCCGTCCAGGCCGAAGGTCGCGGCTCCGCTCGCCAGCTTGTGGGCCAGCGCGGCGAGGGCGGCATCCCGTTCCGCCGGATCGCCGACTTCCAGCATCGTTCGGAACTCCGTCCATCCGCGGGTGAACGCTTCCGCCATCCGCCGCCGGGCGGTCGGCGACAGGCCATCGAGCAGGCCGCCCGCTCCCACCGCCGGTCGCGCCGCCTTGCCGCGGATGGCCTTGCCCAGCGCGGTCGCGTCCACCGGCTTTTCCAGGATGGCCTGGAACAGTCCGGCGTCGGCAGGCGAGGCGCGGACCCAATCGGCGTTGGCGCTCAACAGGATGATCGAGGCATCCGCCAATGCCGGATCGTGACGGATCTCGCGGGCGAAGTCCGGTCCGGTGCCATCCGGCAACCGGTAATCGAGAAGGAAGACGCCATAGGCGTCCGGGGCCGCAAGCAACAGGGCTTGCGCCTGCTCCAGGGTATGGGCGTGGTCCACCGACAGACCCATGCGTTCCAGCATGGCGGCGGTGACCTGGGCGTTGATCAGGTCGTCGTCGACCATGAGGCAGTTCTGGTGGAAGCGGTCGTCGGGCGTGCGCTGACGGGCCGGCGGCTCGGCCGGGGAAGCCGGGACCAGCGGCAGGCGCACCTCGACGACGGCCCCTTCCCCAGGGTCGAGGACGGCGATGCCGCCTCCCAGCGCCAGTGTCATGCGCTGTGCGATGGCCAGGCCGAGGCCGGACCCGTTACGCCCCGTCGTCCGCGGCCGCAGCCCGACGGGGGCTTGCGCCAGCATCTCGCGGATTTCCTCGGGCATGCCCGGCCCATGGTCGGCGACCCGGAAGACCAGCATGCCGTCTTCCGCCCGCAGTCCGACCAGCACCCCACGGCCGTCGTCATGGCGCAGGGCGTTCTGGATCAGGTTGCCCAGAACCTGCTGGATCATCGACCAATCCAGCCGGACATGCTCCGGCAGGCCCGGCGCCATCTCCAGGCGCAGAGGCACGCCCAACTGACGGGCGGGAATGTCCTTGATCCGCACCAGATCGCCCAGCGCCTCGCGCAGGCACACCGCGGCCGGACGCGGCTGCGGCGCCTGATGCTCGAAACGCGAGAAGCTGAGCACATTCTCCAAGGTCGTGTTCAGCGACCGGGCCGCGATGTCCAGAAGCTCGACCAGTTCCTCCTGCTTTTCCGGGCTGGCCCCCTTCATCAGGCTTGCGGCACCCAGGACGCTGTGGAGCGGTGCGCGGATTTCATGGGACATCGCCGCCAGGAACAGCGACATGGTGCGTTCCGCCTCGCGCGCCCTGCGGATCGCCTGATGATGCTCGGTCACGTCGTGCAGCAGCATGATCTGCCAGGGCCGCAGCTTGTGGACCGTATCCTCGACCGACCGCAGGCGGATGTCGAAGCAGCGGCTGCCCTGGCGGGTCTGCATCCAGATCGAATTCCACTCCGTGCCCGGCGTGGCGACGATCTGGTCCACCACCGCCTGGAGTTCGCTGCGGTGCGGTTGCAGGGCCAGACGGTAGGTCAGCGCGCCGGCCTCCGGCATGTCGAGGAAGAATTGCAGGGCCGCCCGGTTGGCGGTCAGCAGCCGGCCGTCCTCGTCCAGGATGAACACCGGATTGCGCAGGCTTTCCAGCGCCGCGAAATACTGGTCGCGCTCGCGCGTCAGCCGCCGCAGGCTGTCGCTCAATGCCTCCTCCTGCGGCGCGGCCACAGCCCACGGAACCAGCATCGCCAGTTCGACCTCGTCGAAGAAATCGTCGAGCCTCGCCCGGAAGGCGTCGCCGCCGCCGAACTCCCGCGCACCGTCCGGCAGGCCGCCCAGCCGGCTGTGATAGGCGCGCCGGTAAAGTTTGAGCAAGCCGTTGTTCAGTTCCAGCGGGATCCCGGCGTCGTGATGCGTCTGCGCGATGTGGCGGAGCCTGTCGAAACGCGGGTCGGTGCGATAATTGTTGTGGCCGTTGTGCCCATCCCGGCGCAACGGGTCGGACAGATAGGCGGCAAGCCCCTCGTTGAGCGCCACG
>JBKHVJ010000238.1:0-29649 GCA_046570145.1 Alphaproteobacteria bacterium
GAGGCCGGTGGGTGCGACGACGGCGACCGGCGCACGCGGGATGGCACCCTCGGCCATGCCGGTGCGGAGCCAGGCAAGAAAGGCCAGCCCCTGCAAAGTCTTGCCCAACCCCATGTCATCGGCCAGCAGAACGCCCGGCCGACCCATGGTCCAGGCTTGCTGCAGCCAGGACAGCCCTTCGGTCTGATGGGGCTTCAGTGGCGTCGCCAGCGTCGGCGGCAACGGCCTGGACGGGGCGGGCCGGGGGGAGAACTGCCCTTCGACCTCCACCGCTTCCTCGTTCGGGCGGATCAGCAACGCCTCCGGCCCGCTTTCCCCGTCGGGTTTGGGCGGAGCTTTGGTTGAAGCCTCCTTGGGCAGGCGGCTGGTGGCCAGATCGTTCAGCGCTGCGAGCGTGTCGGTGGTGGCGGGGATGGCGACATCCTGACTGTCCACCGGAACCGAAACGCTAGGCAGACCGGCGCCGATGGCATTCTCCACCTGCACGCGCAGCGCGGCGGCTTCCTCCGCGGTCAAGGGGACCGTCCGATCGCCGACCATCAAACCGGAGGGGGAGTCCTCTTGGCCGTCCCCGTCCTTTGGGTCAGCGCCCCGTCCGCCGCTAGCCGCACCGCCATCTCCGAACCAGTCGGTACGGGACAGCGGCACCCATGGGACGACCCGTGGCCGCCATAGCCCGAGCCCAACCACCCGGTCGGCATAGTCCGCCGTCTCGCGGAAGACCGATTCCAGCACGGTGTCGTCGATGTCGGGGCCCAGCGCTTCGCGCAGGAAGGCGCGGGGAGCCGCGAACAGCGCCCGCTTGGTCGCCGGTGGGGCCGACTGCACTCGCCGTACCTCGTCCAGGGCTCGGCGCAGCACCGGCGTCGTCACCGCGTACCAGTTGTTGCCCAGGGCGTAGACCGGCCGGGCAGTGGTGAAGCGGTTGAACTGGTCCTCGCCGAAGCCGCGTTGCCGGTCCTCGGTTAGCAGCGGTTGGTCCGGGGCGTCGCCGGTCCGGTGGAGGATGGGCACCAGCCGGAGGCTGTCGCCTTCACCCTTGAGGTCCAGCGAGAAGGAATCGGCAACGGCGATGGTCATCGCGCCGATCATTCCGCCTGCCTCGGCCATGCCATCGTCGACGGCGGTGGGCAGGACCTCGCGCAGGGCCGCCACTGCGGCGAAGCGGGCGCTCTGGTCGTCGGTTGGAGACTGGTTTACACAGTCGGCGGCCTCCGCGATCTGGTACAGCGCATCGGGCAGCCGGCCCCACTCCCCGCCGATCCGTAGGAAAGCTCCAATCCGCTTCGCCCCGATCACGGGCTGGCCGGTCGGGCGGCGCCATTCCAACTCCACCGCGTAGGACGGGCTGGTGATCACACCGCGCGTACGCAAATGCGCGACCACCGGGGCAGGGGCGGGAAGGCCGAGCAGGCCGGCTTCCCGGTTCGACAAGCCGGCGACCGCCCGATGCTCCACCAGCAGCAGGTCGCCCTCGGCTATGGCGACCTCGGCGGCGATCAGCCGTTGCGCCAGATCGACGCCGGGCAGCAGGGCATCGGGGACCCCGACCGCCCACCGGTCGACGGCCAGTGAACCGCTCGCACCGGTTACCCGGATTTCAAGGCCCGTCGGTTGAGGCTCTGCTGAAAAACGAAGCGTCATTTCGGCATCCAGTCGCGATGGGTCAGATGAATTCCCGCCCGGTCAGCCAGCATCCGCGCGACGCTACCCTGCCACCGGCTGCTGTCGGAGCCGACATGGCTCAGGCCGCTGGAATCGCGATTGCCATTCGATCCGTATTGCGGGTTGGGCGGGAAGGGGAGGCATGTGCCGATGACATCGCTACGGGAATATTCGCGCAGATAAAGTTTTGGAGCCGTCTTCCAGTCCAGCGGCCAAGCCCTGAGTTTCCCGTTGTGGCTCCATTCGCTGAAGACGGTATTTTTCACCCTCAGCAGGAGAACCGACTGATCCCCGTTGCCCCTCAGTCGGGCAAAGCCGCCATTCAGTTCGCGTACCGATCTTGCAGACGTGTGGACGGCGGCACCCAGCGCCAGCCACGCATCGTCGATACCGCCGGCTTCCAGGCAAGCGGACCAGAATGCTTCCCGGTATCGCCACTGCTTGTCGTAGGCGTATTCGCCGATGACCTCGAAGAAAGCATTCAGCGAAGCCCTCGCCAACCACTGCCGCATGACGGCAACCACGGTGTCGCCGGCCTTGGCCCAGCGTTCCGGATGCAGGCGCGGGTCGCGCAGGTGGGTCAGCAGGAAGGATTGGACTGCGGCGCGGACTGCTTCGTCCGGCAGCCGCCGTCCGTTGATCCAGGGCGCCAGCAGGCTGCGGGCCAGATTCCCGCAGGCCTCCGGCTCGGAAAAACGCAGCTGACCATCGGGGGCCAGGAAGTCCGTCAGGCGCGCCATGGCGGCCGGGCCGGCGGTGCCGGCGATGCAGTCCGGGGCCAGTTGCAGCACCTCATGCTGGACCGCACGCATATAGCCGGAGACGGCGCGCAGCGGGTCGTCAAGGCATGCACGGGCCAGCAGCGCCGGAACGGGGTCGGTGCCTTGCAGGATCTGCAAGGCCAGCGTCTTCGGCCCCTTGACCGCATCGAACAGATGGCACCAGCTGTCGGCAAGGCGCCATGGCTGAAGGCGCGCGTCGGCATTGCCGGTGATCAGCCGGCGGATGGCACGCCCGGCCTCTGCCATTCGCGGACCGTCCGGGGCAAAGCCCTTCAGCCAGCCTTCGATCAAGGTTCTACGGACCCCGGCCCGGCGCTCGGCAAGTCGCAGGACCGCCTCCAGCAACCCATCCAGCGCCGCAAGCAGCGCCTTGTCCGCCCACATCAGCCAGGGCGCATCGCGCAGGTCGCGCGGCGCGGCTCCATCCCAGCGTTGCGGGCTGCGCGCCGCCTGCTGCAACCGGCGTCGCACCGCCTCCAGCACATCGCCGGCCGGCAGCGCCGGCGCAGCGTCGCCCGCCGCCAACGCCACCAGCGCCTGTGCGCTTCCCGGCATTTCGGGCAGCTTCACGCTCCGGCCCAGCAACTGCACGGTGGCGCGCAGCGCTTCGAGCGCCTGGCGGGTGTGGCTCATGGTGCGGTCCCCGGCGTTGTTCCCAGCAAGCCGCGGATGCGGTCGCGCAGCCGCTGCAATTCTTCCGAGGTGCGGGCGGACAGTACAAAGCGGAGGTCGATGCGCCGGTTGCGCCGGTAGTCCTCCTCGGTCGCCGCCTGGGCTTCGGGAAGCGGCCGGCGTTCGCCGTAGCCGGACACGCCCAGCAGCGGAAGACCGTCGATGTTGCGCAGCCCTTCCAGAACCGGCTGGGTCTGGCGCAGTGTCTGGAACACCGCCAGGGCGCGGTCGGTCGACAGGCGGTCGTTGCGTGCCTGCGAGTCTGACCGCGGCAGATTGCGGTAGGGCTGCCGGTCGGTGTGCCCTTCGACCAGCATGGTCTCCAGTATTGGCATGCTTTCCGCCGGGCAGCCGTCCGTCTGCCCACCCACGGCGTAGCAGGGCAACAGCCCGGAGAGCACGTCCGCAAGGGTGACGATGGTCTGTTGCGCTTCCGCCCGGTAGTCGGCCCGGCCGGTTTCGAACAGCAGGTCGCCCGACAGCCGCAGGATGCCGGAGCTTGGGTCGAGCGACACGCGAACCCCTTTGTCCTGGAGGGATTGCTCCAGCGACAGTAGCAGGCGGTTACGCAGGTTCTGACGGTTCTCCAGGTCCCGTTCGAGCTGGGCGACCGCTTCGGTCAACAATTGCCGAAGTTCTTCGTTCTGCGCCCGCTGGCGGGCCGCTTCCGCCGACTGGCGCTGCGCTTCCGCCTGGGCCTGCCTTGCGCGTTCAGCCTGTTGCTGTGCCTCGGTCTCCGCCAGTTCGGCGCGGCGCAGGGCCTCCTCATAGCGGGCGCGCTCGACCATCTGCTCCTCCTCCGCGTCGCGGAAGTTGAGCGCGAAGACGGTCAGCATCAGCAGGAAGATGAACAACACGCCGACCATCAGGTCGCTGATCGAGGCGAAATAGCCTTCGCCGCCTTCTTCTTCGGCTCCGGTCGATGCCGCCATGTCCTACCCCCTCAGCGTCGCCCAACCGGCGCGAAATCTTCAAGCGTGGCTTCCAGATTCTTGACCAAGCTGCCGAGCTGGGTGGCCGCTTTCGCCAGATTCTGATCGGTCTGGCCGACGAACTTGCCGATCTGCTCGGTGAAGCCCTTGAGGCCGGTCTGGAGGGCGGACAGGGTGTTCGACAGCTCCCGGTCCACTCCTTCGAAGCGCTGTGCGGCGCCATTCAGGCTGACGGTCAGCTTCTGCGCGGCCTCAAGCACGCTGTCGAAGCGGGTTGTGGTGCCGGATACCTGTTCGATTGCCCGGCTGACGTCCAGCGACGCCCGGGCCAGCGGTTCCATCGCCGCGCGGGCGCTCTGGCTGGCGGCGGTCATGCTGTCGGCGGCCTTGGCCAGCGGCTCCACCGCCTTCGCGGCGGCGCGTTCGAACTCCGTGCTGCGGGTGGCCAGTGTCGTGGCGGCCTGCCCAAGCGCGGCGATCTGACCGGCCAGCCCGCCGGCCCGTTCGCCGACCAGCCCACCGGCGTCGCGCAGGGACCCGCCTGCCGCCTCGCCCCCCTTGCGGATGGCGTCGGACGCCTCGGTGCCGGCCCGGCCCAGCCGGTCGGCTGCACCGTTCAGCGCCGTCGCCACACCGTCCCCGGCCTCGCCCAAGGCGGTGCGCAGGGTGGCGGCGCTGGCGGTCCCGCTCTCCCGCAGGGCATCGCCGGCCTGTCCGAGCGCCGTCCGCAGATCGGCCATCATCGCCTGCAATTCGGTTCGCATGCCCTCGGTGGCGTCGGCGATACGGTTGACCGCCTGCTCCGCCCCCTGGCCGAGCGCGCTGCCGCCTTCGGAGGCCGCGCGTTCCAGACCGGCGGACATCCGCTCCACCGAGCGCTCCAGCCCGGCGGTGGTTTCCGCAACGCGGGCGGCCAGCTGGCTGAAGGCTTCGGTCCCGGCGTTGCGGCTGCTTTCGGCCAGCGCCCGCAGTTCCGCGACCATCGCCTCGACCGAAGAGGACAGGCGGGCGCCGCTCTCCTCCGCCTGACGTCCCATGGTGGTTTCCATGGCGGATGCTGCTTGGGCCAGGGTGGTGGCGACGCCGCGTGCGGCTTCCTCGAAGCCGGCAGCGGCCGCTTCGATCCGGGAGGCCATCTGCTGTCCGGCCTCGGCACCGGCGGTGCGGCTCTGTTCCGCCACGGCGCGCAGGGTCTCGGTCAGGCCGCCCATCTGGTCGGTGATGCGGGACAATGCCGCTTCGGCTCCTTCGCCCATGCGGGCGGCCATGCTGTCGGCCGACTGCGCCATTTTTACTGCGGCGTCGCCCAGCCCCTGCTGCAACCCCTCCAGCCGCGCACCCAGACCGGACAGAGTTTCCGCAACCTCGTGCATGCGGTCGCCCGTTCCGCCCTGGAGCTTTTCCAGGAAGGCGTCGAGCATCGAGCGCATGGTGTCCTCGTTGCGCGAGGCCATGCCGTCGGCCAGCCGGCCCATCGCCTCGGCCAGCGGCCCGATATGCTCACCCAGCCGCGTGTCGAAGGCACGATCCATGGCGCTGCCGAGCGACACCGCCAGATCGTTGGTGAAGCTTTCCAGATAGTCGGATTGCCGTGTCAGCAGTTCGTTAGTCTCCTGCTGGAGTGCGGCCGGCGTCATCAGCGGAATTCGTGTTTCCAGCGCGGAATTGAACGAAGCCAAAGCTCGTTCGACCTGCTTGAGGCGGCTTTTTCGGACAAGGGCGTAGATGATGGACAGCAGCATGCCCATCAGCGAGGTGATGAACTTGAACGACGCCGTGTCGAGCAGTTGGCGTAGCGCGCCGTTGCGTTCTGCCGCGGTGCCGGTCACCACCTCGCCGGCACTGCCCAGGGCGACTGCCAAGCCAAGAAAGGTGAACAGCAGCCCGGCTCCAACCAGCAGGTTCGGCATCGCCGCGTGATACCGCAGGTCTGTCGCGATGGACGGGCCGCGTAGCAGGTCCAGGTCGAACCAAGCTCCCGGCCGGGTCGTCGAACGCACGGGACGACCTGCCGATCGGGGCAGGAGCAGGGATTGCCGGAATTCGCACCAGGCGCCACCCAGAATCGGGTCGCGCGCAAAGGTGGCGTTGACCTCCTCGTAGCGTTCGACGAAGGACAGGGCGTCCGCCGATTTGTCGAGTTCGCCATTCGCCTCCCGAAGGGTATGAAGCAGGCGTCCGGTTCCTCGGTTCAGAGAGGCAATCGATGCCGCCGTCCAGCAGACCAGGAATAGAACGACAAGCCCAATCGTGTAGGGATTGGAGATGATGGGAGCGGCGGCCTGGACTATGTTCATGGGGTGGTAATCGCTTCGACGTGATCCATCATACGATCGCATTGGTAGATACAATTTCTTGAAAATACGCTAACGGTGCCGCCAATGACCGCCATAAGCGTTTCGATCTATGACGGTGCGCAACTCCTGGAGAGGCGCGACTGCCGCACGACTCTGTTACCCGATCAGCGGACGGCGGCGATCTGGCGGGGTTTGGCCTATCCGCTGCTGGAGGGCGAGCGCATCGACATCGCGGGTGAGGCCGTCGTGCCTGGCACTGCTTCACCGCCGGCGGTCGGCGCATCGCGGGCCGATGCGCGCTTTACCATGGTCGAGGGGGTGGGGGAGGCCTATCTGCTGATTCAGGGGTCGGTGATCGACCGTGAGCAGGCGGCGGCCCGGCTTGCGGCAGGCGGGCTAACGGTTCTCCGGCACGGCCGCTATCTGGGCGATCTGGTGGACGGGCTGGCGGCCGACTGGTTCGTCCGGTTCCAGAGCCCATCCGCCGCGCCGCAGCCGTTGGCCGACCATATCCGCACCCTGCTGGACGGGTTGCTGCGGCCTGCTGAGGCGCCCGCGAGCATGGCGGAGTTGCGACTCCGGCTCGTGGAAGGCGAGTTGGCTCAGGCGAAAGCCGCAGCGGCGTCATTGAAGACCGAGGTCGCCCGTTTGCGTCTGGCACTGGCTGAACAGGCATCAGCGCCCATCCAGGACGATGGCGGCGAGGTCGCTGAGCGGCTGCGCGCCGAAGTGGATGACCTGCAGAAGGCGTTGGCCGAGGAGGCGAAGCACCGGATTGCCGCCGAGGCGCTCGCGCTTGAGGTTCCGCGCCCGCCACACCCGCCGGCAAGCGGCCGGCTGAGGGACGAGGTCGCCGCCGTCTTCGCCGGGCTGCTGCAGCGCATCCGCCTGCTTCGCTCCAGCCTGGACGTGGTTGCGGTTGAGTTCTCCGACCGCCGTTTCCTCTATGGGGCGCTGGCGGAACTCGCCGACGGCACCAGTGGGGCGCCGCCGAACTGGAAAAAGGTGAAGGGCGCCGACCGCTGGTGGGAGCGGCACATTTCCAACGGCCAGGACGACACAGGCCGCATATACGCACGTCTGGACGCGGAAGGCCGAGACTGGGAGGTGCTGGTCTCCCACAAGTCGGAGCAGTCCAGAGACATCATATGGTTGCGGTCTTGCGGTTGACCGACTATTCAGTGGTTGCGTCTCTTATCAAGCGCATCGGCCGCGATAGCACGTCCGCCACGCCTCTTCGATCGGACAGTCGCTGGGATAGGACTTCAATGGCCATCGTCTCCGGCAGGCATTGGGAAAACTTCAGATCCCGGACCAAGCTGGCATCGGCGACGGCTTCCAGCCGCGTCTGCGAAATACCGGCCACCTTACGCTGCAAGACCGACGCTTCTGCGGCATCGGTTTGGATGGACAAGTCATCATGGCCACGGGTCGCAAGGCCCGACGATGCAAGTGCCTGTGTCAACATGGCGTTCGCCCGCCCGCCTGCGAAGGTCCACCAGCGCATCCGCCCCGTTCCGTCGGACACAAGCGGTAGGGAGGCGCCGTCGCAGAAGGCATAGCTTTCCTGCAACGACTCCAGGCAGGTCGCTCCCCGCTTCGACAGGCGGGACGGAACGTTTCCGCTGGTCACCACCCGTTCCATGGCTCGGCAGAGTGCGAAGCCAAGGCTGTGGGTGCCGCCCATCCAGCGTGAACGTCCCACGTCCGCTGACGGTTCGACAAGAACGAGTCTGCGCGTCCAGTCCACGTCGACGACCTGCCAACTTCTGCCAGCAAGCAACAGCGTCGTCGGGCGGCCATCGGTTTGTTGCAGGCTGGTGGGGTCGACCTGTCCGACCTCGACGCCGCCGTATCGCACCGAAAGGAGCAGCGGAGTCGTGAAGGCCGCCATCAATTCCATGAAGTTTCTGCGGCCGAATTCGCGCTCACCCTTGGGACCCATCCCCAGAATGCCGCCATCCTGCGCCAAGATGCCGGAATCGAGCATATGGGCGATGATGCTGGCTGCCCGATCGGCGACCAGCTTTCCGAACACGCGGCCTAGACTGTCCTGCCATCCTCCCGTCTCAAGGCCGCGCTCCTGCAGGATCATCGCCATGACCTGCTGCGCGAACAGATGGAGGGGGGCTGCAGGCGGCTCCACGGGTTCGACCCATCCGTCCCCCCACAGGCGCAGGATGCCGGCTGCTTGGAGAAATGCGCCCTCGGACGTCGCAAGGAACAGGCAGTTGCGCGTCGTGCCGGCGCGGCGTCCGGTTCGCCCCATGCGCTGGAGAAAGGACGATACGCTGGACGGGGCGTCGAGCTGGATCACCCGATCGAGGTCGCCGACGTCGATCCCCAATTCCAAAGTGCTTGTGGCGACGATGACGCAGTCGTCGCCGGTGGCGAACGCCTCTTCCGACCGACGACGCTCATCGATGCCCAACGAGCTGTGCGAAACGAAGGTCCGTACTCCCGCAGTCCGCAGGAGCGAGCCTAGCCGCTCAACCTTGCTTCGGCTGTCGCAGAAGACGAGGCGCTTTTCGCCGCGATGGAGCCGCGAGAGCACGATCGACGCATTCTCCAGCGACCCGACATGGTCCAGCATGACGTCGCCACCGGCCGGCGGTGCCGGCTGGCCGACGACGGTGCCGCCTTCGCCACAGGTCAGCCAATCGAGCAGATCCTCCGGATTTCCGACGGTCGCGGAAAGGCCGATCCGCTGGATCGGACGGCCGGTGACGCGGGCGAGCCTTTCGGCGACGGCGAGCAGATGCCAGCCGCGATCGTCACCGGCGAAGGCGTGCAATTCGTCGACGACCAGGGTGCGCAGGCCGGCGAACAACACACGATGATCCACGCGCCGGGAAATCAGGACGGCTTCGAGCGACTCCGGCGTGGTCAGCAGAATATCCGGCGGCTGTCGCAGAATGCGGCTGCGGTCGCCTGCACCGACATCCCCATGCCAGAGGCCGACACTCCTCCCCACCAGCCCGGCATAATGCCGCAGCCGCGGTTCCAGGTTGTTGAGCAGGGCCCGCAGCGGACAGACATACAGCACGGAAAGGCCGTCCCACCGCTCGGTCAGCATTCGCGACAGGACGGGAAAAGCCGCAGCTTCGGTCTTGCCGCCGGCCGTAGGTGCCAGCAGCAGCGCGTTGCGACCGTCCAGGATCGGATCGATGGCCTGGAGTTGGGTCGGTCGCAATGTGGACCAGCCAAGCGAATTGACGATGTGGTGCTGAAGCGCCGGATGGAAGCGGTCGAAGGGACTCACAGTTCCAACTCGACGTCGTCCAGGGACCCAGCCGCCATTCCGGCCCGTTCGGCTGCCGTCATCTCCGTCGGCGTCACCGTCAGCGCATAATGTCTGCGAGGATCGAAATCGTCGAACTGGTCGATACGGTCCAAAACGTCGCCCACCAGCTTCTTCAAGAATAGCCGCGGCGCGACGCCGACCCGCCCGCCGAGTTGCCCGGTCAGCGCCTGTGCGAGGTCGCGGACATAGGTGTCGTCGGCCAATTCGCACAACCGCTCCGCATTGGAGGAACCCTCGGCATAGATGTCCCGGACCTTCGCGCCGAGCCGGCCGAGAAGGTCCAGGTCGAAGCCCGGCAGGCGAATCTGGACGGCCCGTGGATTGTCGAACCGGGCGTCGGTCCCGAAATCGACATGGAGACGCTGGGCCAACGGAGGCAACCGCTGGACGCCCTGCGGGCCGTCGTAAAATGGTGGCGTACCGGTCGTCACGACGAACAATCCCGGGAAGCGGCCTGCGTCGATTTCATCCACCAACTGGCGCAGTGCGTTCAGCCCCTTCTCGCGGGTGTCGGTGCGCATCCGCTGAAGCGTCTCCACCTCGTCCAGTACCAGCAGCAATCCGGCATAACCAGAATCGCGGAGGATGGTCAGCAGCCCGGCCAGGAAATTTGTGGCGCCGAAATGGTCGATTTCCCCTTTGATGCCGGCCGTACGCTTCACCGATGCCGCGATGTTCGGCTGCCCGCCCAGCCAACCGAGCAAGCCGTCGGCTAACCCCTGATCCTCGGCCACCAAGGCCTGCCGGTAGGCCCTCAGCACGGCCGAGAAGGCAGGTGCCTGCCGCGTCACCGCCGCCAGCCGCTGCTCCAGCAGCGCGTCCGTACGGGCGACCAGCGCTTCAGCATCGGCCGGATCGAGGTCGCCTTCCGCCAGCACGTCCTCTTCCAGCGTATAGAACCAGCCGTCGATTACGTTGCGAAGCGCCCCCTCGCTAGCATCCTGGGTGGCCAGCCGTTCGGTCAACCGTCGGTAAACGGTTTCCATCCGGTGAAGGGGGGTTTCCGTTTCCGAGATTTGCACCTCGCTGGTGGCGAAACCCCGGCTGCGCGCCCTCTCCTGAAGCCAGCGGCCGAAAAATGTCTTACCGCTGCCATATTCGCCGCGGATCGCCTTGAATGCGCCGCGACCGGCCGAGACCCCATTCAGGTCGTCGTCCAGAGCGGGAGCAAAGCGTTCGATGCCGACCGCAAGGACGTCCAGACCGGAGCGGGGAACCGTGCCTCGCCGCAATGCGTCGATGATTTCCGACCGCCTGTGCGGACTCAGCATGACTGTCGCCTCACTGCTTGAGTTCGAATTGCGTGTCGAGAAGCGCGCGGTTCAAGGTCACCGTGCCGGATGAGTCCTCGACCCCCAGCACCTGCACCTGATCCACATTCAAGACCCGACGTGCGGCCATGACCAACGACCCCAGACGGACCTGGGCGACGCCCAGCCGTTGGGCCAGCGCGACGCGGCTCAGCTTTCCGCCGCGCTGCGACAGCGCGTCCAGGATCGCACGGATGTCGTCGTCTTTCGGCGCACCGCGGCCGGCAAGCTGCTTTTGCGCCGCATAGACCGGCGATGCCAGCAAGCGGGTGATCCAGTCGGAAGCGGGCGCTGGTATCGCCGGCTGCGCCGGCACCATGTCGAACAGCGACGGCTGTGTGGTTGGTCGCTTGCGAGCCGGCGGCGCTTGCGGACTCGGACGCGCGGGTGCGGCGGCGACGGGCATGGGTGGGGGCAGTGCCTCCCACCAATCCGGCTGAACCGGCGGCGCCAGTCGCCAACCTTCGGGAAACACGCCCGCCGACAATACGGTCAGGGGGACCAGCACCTCCTGCGGGCTCGCTCCTCCGTGATAGCCGTTCTTCCGTCCGCAGTAGCGTATGGTTTCGCTCCAGGGCAGCACGATGCCGTTCTGGCCGCTCGGCGACAGGGTTCTGCCCTTGGAAAATGCCAACTCCCCCACTGCAGCCGGGACCGTACCGGCTCGCCATCGACCGTCATCGCCCTTCGCCATCTGCGTCGTAGCTTCCTCGACCAGATGGCCGTGGTCGGCGGTAAGCACAACCACCCGGCCGGCATTGCGGGCTTCATGCAGGATTGGACGCAGCAGATGCAGATCGTCCAATGACCAGCGCTGGCGCAGTTGCTCCGGTCCATCCAGATGATCGTCGATGGCGTTGTGGACGACGGCCACGATCCGCCGATCGGGTGTGCCGACTGCTTCGCGGACTGAGGGGGCCAGACTGCCGCCTTCGCTGAGGTCGCCTTTATGGAACAGGATCGGCGGGAGGCCAGCCTTGCCGACCGCCCGAAGGGCGGGATGTTCGGCAAAGCCTTTGCTTTCGGTGGACTGGGAGCCGCAAGCTAGGCGTCCGCACAGGAGGCTTGCCCGCGACACGGTGGTGACGGTGGGAAGCATGGCGACGGCCGAGGCCGGTTCCGTCGCTTCCATCGGCCACAACTCGCTCCACCCCGTGTTCATGAAATCGGGCAGCAGTTCGCGGTAGACGGCATGACTCATTCCATCCATCACCAGCAGCAGCACGGGGGCGCTGGCCGCAAGCGGAGCCACCACCTCCTCGAGCACCCGTTCGACCGGAAGCACGGGCCAAGTGGCAGCCGGTGCGGCGTTCCAGTTCCGCAGCAAGTTGGCAAAGCGTTCGTTCTGCGTCTCACGGCAATTCCGCACCGCCGCGGCGAGGCTGGAATAAGCCGCCGACAGGTCGGCCATCTCGTCGCCGCCCGCCAGGAACCGGCGGGCCAGATCGACGAACGCTCCGTCGCGGGCATAGTCGAGGACGCCGTCGGCGAAGGACTGAGGTGCGGATCGGGCGGTCACGAGCCAGCGCACCAGACGCAGCGCCATGGCCACCTTCTCCGCCCGTCCCCTCTGGTCTGATGCCTGATCGTGTGCGGCGACGCGGGCGGCAGCGGATTCCAGCGCCTGGAGGGCAGCGGCATCGGGAAGGGATGGAAGCGCCCGCGTCAGCTCATCGGCGAATGCGCGCAGGCGAGCCTGGAAGCCGGCCAGCAGGACCGGACTGGTTATGGCAAATCCCCCGGCGTGGACCTGCTCAAGGAGGGAATCCGCACGTTCCAGCAACCTGCGCCGCGTCGCTTGATCGAGCGGACGGAGGGCGCCTGCCGCCGCCGCCGCCCACGCCCTGCCATGATCTGCCGCGATCCGTCGCCCACCCACGAATGGTTCGAGGCGCACGGCGGCCGCGGTCAACTCGCTGAGGTGCCAGGACGTTCCGAAGACGACCCCGGCGACAAGTCCCAGCGGCAATGCGTCGGCACCGAAACCGCTGTCGATGCATGCCGTCACCAAGCTGCCTGCCGGGCCGGCGGCCTCCGACAGCCATGAGGCGATCCCGTTGCGCGCCGTCGGAGGCAGTGACGTGAAACGGGCCAGCGCTCCGTCGCTGATGCTCCAGCGCAGCAGGGTTTCCGCATCGGGCCGTGCGAAGGGCAGGCCGAGCAGCCGGTCCAGCAGGTTCGCCCATGCCGTATCGGCATCGAGCAGCCCGCCCGGCACCGGCGGATAGGGGCCGCGATGGGCATGTTCCAACAGCAATTCGGCCAGCCAGGGCTTGCCGGAAATCCGGGGGTCGATGTTGCGGGCCTGGAAAGCCTCCCGCACCATCTCCCATGCCTCGACGGTCAGCAGCCGCGCCTTGGCAAGGCGGGCCACGACATCATCCCCGAGCATCTCGGAGGAAAGGTTGGTCAGCAGCACGACGCCGGTGTCGCCGTCAGGTTCCGTCAGGGCCTGACGGGCCGCAAGGGACGATTCGCACCAGACGAGAGTGAAGGCCCGGCCGGCGCAATCCAGCCGCTCCGGCCAAGCCTGACGGTTCGGTGAACGGATGCCGAGCGCCCGGACCTGGGGGTCGTGCCTGACGACAGCCTCGACCTGGGCACGGATTTGTGCGGTCGTCGGTGCCAGCAACGTCACGGGCGCTTACCCTTTCTGACGATTTTCCAGGACAGGTTAAGGCGATAGTCCGGATGCCCGGCCAGTTCCTGCTTCAGCTTGTCGAGCAGGTCGGCAGCCTCGCCGGATGACAGGTTGCGCCGGTCGTCGACCGTGATCACCACGTCGTCTGGCTCGACCAGCGGCTCCACCGGCGCCACGATGTGCGGAACCGTGACCGGCTCCTCGCTGAAGCCAATGCCCGGCCGCGTTGTCGTCGTCGGGGTCGGCGGCGCCGGTTGAGCGGGGGCCGTGTCGGTCAGCAGCTTCAGCGCGCGCCCATGCAGATCGTCGAGCGACGGCTTGAGCAAGACGGCGCGCTCGTCCATCGACAGGGTTTGGCCGATGCGGTCGAGGATGGATGTCGCGGCGGCCTGCCGGTGGTCGGCCAGTTGCCGAAGCGTCTCGAACACCTTCCAGCTGGAGTCGCGAAGGGCCAGCCCGACCTCGCCGGCGGAGGTCAGGGTCTTGGCGACGTCGGTCTCGGTGGTCCGCAACTCCGCGCCGGCCAGCGAGGTGATGACCTTTTCCGAGGTTGCCGCACCGATGGCGACCAGCAGCGCCTGCGCGGAGCGGGCGGTGGTCATCCGGTTGGCGTCGTCGGCATTGATCCCCAGCGCCGCCAGCCTGTGGCCGAGGTCGCGGACCAGGGCATCCAGCTTGGGACGCAGGTCGGCCGTGCGTTCCGCGATCTGGACGGATAGCTTGGCGACGTTCGTCGCGTTGCGCAGGTCCGGTGGCACCAGGCCAAACAACGAGGAGGCCCTCTGCACCGCCAGGCGCCAGTCCTCTTCGGGCGGCAGCGCCTGTTCCCGCAGCTCCAGCTCGTCGTCGAGAGAGTCCAGCGTCGGCCGGATCAGTGCCGTTCCCTTGAAGAAATTGCTGTTGGTCTGTTCGGCATAGGTGAGGATGACGAGGTTCTGCACCTCGCGCGATACACCCATCCGCTGCGGCTCGTCCATCCAGGCGCGCAGGGACTTGACGGTCATGGCGCCGCCCTGTTGTGCGTGCTTCTGGGCGAAATGGGAGCGCCAATGACGGGAAAGGACGAAATGCGTCTCGCCCATCTCCCCCAGCTTCAACGGGTTGGCGATGGCGCGCATAGAGTCGCGTATCGTCTTGTCGGCGATGAACACGCGCCCTTCCGGGTCGGCCAGCGCCCGCTCGATGTCCGGCTGCAGCTTGCGCAGGGCCAGCGGCCTGACCTCGGTCCCGAAATTCGGGTGGGCCGGGTAGAGATAGCCGAACAGCTGTTCCAGCAGTTTCTCGAAGGCCGCCTTGAAGTTGGCGCCCACCGGCAGCGCCGGCTTGAAGCCGTTCAGCGACTGCAGGTGCTGGGACGCCTCCAGCGTCGCGCCGACCGCGTCCGACGGTTCGCCGGCGATGCCGTAGGCGACCTCCAGGCAGGCGCGCAGGCGTTGCTGGAGCTGGCTGCGCTGGTTGGCGAGGAGAGCGCGCGCCTGATCGCGGTCGACCGCCGACAGATGGCGGGCATGGTCGGCGAAACGTTCCCCCGTCAGCAGGTGGTTCAGCTTGACCAGCGTGCCGAGGTCGCGCATCGCCTTGTCGCTGAGGAAGGACGGCAGCCAGACGATGGTGTCGGAGCGCCCCACAGGTCCGTCCTTGAATTCCTGAAGACGGGCGATGTCGTCGGCAGGCCAGCGGTTCGGCTCGTCGAACGGGAAGTCGAAGATGACCGACCATGCGCCGTCCTGGTTGCGCAGCCGGTCGTCGGCCATTTCCCGGACATTGTCGTAGACGATGTTGATCTGCCGCCGGATGCCGCGCCAGACCATCGAATATTCCAGGAAGAAGCCGTCGCTGTCCGGCGGCAGCCCCAGCATCTCGAACAGCATGGAGCGGACGAGCCGGCGGCGGTTGCCGGGATTGTCCTCGCTCGCGACGCTGGCCAGGATCGGGTCGGTATCGACGCCGGTGATCTGGATCGAGATGACGGGGTTGGCGTCCTCGGTGGTCTTGATTTCCCCGACCTCGCCGCCCCAGCCCTTCAGCTTGGTCAGCACCATGTTGTTTTCGCGGCCGGGAATCGGCGAGCGCACGCTGCCATGGTTCAGCGCGGCCAGCCGCGGCGCGGTCAGGCCCTTCAGCGCCTCCACCTCCGGCACCAGGGCGGCCAGCAGCAGGGTCTTGATCAGCCGCGCATCGTTGCGCAACGCCTGCGCCTTGGCAGGATCGGCGGTTTCCGCCTCCACCTCGGCCCAGCTGACGCCGTTCTGGCGCTCCAGCAGGGGAAGCAGCTTGGTCCGGTAGAGCTTCTTGGCATTCTCGAAATGGAACTTCATCGCTTCGGAGAAGGGTTCGTCCCCCTCCGCGATTGCGTCGAACAGGTCGCCGACCGGGATGATCTGACCCAGCCGAAGCTCGTTCTGCCTTTCGACCAGCAATTGCGACATCAGCTTCAGCGCCGTGCGTTCGCGCTGCAGCACCGACGACACCGCGATCAGCGTCTGCACCAGGGCCGGGCTGAACGGATAGACCTGCCGGAACATCGCCTGTTCGCCGGTGGAGCCCAGCAGCGTGTCCAGCACCTCGCGCCGCACCTTCAGGAAATCGTCGAAGGCACCGTCCAGCGTTTCCTTTGCGGTGGGGGAGAGCGGCCGCAGGACGCGCTTCTGCGCGATCAGCGGCAGGTTGCGGTCCTCCAGCGTGATGCGGTGGAACCGCGCCTCCCAGTGCTTCAGCACGTCGGCGAACTGGAGCTGCAGCGCGCCGGCCAGATTCTGGCCGACCAGTTCGCGCAGGTCGCGCTGGCGGGCGATGAAGCTGACCAGCGGGATCGGGCGGCTGTTCAGCGCCTCCACCAGCTTCGACAGCTTGGAGCCTTCGCGCGAGACGAAATTGACGTCGGCCGCATGGGTGGCGAGCCACAGGATCAACTCGTCCAAGAACAGGATCACCGCATCGTAGCCCAGCGACTGGGCATGGCTACTCATGATCGCCAGCCCTTCGTCCAGCGAGACGAAGGCGTTGCCCTTGTTGGTGGCGACATGGGCATAGCCGGCGAAATAGACGCGCACGAGGTCGCCGATCAGCCGCTGCCGTTCGTCCCCCGTCACCGGCTCCGCCGTGGCGGCATCGAAGCCGCCGGCATCCCACAGGCCGGAATCGAGCGTGCCCCAGCCGTCGCCGCCGTCGCCGTCCTCTTCCTTGCCGGCGTTCAGCCTAGCGAAGAAGGCGGCGTCGCCCAGGTTGGCGCGCAGGTTCCGCGCATCCTCGAACAGCGTTTCCGACAGGTAGAATCCGGGCACCGGCGCGTCGGGGTGCAGGCGCCGCACATGGCGGGCATACTGGCCGAGGATCGCCGATTCCAGGTCGCTGGCCCCGATCATGTGGTAGGGGACCATCAGGAAGCGCCGGCCCTGGATCCACTCGTCGTGGCGGACCACCACCTTGGCCAGTTCGGGAATCGAGCGGGCGTCCGGGTCGCCGGCCAGCAGCAGGGTCAGCACCGCCATGAAATGGCTTTTGCCCGACCCGAAGGAGCCGTGCAGGTAGGCCGCCTTGCTGGTCCCGCCGGTGACCGCCCCCTTGATGAAGCCCAGCGCGTCGTCGAAGCACAGCTCCAGCTGGGGCGTCACGACGTAATCGCGCACCGTCGCCTTCGCATGGTCCAGCCCGTCGGCCAGCTTCAGGACGAAGTCACCCTGATGCACGCGCTCCGGGATGTCGATCAGGTCCCTGATGAGGGGACGGGCGTCGGTGGTCATACGGCAGCTCGGTCCGGGGTTCGAAGAGGGCGGAGAATAGAAAAGCCGGGATGCGGCCGCCACAGCTTTCGGGCGGCCGCATCCCTGCCGGTCACCCGGCGGTCGCCCCGGCCATGCCGCCGGCGGAGGCGCCGACCGTCTCGACCTCCTCGATCAGCAGGCAGGCGCCGGGGGTGCGTTCGAACTGGCGGACGATGTCGACGCTGGGCGGACCCATCAGGCCGAAGGTGACATAGGTCTCCAGCTCCACCCGGCGCTGGTTGAAGCTCTGGGCCACCTGCTTCAGCACGGGTATCAGGGTTTTCAGCGCCTTGCGCTGCTCCGGACCCATCTCCAGCGTGGGGGAGTCCACGGTGAAGGGGTCGCGGAAGGGCTTCTGCAATGCTGCGACCATCTCGTTGTGGGCCTTGATGCCGGCGTCCATCGCGTCCAGCCCCTCTTCCGGCCCCAGCAGGAGCCATTGCGAGCGGGCGCGCGCGATGCTGGCGATGGCGTGCTGCAGCACCAGGGTGATGAACATGTCGGTGTCGTGCAGCGCGTCGCCGCGGGACAGCGCGTCCTTCATCACCCGGCGGAAGAACAGCGCGCCCTCGTTGATCGAGGTGTCATAGGGCAGGACCGACTGGCCCAGCTTGTGCGCGCTCTGCGCCCCTTCCAGCCCGGCCAGCATCTTGGACTGGATGGCGGCGATGCCGGCATCGCGCAGCCAGTCCACCTTATGGTCGGTCTTGGCGCTCCGCTCCAGGATGGCTTCGCACTGCTGCGACACCGCCGTCAGCTTGGACGCCAGCATCGTGAAGCCGGCCACCATAATGGCGGTGTTGACCGCCTGCAGGCCGACCATGACGGCGGGGTTGGCGAGTGCGGCGGCAGGCAGGTTGCCTGCAAGCTCCTGAGCCTGTTCCACGACCTTCCCGTCGCGAAGGAAGCCCTTGATGTGTCCCAATGTATTCCGAAACTCGCCTCCATGGAGGATCCACTCGCCGGTAGCGAGCTTCTCAGCCACCCAGGCCGGAATTTCGAAGCTGACCGTCGTGATGCTCATCCCACCAACTCCATCTCGTCGGCCATGGCGGCGCACCACAGGCGCATGCGCGCTTCGGCGATTGCCATGACGCATTGCCCGGTCATCTTGTAGTCCGGCCCCATCTTCTCCCACATCGTCCAGGCGGCAATCCCCACGCTGACGGGTATCGCAACCGCACCGATGGCACGGATCAGACCGAGGCCAACGCCCGCGGTGTTGAGCACAGAACCGACAGTGTCACCAAGGGAACTGCCACCCAGCTTGTCCGCATCGACTCGTTCCTTGACCAGTAGCCGTTCCATGTCGAACACGCTGGTGGTGTCAGTCACCGGAATCTCGACCTTCTCGCACAGGTTGGCTACTACGGCTCGATAGCTGCGCAACTCGCCGGCGTCCATTACGTCGTGGCTACCCCACCAGCGGATTTCTTCGACGATCTGCGGGATATAACGGTGGTGGTCGCCGCCGCCGGTCTTATAGGCGTTGCACTCCCTCAGCGGATCGCTTTTGTCGCTGCCTTCCTTCTCGACCAGGATCTTCACCAGTGGGTCGAGGTCGGAACGGGCGAACGCGCCGAGCACGACGGTGAGGTCGTCGGATTCGAGGCGTTCGGCCCGGCTCATGGCTTGGCTGGGCGGCGGGGCCGCCCCTTTGCCTAAGCCATCCAGGTCCAGGGGTTCGGGCATGCGGGCGCTTCCTTAGCTGGTCACGACGCCTTTCTCCGGCCACGGCGGGCGGTGGCGCGCGCCGGCGGGGTCCACGACCGCAGGTCGTCGATGGTCAGACCCAGCGCGCGCGCCTCGTCCGCCACGAAGTCCCGGTAGTAGCTGCCCAGCCCGACGCCGAAGTCAGGGTTGTAATCGTTGTGCCATTGCAACAACCGCGGCACAAGCTCCTGGACACCGGCCAGCAGCGGAATCAACCGGTCCGCGTTCCAGCCCTCGTTCTCCTTCATGGAGAGATAGTGGGCGGCCAGCGCGGTCGCCTGCTGGAGGTGGTCGTAGCCGGCCCAGGCGACCATCAGGCTGCCGTCGGCGTCGCGTTCGGCGAAGGGGTAGCTGACGAAGCGCTCCTTCGGCACGTCCAGCCCGCCGCGCAGCCGCCAATAATCGGTCTTCTGGAAGTCGGGCGTGCGGTATTTCGGCGGGACCGGGATGTCGCCCACCTCGCGCGCCTTCATCTCCTTCGCCTGTTCCGGGGTCAGCCGGTTCGGATCGCCCTCCGGCAATCCGGTGCGGGCGTCGATGGCGTCCTCGCGGCGCTGAAGCTCCCAGGTCTCCTCCCAGGTGCTACGCTTGCGCAGGCCGTCCTCGCTGTAGCGCAGGACCGGCAGGAAGGGGACGGATTCCGCCGCCACCAGTTCCGCCACCAGCGGCATCACCTGGAAGTCGGGGCGGCCGGTGTACAGCTCCGCCATCGCCATGAAGTCGGCATCGCGCCGTGCCATGTCGGCCAGCCGCGACACCGGCAGCAGCGAGGGATCCCCCGACCAGTAGCGGCCATCCTCCAGCCGGTCGAGCAGCCAGCCCTTCAGCGCCGCCTGTTCCCGCTTGGCCCAGCCGGCGTCGAAGCCCTGGTCGTCCCACTGCCAGCGCCGCTTGTATTCCGGCCGTTCGACCAGACCGATCCAGCGGTTGTCCTCGATCAGCGCGATGCGCCGTTCGACCAGCGCCCGGTAATCGGCCGGCCAATGGGCGGGGATATCTGTGACGGGGGTGGAGCCGTGGCGGTCGAACCACGTCGTCTCCAGCTCGCCGTCGGCCATCTTGCGGGCCATGACGATTTCGAAGGCGCGCTCGCCCAGATCGACCTCCGGCGGGGCCGGATGCTCGGCCTCCTCCTCCAGCAGGCCGTAGAGGCGGTAGCAGCGGAAATCCAGCTCCTCCTGCAAGGCGATCATGCGGCGGCGGATCGACCGCGCGCGCGCCTTTGCCGCGTCCAGATCGGCGCGGGTCGGCAGGGCACGGGCGATCACCGCCTTCGGCAGCGCGTCGGTCAGCTCACGGGCGAGCCCGTCCAGCGCGGTGGCGAGGTCGGTGGGGTAGGGCTCGGCGAGGGGGAAGGATTGGAGGCCGGTGGTTGTTATCTCAAGAAATCGCTCCCAGACCTCAATTTTTGCTCCCTCACTGATTCCCTGTGAACCCTTATTATGAAGAACTTGCCGCATCCAAAAGGCGGCGGAAGAGGAATTTAGCAGGGCGCAGATTGATTCGTAACAGTATATGTCAGTAGTTCTGTTCAATTTTATGACAGGCGCAGATTGTTTGTAAGCTCCTCCATGCGAAACGACAAAATTATTATGAGTAGCAACAAATGCGAAAGATATTACCTTTTCAGCTGACATCCTTTCAGCAGAAATCTGGTGCCAGTCCCACCAAGGCTTGCCTGTTCGGAAATACGTTGACTTACCGAAAGTTGCTCTATTCCCTAGTAGCGTTCTGAAATTCCAAATGTATCTATAGGCTAGTGAATCTGAGGGAATTTCCAGAATCTCTCCATTGGAATATGGAACAAAAGCAGAATAGCAAGAATCTCTGACCCAATCACGGAGGTCCTCGCCAGTGCATAGTTCCTGCGAGTAATTGGAGAGTCCCTGAAATCTTTTTGAGAAATCTTGAGGAAAGCACATGATTTCGTCAGCATGCGTCATGCCAACGAAGCCCATTGACACTTCTAGGTCCGAGAGTTTATTTTTTGCGGAATTTTCGATTATTTTCTTTGCTTCAGACTCGTTTCCGCCACCCAGAACCAAAGGAAATGAATAGAAAAATGTCCGATCTTTATCGGCAACCGATATGTAATTTCCGGTTGATCCAGGCTCGTCGATTTTGTCTGTTATTTCTAGCCAAGCAGGACCGCCGCCAGAATTTACTTTATTCGGATCCTCTCCTCTTAGAGACGACACTAAACGCACAGGAGTTCCACTCGGACTGCTGTTCCGACCAAACAAAATTATAGTGGGAGTTCCGTGTCCCGGAATATTGCACCCGGCAGAGTCCACAACATGAGTAATATTTATTCGGGGTATAAATTTTTCTACGAGCTTCTTCCCAAATTCTCTCTTTAAGAATGAATTTGATGATATTATACCGATGTAGCCAAATTCCCCTTCTTTCTTTGATGCGCAGATGTCAAAGAATCTTTCAATAAATGGAATAGACAATGAGTATTGGCGGTGGCAGGTGAAATATCGTTCCCGATACGCCTGATTCAGCGCTTCATCCTTCACCGTGATATACGGCGGATTTCCCACAACCGCGTGATACTGCCGCCCCAGGATCAGGTCCAGCGCCTCGCGGTCTTCCTCGTGGTAGACGTGGGCCAGACCGTCCTCCGGCATCAGCGACATCTGCCAGCCGCGCACCTCCATGAAGCGCTTGCCGTGCAGCAGGCTGTCGCCGACCGCCACCGACACCCGAAAATCGGGGGCGCCGCGCAGGCTGGCGATGCCGCAGGCGGTCAACGCCGCGATCAGCAGGCGGAAGCGGGCAATGGCGGCGGCGAAGGGGTTGATGTCCACGCCGCAGACGGCGTCCAGCGCCTTCTGCGCGCTGTCGCGCGGGTTGCGGGTCGGCTCGTGCAGGGACCACAGGCCGAACAGCCGGCGGAAGGCGCCCAGCAGGAAGTGGCCGGAGCCGCAGGTGGGGTCGATCAGCCGCACCTCGCGGAAGCCGAACTCGCGCACCGCCGGGTCCAGCGTGCGGTCGAGGATGAATTCCTCGACGAATTCCGGCGTCTGCAACAGGGCGAAGCGCTTGCGCGCCGCCTCCGACAGATCCTGGTACAGGTCGCCCAGGAAACGTGTGCCGAGATCCCCGTCGGTGAAGTCATGGACCAGCACGCCGCTGTCGGGGTCGCGGCGCTGCCAGAACTCGCGCAGCAGGATGGCGCCGTCGCCCGACACCGGCAGCCGCCACAGCGGGTTGTGGCGCCGGTCGAACAGGGCGCCCAGCCCCGGCAGTTCCGCCGCCTCGGCGAAGCAGGCCAGCAGGAAGTCGCGCTCCTCCCCGGTCGGGTTGGCGCGGAACCATGCCTCGTGCCGGTCGCGCGCCATCTCCAGCCGCTCCCCCGGACCCGACAGCCAGGGCCGGTCCACCAGCCCGTTGTCCTCGACGAAGCGCAGGAAGACGCAGCCCAGCACCCAATGCACCGCGGCCTGCGTCACCTCCTCGTCCAACCAGGCGGTATAGGCCTGGGCGGTGCGCCTGGCATCCCGCGCCGCTTGCCAGTCGGCCCGCAGCTCCGCATCCAGCGCGGTGCCGGACACCCGCTCCCGGATGTCGGTTTCCAGGGCGCGCAGCAGGCGCTTCAGGTCTTTCAGCAGGGCGGTGGCGTCGATCATGGGATTGGCCGGTCGCTGTCTTCGAAAGTGGTATGGAACTTGGGCCGCCGGAATAGCACAGGGACGGGGGCGGGCGCCATGAACACGCGCCGCCGCCCTGTGCGTCCGCTACCCTGGGGTGCGGCATGGGGCGGGTGCCGGGGTCACGCCGCCGGGCGGCTGCCGGCGCGGTGGGCATTCTCGATCCAGGTGACCGACAGGCGCGCCCACTGGCTGCCGTCGATGACCGGCACCGCCTTGCCGCCGATGGTCGGCAATCCGCCGTCGGGCAGCGGCAGCAGCAGCCACAGCCCCGGCGGGCCGCCCGCCGTGCCGGAGGCGTCGCGCAGCAGTTGCAGGCGATCCATCAGGCCGTAGCGGGCGAACAGGCCGCAATCGGTCAGCAGCACCGGCTCCCCGGCGGTCAGCAGGGCCTGTTCGATCTTCGGCATGGCGAAGCCGATCAGCCGTTGCAGGTTGCCCCAGTCGCGGCTCTGCGGATCGGCGGCGTCGGCGCGCAGCACCAGCGACCAGTCCACCTTGCGCCCGTCGGCCTCCGCCCGCATGGCGTCCAGCATCAGGCGGTCGAGGCTGAGGCGTTTCAGCGGGAAACGCTCCACCAGCGCCCGTTCCGCCTCCCGGTAGTGGCGGGGATCGACGGTCAGCGCCAGGAAGCCGCCGGTGCGCCGGGCATAGGCGAACTTCTCCTCCAACTGGCGGGCGGCGAGGACGTCGGGCGTCTCGTCCACCGCCGGCCCCTCGGTCATCAGCCGGTGGATGGAGCTGTAGCCCGACGAATGACCGGGGCTGGCCGTGTCGGCGTAATAGCCGGGCTCGTTGTCGCCGGCGTCCGGACCAATGCCATGCTCGCGCCATATCCGGCCAATCCCCGCCTGTTCCAGCAGGCCATCCAGCGCCGGGCGGGCGGGCAGCGGGGCGGCGTCGGGATAGCGGCCGCGCACACGCTCGCGCAGCTGCTCCTCCGTCAGCATGCGGGGGCCGAGCAGGGAGCCGGCGGCCAGCCGCAGCGTGCGGTCCGGCACCATGCCGCGCGGGTAGATCTCCCCCTTGCTCGACAGGGCGGCGTGGCTCGACGCCGCGACCGCCAGCGCGCGCAGACGGGCCAGGGTCGGGCGGGGGGCGGCATCCTCCCGTTCCAGCACCGGCCAGCCCAGCGCCTCCAGCTCCTCATGCACCCGCTGCGGCGGGGCGAGCGGGTCGAGGGCGGCGAGCCGGTCGGCGGCCTGCCCGAGCGTCCGGGCGTGCTGCGCCAACTCCGCCGCCTCGGCGACCAGCGGCATCGAATCGGCGCCGTAAAGCAGGAACTGCGGCTCCTCCAGCGCGCCTTCGGTTTCGATGGCGGCGCGGAGGACCGCACCGGCCAGCTGCAGGCGCTCCGCCTCGTCGAGCTTGGCGGAGCCGCGCATGGCCAGCACCTGCGGCGTCAGCTCCGCCACCGTCATCACGCCGCCATGCAGCTTCAGCAGGGCGCGCAGATCGGTGCGCAGGGTGTTCAGCGCCTTCTGCCGCTGCCAGCGCTCGCGTCCCTTGGCGAGCGCCGCGGCGACGGCGGTGCGGGCGATGCCGCAGCGGCTCGCCACCTCGCCGACCGACGGCCACTCCTGCGGCGTCCCGGTCGCCTCCAGCCCGAGGAAGACGGCGAGCACCTGATCCTCCGTCGTTTCCTCGCCCAGTGGGCGGCGGGGGATCAGCATCTCGGCGAGCCGGTCGATGCTGGGGCGATCGGTGTCGGCGGGGCCAAGGTCGGTGGGGGCGGGGGTGCCGGGGGCCAGATCCTGGCGAAGCTGGGCCAGCCGCTTCGCCTTCAGGCGAATTTCCTTGCGGATGCGGTCGCCGACGCCGCTCGCCAGCCGGATGTTGCGGCGGGGAACCTCCAGCAGATCGCGCACGCTGTGGACGCCCATGCGGTCGAGCACGTCCTGCGCCTCGACGCTGTATCCGAGGTCGGCGATGGGGGTCACTGCGGTAACACGGCGGGCGATGGCGTCGAAGCCGTCCGGGTCGGCCTGGGCGGTCACCGCCTCGTCGAATACCCGGCGCCAGGCTCGCTGCATGTCCTCCGCATTGTCGAAGCGTTCGCTCGGGGTGCGGCGCAGCGCCTTGTCGAAGAAGGCGGTCAGCCCCTCGCGCAGATGCGGATCGATGCGGTCGGACGCGATGGTCGCCTCGTCGTCGATCATCGCCGCGTCGCTCTGCCCGTCGCCCCAGCTGGGCAGCAGGCCGGTCATCATCTCGTGCAGGGTGACGGCGGCGGCGAACCGCTCGGCGCTGAGGTCCCAGCGCGGCGGACGGCGCAGGACCAGGAAGGGGTCGAGATAGGGGCGGGTCCCCGCCTGGATGTTGTTCGGGGAGGTGCGGGCGAGCGAGAAGTCGAAGAGCACCAGCCGCCGGCGCTCCTTCCCCTCGGTGATTCCGATGTTGTCCGGCTTGATGTCGCGGTGGGCGACGCCCTTCTGTTCCAGATGGTCGACGGCGCTCAGCAGCTCCTCGCCGAAGCGGCGCTTGAGGTCGAGTGACAGGCCGCCGGGCGCGCGAAGCAGCTGCGCCAGGGTCTGGGGGCCGGCGCTTTCCATCAGGATCGCCGTCCGGCCGGCAACGGTCAGCGTGCGGCGGGCCGAGACGATGTTGGTGTGGTGCAGCTTTCCGAGCGCCGCGGCCTCCGCCTCCAGCCGGTCGTTGTGGGCGGGGTCGAGCGCCACCTTCAGCACCAGTTCCCCCTCTTCGCCGTCCGGCTGGACCAGCAGGGCGTCGGCCGAGGCGCCGCGGCCCAGCCGGCGGACGACGGTGAAGCCGCCCTCCAGACGCTCGCCGGGCTTGGCAGAGGAGGGGTCGACGGTGGTTTCCGGCGTGCCGCGCTGCAGGTCGCGCTCCACCTCCGCCAGCCGTTCGAGGAACTCGTCCATCGAGGCGATCCGCATCGGCACCTCCGGATGGGTGCCGATGCGGATCAGGTCGACAAGGCTCTGCATCGCCCCGTCCACCACGTCGGAGACCAGCAGGCCGGAGCCGGAGCGCAGCCGGGCCGCCAGTTCGAGCGGGGAGGGGGCGGGCGGCTGGCCGGTGAACAGGTGGTAGGCGATGGCGGCCAGCGAGAACACGTCGTGGTGCGGGCCGGACTGCGGCCCGCCGCTGAGCGCTTCCGGCGCGATGTAGACCTTTGCCGGATCCTCGACGTAGCTGTCCAGGTGGCTGGTGCCGGTGGTGGCATGGGTGGTTCCGGCGGCCGATGCTTCCCGCGCCGCCGTCTGCCAGTTCATGATCTGCAGCCGGGGCAGCGGCTGGTCGACGTCCCGGACAAGGATGCTGTGGGGCGACAGGGCGCGGTGGAACAGCCGCTTGCCATGGGCGTATTTCAGCGTTTCCGCCAGCTGGCGGACGATGTGCAGCCGTAGCTCCGCCCCCATCAGGTCGAGATGGTCGCGCATCAGCAGGTCGAGCCGGATCGCCCGCGGATCGTGATCGAAGATCAGCGCCGGGCCGCGTTCGGTGTCCCTGTAGTCGCGGACCCGCAGCAGGCCGGGATGGTCGATGCCCTCCAGGACCTGGAACTCCCTGACCGCCATCCGGCCGAGCGCGCGGCGCGCCTCCTCGTCGGACGCGGAGCTGTAGGGATAGAGACGGATGCGCCGCGACACGTCCAGGGTGACGTGGCGGCCTTCCCAATCCTGCCAGCCGTCGCCCTCGGCCAGGATGCGCTTCAACTCGTAGTCGCCGATACGGCGGTCGCGCAGGGACGGGCGGATCCCGGCATCGGCGATCGCCCGGCGCACCATGTTGGCCTGTTCGGCCGTTATCGGAGGGTGCGGCCTCGCGGTCTGCAAGCCGTTGTTCAGGGCGTTGATGATGCCGTCGCCCGACCTGGAGGGCCGCCGGCCGAAGGTGGACAGGGCCGTGGACGGATCGACCTGCCAGTCCAGCCCATCGGCGGACAGGAAGATCACCGCCGAGACATAGGGTAGGCGCAGCTTCAGCCGCGTGACCACGCTCTGCCGCTGCAGCAAGCCCTTCAGGCGCTTGGCCTTGCGGTTCGCCAGGATCAGCGGGTTGTCGTCCGTGCGGCGGCGCCCGTCCGTGGTCCAGGTCCAGCTGTGGGCATCGCCGTCCAGCCGGCCCGGGCGGCTCTTGATTTCAACCAGGAACAGGCCGTGCGGCGACAGGACGAGCGCGTCGACCTCGTTGACCTTGCCCTCGTCGTCGATGAACTCGACGTTGGACCAAGCGTACCATGGATCACGGTCGGGCAGGTGTCCCCGCAGAAACTCCAGCGCCTCCCGCTCCCAGGGGAACGGGGACTCCGTGATCGTCAGCCAGCGCTGTGGACCCATCGCCATGAGGTACCTCTTCCTGCAAGCGGCGGCAGGATGCGACAGGCGAGGGCGCAGGTCCAGAGTTGGGTTGTGTTTCCCGGCCGGTATCGATCAGAAGGTGCTTGCGCGTCTGGAGGTGGAGCCTGTTCATGTCAGCGCGACGCAAGCCGTGATGACTCAATTCGCGGTTTGTGGGTGTGCAACGAAGGCGATTATATTCAACGCCGCCGGCGGGCACTTGGCTACAGATTGACAGGGCAAGCCGAGCCGTAGGCTGCATATCCCGGGGAGTAGTCCGTCGGGGAAGTCTGGAACTCAACGCCATTCATTGCCTGGGTTGTCATGTCCTACGCATCCACGACCATCGCCGACGTCCTCGACCAGATCAACCGGACCTATTTCCTGCCGGCCATCCAACGGCCATACGTCTGGGAGGCCTCGCAGGTGGTGGCGCTGTTCGACAGCCTGCTCAAAGGCTATCCGATCAGTTCGTTTCTGTTCTGGGAACTACAGCCGGAGAACCGCGGCAACTGGGACATCTACCAATTCGTCGAGAACTTCCGCTATGGCCAAGTGCACAACGAACCGGCGGAGACCGATGGGCGCGACGTTGTGCTCGTTCTCGACGGGCAGCAGCGCCTGACCTCCCTGCTGATCGGGCTGCGCGGCAGCTACACGGTGAAGCTGAAGCATAAGCGCTGGGACAATCCCCTGGCTTGGTCCAAGCAGCGCCTCTTTCTGAACCTTCTCAAGGATCCCGGACAGGACGACGCAGGCGAAGAGGACGAGGTCGGCGTTACCTATGGCCTTCGGTTCTTCGAAGAACCGCCGGGTAATGACCGCGGGCACCTGTGGTTCAAGGTCGGGCGCATTCTGGATTGTCGCGACGATGACCGGTTCGATCAGGTGAAGGAGGAGGTCGTGGACAGCCTCCCCGATACCGTCACTCGTGGCGAGGTGCGGATCGTCGAGCGCAACCTGGACCGCCTGTACCGTACGGTCTGGAAGGACGACGTCGTCGCCTATTATACGGAAAAGAGCCAGAGTTATGACCGCGTGCTCGACATCTTCATCAGGGCAAACGACGGCGGCACCAAGCTCAGCAAGTCCGACTTGCTGCTTTCGATGATCACGTCCAAATGGGATGGGGTGAACGCCCGCGAGGAGATCTTCAACTTCGTCGATCGACTCAACGATGAACTTGACCGCAAGAACGACCTCAACAAAGACTTCGTAATGCGGGCCTGCCTTGTTTTGTCTGACCTGGACCATGTTTACAAGGTCAACAATTTCACTACGGCGAACCTCGCGGTCATCCAGCGCAACTGGCCGGAGATTAAGCGGTCGCTGGAGGCGACGCTGCGGCTGGTCAATCGCTTCGGCATCGACCGCGACACTCTGACCAGCGCCAACGCCGTCCTGCCGATCGCCTATTACCTGTTCAAGCTGGGTGACGGCGTGATGCTCGATGGGACGACGCCCTTCGAGGTTCAGAACCGCTTGCGTATCCGTCGATGGCTTCTTGGAGCGCTGCTGAACAGCGTGTTCGGCGGAAGTTCGGACCAGACCATCGGCACGTCCCGCGCCTTGTTGCGGGAGGCCATGGAGACCGAGCGTGACTTCCCCTTCCATGCCCTGACCGACGGGCTGCGCAAGCGCCGCGGACGCGTCGTCGCCTTCGACGAGGAAGCGAACGTCGCGGCGTTGCTGGAAACGACCTACGGTCAGCGCACCTGCTTCCTGGCGCTTTCCACCCTCTATGAGGAGCAGAACTGGTCGTCGTCGCTTTACCACATCGACCACATCATTCCGCGGACGCTTTGCACGCGCCGCAGCCTCCAGGGACGAGGCATCTCTGAAAGCCGTATTGACGAGATTTTGGCCTGCGTCGATCGGATTGGAAATCTGCAGCTCCTGCTGGGGCGGGAGAATTCAGAGAAAGCCGGCATGTCGTTCGGCGACTGGATACGCACCCGCGACGGCGGCTTTCTGGAGATGCATCTCATTCCGCCCGAACCCCATCTTTGGGTACCGGAGGCTCTCCCGGAGTTTGTCGCGGCGCGCGAGGATCTGATCCGCAGACGCCTGCGGCTCTACAGCATCTTCGGCGATTCGGGGCCTGTACCCGCATGGGCATCCCAAGGAGACAGCCCGTTCCCTATTCAGCCGGCCGCGGGGTAGAGGCACCCGCAGCCGGTACACTGCCCTCCAAAGAAATGGAGGCGGCCGAAACGTCGATCTTGTTGGTGCCCGTGGCGCGTGACGGAACCGCCTTTATTCCGGAACTCGGCAATTCCCGCGCTTACACCATCGGCCCCAAAGGAGAGGAGCGAAAAGTCGCCGATTACCGGCAAGCCCTGCAGGAGTTGCGCGCCATGCCTAAAGCGTGCTGGCGCCGCCCCAATGATGCCGGCAATTGGGGGATTGTGACTGCCGTCCGTTGGGAGATGCGGCCCATCACCGCAGCATAATCGGCTGAGCTGACCTGAACATCGGGTTTAGCTCAGCCGTCGGTTGCCAAACTTATCCGCGATGCACCGCTCAACTGACGGTGCTAAACGTCTACAGGCGGGAGAGTCAATTCTCGGTGGTTGCGCGCCCCCGCAACCAAATCAACGAGAAGCCCG
>JBKHVJ010000239.1:0-13871 GCA_046570145.1 Alphaproteobacteria bacterium
ACGTGCTGGAGGAGGTGGAGCGGATCGGCATGCTGAAATATGGGGCGGAGTTCGTGTCGCCCTATCACGGCAAGGCTGTCACCTTCGATTTCGCCAACGCCTGGGACAAGACCAAGCCCTATGCCTATCAGGTCCGCCGGTCGGAATTCGACCATATCCTGATCCGCAACGCCGCCGCCAAAGGGGCGACCGTCGTTGAAGGCTGCAAGGTGACCGACGTCGACATCCAAGGGACGGAGGGAAGCATCGTCACCGCCCGGCAGGATGACGGCACCGTCCGCAGCCTGCGTACGCGCTTCCTGGTCGATGCGTCGGGCCGCGACACGCTGCTCGCCTCGCGTTTCGGCATCAAGCGGCGCAACACAAAGCACAACAGTGCCGCGATGTTCGGCCATTTCACCGGCGCCAGGCGGCTGCCGGGCAAGGCCGAGGGCAACATCACCGTCTTCTGGTTCGACCATGGCTGGTTCTGGTTCATCCCGCTGGCGGACGGCACCACCAGCATCGGCGCGGTCTGCTGGCCCTATTACTTCAAGACGCGCAAGACCGACCAGACCCGCTTCTTCCTGGACACGGTGGCGCTGTGCCCGGCGCTGGCGGAGCGGCTGGAAGGAGCGGAGCTGACCGGCCCGGTGACGGGGACCGGCAACTTCTCCTATCAGGCGGACCGCATGTCGGGGTCTGGATACGTCATGCTGGGCGACGCCTTCGCCTTCATCGACCCGGTCTTTTCCACCGGCGTCTATCTGGCGATGACCAGTGCCTTCGAAGGGGCCGAGGCGGTCGATGCCTGCCTGCGCGAACCGGCGCGGCAGGATCAGGTGCTGAAGCGCTTCGAGCAGACCGTGCGGCAGGGGATCGGCACCTTTTCCTGGTACATCTACCGGGTGACGACGCCGGCCCTGCGGAACCTGTTCATGGGGCCGCGCAACGTCTTCCGGGTGGAGGAGGCGCTGCTGTCGCTTCTGGCCGGCGACGTCTTCCGTCCGTCGCCGATCAAGGCCCGGCTGAAGATATTCAAGGCGATCTACTACATGAACGCCCTGCTGGACTTGAAAAGGAACTACATGGCATGGCGGAAACGGCGACAGAACGTGCGGACGCCCCTGGGCGACGCCGTCTGACCTTTGTCGGCGCAGTCCGGCAGGTCTGGGAACATGTCCTGTTCTATGGCCTGCTGTTCCTGTTCGGGCTGATGTCGCTGGCCTGGAGCCTGACGGCGGCGCTGATCGGCCCGCTGCTGCCGCGCCGCATCGGCGGTCCGCTCGGCCGGCTGGCGATCAAGACCGGTTTCCGCCTCTATCTCGGCACGCTGCGGGCCTGCGGGGTGCTGAGAACGGATCTGTCGGCGTTGGACGGGTTGAAGGGCGACAGCGGATTGCTGATCTGCCCGAATCACCCGTCGATTCTGGATGCCGTGCTGCTGATCTCGCGGCTGCCGGACGTGGTCTGCATCGCCAAGGCCAAGGTCTACGACAATCTCTTCCTCGGCGGCGGGGCGCGGATGGCCGGCTATATCCGCAACGATGCGCCCAACTCGCTGGTCAAGATGGCGGCGCAACAGGTCCGTGCCGGCCACCATCTGCTGATCTTCCCCGAAGGGACCCGCACCGAACGCGCGCCGGTCAACCCGCTGAAGGGCGGCTTCGCGCTGATCGCCAAGACGGCAGGCGCGCCGGTGCAGACCGTCTTCATAGACGCCAACACCAATTTCCTCGGCAAGGGCTGGCCGCTGTTCCGCAAGCCCGAGTTTCCGCTGGTCTACACCGTCCGCCTCGGCCGCCGGTTCGATTCGGCGACGGACGTGCGCGGCCTCGTCGCCGAACTGGAACACCACTACAGGTCCGAATTGTGATCACCGACGCGTCATCCAGCCACCTCGTCCTGATCCCCAGCTACAACACCGGGCCGAAGCTGTTCGAGACGGTGCGGGCGGCGCGCCGGTACTGGGCACCGGTCTGGGTGGTGGTGGACGGCAGCACCGACGGCACGGTGGAGGAGCTTCGGGCCATGGCCGCCGACGACCCGCATCTGCGCGTGCTGGAACTGCCGGTGAACCGCGGCAAGGGGGCCGCGGTGCTGCATGGGCTGGAGGAGGCGGAGCGCTGCGGCTTCACCCATGCGCTGACCATGGATGCCGACGGCCAGCACCCGGCCGACCGCATTCCGCAGTTCCAGGGCGTTTCGCAGGCAAATCCCGATGCCCTGGTGCTGGGCAAGCCGGTGTTCGATGCCGCCGCCCCGCGGCTGCGGGTGGGTGGGCGCAAGATTTCGAACTGGTGGGCCAATCTGGAAACGCTGTGGGGCGGGATCGGCGATTCGCTGTTCGGCTTCCGCGTCTATCCGATCAAACCGTTGCGGGCGGTGATGCGGCGCAATCCCTGGATGCGCCGGTTCGACTTCGATCCGGAAGCGGCGGTGCGGCTGTGCTGGCTCGGCCTTCCCACCATCAACGTGGCGGCCCCCGTTCGCTACTTCAAACCGGAGGAGGGCGGGGTTTCCCATTTCAGGTATGTCCGGGACAACGCCCTGCTGACCTGGATGCACACGCGGCTGATGCTGGGATTCATCGGCCGGCTGCCGATGCTGACGATCCGCCGGCTCCGCTCCCGGCCGCTCAGATCATCCCCCCGTTGATCGAGATGATCTGGCCGGAGATGTAGGCGGCGCGGTCGGACGCCAGGAAGGCGACGAGGTCCGCCACCTCCTCCGGCCGGCCGGCGCGCTTCATCGGCACCATCCGCTTGACGGTTTCGGCATCGAAGGCGGCATCGGCCATGGGCGAGGCGATGATACCCGGCGCCACCGCGTTGACGGTGATGCCGCGCGGTGCCAGTTCCAGCGCCAGCGTTTTCGTCGCGCCATGCAGCCCGGCCTTGGCGGCGGCATAGTTGGTCTGGCCGCGGTTGCCGGCGATGGCCGCCACCGACGACACGGTGACGATGCGGCCCCAGCGCGTGCCGATCATCGGCATCAGCAGCGGTTGCGTCACGTTGAAGAAGCCGTTGAGCGAGACATCCACCACGCGGCTCCACTGCTCCCGCCGCATCGCCGGCATCACGGCATCGTCATGGATGCCGGCATTGTTGACCAGGATTTGGATCGGGCCGGTTTCCAGAACGCGCTCCAGCGCAGCGGCGGTCGCATCGCCGTCGGTGACGTCGAAGGCCAGCGGCTCCGCCGATCCGCCGGCCGCGTCGATCTCCGCCGCCAGCGCCGCGGCGCGGTCGGCGGCGCCATTGGCGTGGACCAGCACATGGCACCCATCCGCCGCCAGCGCCCTGCAGATCGCAGCCCCCAGAGCCCCGCTGCCGCCGGTGACGAGTGCGCGTCTCATGCCGCCCCCAAATCCGCAACCCCGGCGTCGATCACCGCCGCCGCCCGGCCTTTCAGCAAGTCGCGGCCGCCCGCCGTGATGGAGAAGGCGTAGATCACGCGGCTGCCTTCGCCAGTCAGGTTCTCCGCATCGACGATCAGGTCGTCCGCCACATCGTCCAGCCGTTCGACATGGCAGGCGAGGTCGCGCAGGCTGGCGAGATATCCCGCGGCCGGGCGCTTTCCGCCGCCGGTCAGCCCGCCATGCACCGCCATGGCCTGGGACGCGTATTCCACCCCGCACAGGGCGGCGAGCCGCCCGGCATGGCGCAGGGGATTGTCCGGATCGCGATGGCTGCGGGCGATGCAGCGGATGCGGTGTTGGTCCCAGGACAGCACGGCATCCAGCAGGCACATGGTGCCGGCATGGGGAATGAGGGCAGCCAACGCCTCGCGCGTCATCAGCATGGTCCGCCCCCATGGACCATGCCCACCCGGATCACCACCCGTCCGCCCGGCGGCAGGTCCAGCACCACCCTCTCGTGACCGCCGCCGGCATCGACGCGCGCCAGCGCCGACAGCAGCGGCAAGACGCGGGCGGTCGGGTTGCCGGTCCGCAGCGCCTCCAGCCCGATGTCGGCCATGCGGGTGACCGGCTCCTTCCCCCGCGCGATGTCGATGTCGAGGCAGGCCAGGCAGCGGCCGGTCGGCTGCGGTGTCAGGACCAGCGCGGTCCCGAAGCTCCCGGCAATGGGGCGGACCTTGCTCAGCGGCTCCGGATAGGGAAGGTCATAGGCGATCAACCCGACGGTCCAGCCGTCGGCGACGACCTCCGCCGCCGCCTCCAGCAAGCCAGCCTGGAAGCTCTCGTCATGGGCCGCCAAGCTGGTGGAGGGCTCGCGCGAGCGGGTGGCGATGCTCCAATAGCCGGCCGGGGCGTTGTGGACGGAGTTGTGGAAGCGCGTCGGCGAGATCTCGCGCTCCTCCGTCGCCAGCATTTCCAGGATCTGGTGCAGTGTGTCGGGATCGCCGCTGGAGGAGGCGAAGACGGTGGCGACGGCCGCGGGATCGCGGCCGGCCTGCTCCATCGCCTCCGCGCCCACCGCCATGGCGAGCTTGACCGTCGGAACGCTGCGCCGCCGCTCGGCCGGGGGCAGAAGGGGGCTGGCGCTCAGCACGGCCGGCGTTGCCACATAGGGGGTGTCGCCGGTGAGGATGGCGCGCGACGCCGCCCATCCGGCCAGACCGGGGCCGAGCAGGCCGATGCCCTCGACATGGACCCGCATCAGGCGGCCCACCCGAAGATCAGGCTGCTGTTGCTGCCGCCGAAGCCGAAGGAGTTGGTCATCACGCGGTCCATCCGTCCGGTTTCGTTGGCCTGGAGGTAGCGGCTGCGCAGGGCGGGGTCGAGGTTGCGGGTCTGTGGGCTGCCGGGGACCAGTCCGGTGCGCAGGGCCAGAATGCTGACGATCGCCTCGACGACGCCGGCGGCGCCCAGCGTGTGGCCGGTGTAGCCCTTGGTCGAACTGACCGGCGTGCGGGTGCCGAGCAGTTCCGTGATGGCGCGGTCCTCCGCCGCGTCGCCATAGGTGGTGGCGGTGCCGTGCAGGTTGACGTAGTCGATGTCCCGAGGCCGCAAGCCGGCATCGGCCAGCGCCCGCTCCATCGCCAGCCGCGCGCCCAGCCCCTCCGGATGCGGGGTGGACATGTGGTGGGCATCGTTGCTTTCGCCGGCTCCCAGCAGGTGGACGCTTCCCGGCACCGGATTGGAGGTCGCACGCTCCAGCAGGGCGAAACCCGCGCCTTCACCCAGCGAGACGCCGCTGCGCTGCGCGTCGAACGGACGGCAGGGGGTGGGGGAGACCAGTTCCAGGGAATGGAAGCCGTAGAGCGTGGTCAGGCACAGGCTGTCGGCCCCGCCGACCACCGCGGCGTCGCACAGGCCGGCAGCGATCATGCGGGCAGCGTTGGCGAAGACCTTCGATGTGGTCGCACAGGCCGACGAGACGACGAAGGCCGGTCCCTCCAGCCCCAGACGGCGGCGGACGAAATCGGCGAGCGAGCCGGTGCTGTGGGTGGTGGCGAAGCTGAAGTCGCCGGGCAGGTTCCCGGTCTGCGGATCGCGCGCCCGGAAGGCCAATTCCGCCGACAGGATGCCGGAGGTGCTGGTGCCGAGGAAGACGCCGATCCTGCGCGCACCATACCGTTCCCGTGCCGCGGCCACCGCTTCGGCAAAGCCGTCCTGCCGCAATGCCATGTCGGCCAGCCGGTTGTTGCGGCACTCGTAATCGGCAAGCTCGGCCGGTAGGCGGACATCGTCCAGCCCCTCCACCTCGCCGATATGCGTGTCGAGCGTGACCGTTTCAAAACTGCAAGGTTTCAGGCCGCCGCGGCCATTGCGCAGAGCATCCAGGGTGGCATCCTGCCCAGCGCCAAGGCTGCTGACGATGCTCATATGGCTTACGGCAAGTGGCTGCACGATGGATTTCTTATGAATGTTGGTCGGGTCTATGGTCAGGCAGCGTTTTCATTGTCCGTTGAATGCTAGCACCCGCAATTTCATGCGAGGAAGGACAAAAATGGACTGGATCGCTGCTTCGGCGGGCTATGAACAAGGTGTTGGCGAAGGGCGTGCCCTGGCTCATCGGCACAGCGGTGGCGGTAAGCCCCAGCCCGTTCAACAGCAATAGCCAGTCGGCCGAAGGGCGGTAGGTCAGGCTCTGCCGCCATTGGCCGCGTGCGGCGCAGGCCGCCTGCTCGGCCCAGCGGGTGACCTGGAAAGGCAGGCCGCCGCCGGCATCCGCCTCCCGCAGCAGCAGAACCCCGCCCGGCGCCAGCGCGCCGGCGCAGCGGGCCAGCACCGCCGCCTGTTCGGCCGGGTTCAGATAGAGCAGGACGTCCAGGATGACGATGGCATCGCAATGCGGCAGATCGGACTTGCGGATGTCACCCTGGCTGATGGCATCAGCGCCGAGCGCGGTTTGGGCGATCCGGACGCGCCGGGGCGACAGTTCCACCCCATGTGTGGCGAGGTCGGCGGGCGGGGCAGGCCAGTCCGCCGGCCAGCTGCCGGAGGCGTGCCGTTCGGCCGCGGCGCGCAGCAGCGCCGTCAGCACGCCCTGCCCGCATCCGAGGTCGAGCAGCCGGCCGCGGGCGGGAAGCAGCGGATGGCTCAGCAGATGGCGGAAGACGGGGTCGCCGGAAAGCTTCCCCTTGGTAAAATGCCAGGCGTAGCGGCCGCTGGGGCGGTAGGGCCGGGCGGCGGCGGTCACCAGTTCCCGGAACACGACCTCAGACATCGTCCCATCCATCGGGGGCCACCCCCTCCAGCGATACGGCCGTCAGTCCGCGTGCGGCAAGTGTGTCGAGCAGGCGCGGCAGCACTGTCAGAACCACCGGCCGGCCATCGCCGTCGCGGGCGGCGGAGCCGTCATGCAGCATCAGCAGGTCACCGGGGCCGAGGCCGCGGAGCAGACGCCGTTCCACCGCCGCCGGGTCGCGCCGCACCGCATCGAAGCCGCGACGCGTCCAGGTCGCCAGACGAAGCCCCAGCCCGGCGAGGACCGGGTCGAGCAGCGGGTTGCGCAACCCCGCCGGCGGCTTGAAGAAGCGCGGCGGTCGGCCGGCGAGATTGGTGAGGATCGTTTGCGCCTCCCCCACCTCGCGCCGGATCGCGCGGATGCCCATGGCGGCGAAGCGGTGGGAATGGTGCCAGCTGTGGTTCTCCACCGTGTGGCCGCGACGGACGATGGCCTCGACCAGGGCGGGGTGACGGGCGGCGCGGGCCGCGATGCAGAAGAAGCTGGCGCGGGCGCCCGCGCGGTCCAGCAGATCGAGGACGGCGGGCGTCACCTCCGGATCGGGACCGTCGTCGAAGCAGAGGCCGACCTGACAGAGCCGGGCGTTGGCGTCCGGCAGGCGGCGCAGGTTGGGGCCGAGCAGGCTGCTGCGCGGCCAGAGCCCGATGGCGCCCAGCAGGGCGTGATTGCCCGCCACCGCTCCCAGCGCCCAGGGCCAGGATGCCGGAAGTGCCGCGACGCCGGCTGCGGCGGCCACATGCAGAAGGGCCGATGCCCGCAACAGGGGCGCCGGGCGCCAGCGCATCGGGTCAGGCATGCCTTTCCACCTCCCGTGCCGTGGCGGTGTCCTGCCGGCTCAGCACCGCGGCGAAGGCAAGGCTGAGGAAAGCGCCGATGGCGACGGTCATGCCGATGCCGTGCAGCACGGGGATGCCGGAAAAGGCCAGCGTGCCGAAGCCGATGACGGTGCAGAGGTTGGCGATGGCGACCGACGCGACCGTGCGCTCGCGCAAGGCCACGGACGGCTCCGGCCGCTCGAACAGCAGCGAATAGTTGGACCCCACCCCGACCACCAGCAGCAGCCCCACCAGATGGAAGATCGACAGCGCCTGCCCCAGCGCCGTCAGCAGCGCCATGGTGACGACCACCGCCGCCGCCAGCGGCATCACCGCCACCATCAGCGACCGCAGGGAACGGAGCGCCGCGGCCAGCAGCAGCGTGATGGCGGCCGCACCCAGCACCGCCAACGTCAACGCCTCCTGCCGGTAGGTGCGGTAGAGGTGGTCGGATTCCTCCTTCAGGTTCGGCAGGGCGGCACCCCGCGCCGCCTCTTCGCCGGCCATCCGGGCGGCAACGGCCTGCGGGTCGGTGACGCCGCGCAGAGGCAGCATGGCGGTCCAGCCGTCGCCATTGCGGACCAGCAGGGAGTCGAGCTTCAATTTCAGGCTGGTGCCGTCCAGGCTGGCAGGGGTCAACAGCGGCATGGTCCGGGCCTTCTCCGCATCGGCCAGGAAGGGGGCGAAAGCGTCGGGACGGAAGGGCAGGCCCTGCAGCGCCTCGTTCAGCGCCGCGCGCAGAGTTTCGGGCGGCGGCAGGGCGGCTTGGCGTGCGCGCTGGGTCGCTTGGCTCGGCAGCGTCAGGGCGGGGGTGTCGTAGCCGGCGATCAGGCCGTCGCGGACCAGCGCCTCCAGCGGAGCGGCCAGCCGTTCGGCGGCGGCCAACGCCTCGTCCGCCGTGGCGGCGCCGGTGACCAGCAGGTGGCCGGCGTCGGGCGCGCCGAGATCGCGGCGCAGCGCCTCGTCCAGCTTCTGGTCGGCCTCCGCGATGGGGCTCAGGCTCGACAGCTCTGCCGCCCAGACGGCAGGCCCCAGGTGGACCAGCCACGCCAGCGACAGCAGCGTTGCGGCGGTGAGCGGCAGGCGCAAGGCCGGCGCCGCACCGGTCAACGCGGTCAGCAGCGGCGCCAGCCGCGCCGGCCGTTCCGTCGAATATCCCTCCGGCAGCAGGGCCGGCAGCACCCAGCGGGTGACCGCCAGCGCCACCACCAATCCGGTGATGGAGAAGAGGCCGAGCTGCGCCAGCCCACTGAAGCTGGAGACCAGCATCGCCCCGAAACCGACGATGGTGGTGGCGACCCCCAGCAGCAGGGTCGGCCAGATGCGCAGCAGCGTCCGCCGCGCCGGGCTGCCCGGCTGGGTCTGGGTGAAGAGATAGATGGCGTAATCGACGCTCTCGCCCAGCAGGGTCACGCCGAAGCCCAGCGTGATGCCATGCACCGTGCCGAAGCCCAGCCCGACCGCAGCCACGCCGGCCAGCGCGCCGGTCGCCGCCGGCAGCAGCGACAGCGCCAGGACGCGCAAGGATCGGTAGACCAGCAGCAGAACCCCGGCCACCAGCAGTGTGGCGACGATGGATGCGCGGGTCGCATCCGCCTCGATCCGGTCGCGCGTCTGGACGGAGAAGACCGCCGGCCCGGTCATCACCAGCCGCGCGGTTCCCTCCGCCCCGCGAACCTGATCGAAGGCGTTGCGGACGAGGTCCAGCGTCTTCTGCTGGGCGTCGAGGTCGAATCCGGGAGCCGATGTCTGCACCAGCAGCAGCGCCCGTGCCCCGTCGGCCGAAACCCACACCCCGTCACGACTGGCCGGGCCGCCGGTGCCGCCCAGCATCCGGTCGGTCAGGCGCAGGATTTCTGCGGTGGGATCGGCGGGCAAGGCCTGTTTCAGGAACATCCCTGCCGGCGATTGCAGAAGGCGCAGGTCGTTCTGCAAGGCCTGCCGCAGTCCGTCGGCGGTGAAGCGGTCCGGCGTGACGGCGGGGCTGAGCAGATAGCGGTTGGTCCAGAGATAGGCAGCGTCGGCGCCGCGCCCGGTCCGCTCGCCATTCTCCACCGCCGCGACCAGCGGGTTGCCGCGCAGCCGGGCGGCGAGGTCGCGGCTGAGGCCGGTCAGCCGGTCCGGGACGTCGCCCTCTATGGCGACGAGGATCAGGCGGGAGACGACGCCGTCGCGCAACTGGCCGACCAGCAACTGCTGGGTCGGAGACGGCGAGCGGGGCAGGAAGGCGGACAGGTCGGCGGTGACGGGAGTCCGCGCAACCAGCAGCCCGCAGGCGATCAGCCCGGCGAGCCACAGCGCGATCGCCGCCCACCCGCCCCTTCGCTCCGCACCGGTCATGCGGGGTCCGGCTGGATGGTCATGATCGAGCGGTCGCCGTCGGCCTGGAGAATCTCGATCCGGCGGATCGCCGCCTCCCGGCCGGCGATGACGATGCGCTGCACCGTAGCGCGCGCCTCTTCCGCACGCGGGATCAACTGCATGCGCCAGTCCTGCGCCGTGCCCTCCAGCGCCACCTCGTAGAAGCGCATGATGGCGGGGACATCGCCGCGCAGGGTCGCGCGGATGCTCTCCACATAGGTCTGGATTTCCGGCATCGAGGATACCGACAGCGTGCGCGACGCCCCATCGGCCTGGGTCAGCGTCAGCCGGTCGCCGTCCAGCCGCAGGCTTTCCGCCTGGGGCTGCAAAGTGCGCTTTTCCAGGACATCCGGCCGCCGGTAGATCAGCGTGCCGCTGCTCTCCATCGGCGCGTTCAGCAGGCTGACCTCGCGCGTCTCGACGAAGCGGGCGTTGGAACTGCCCACCGCGGCGAAACGGGCGAACAGGTCCTCCAGACCCCAGGGGTCCGCCGCAATCGCCGGCATGGCGCCGACCGACAGAATAGCGGCCAGCCCGGCGGCGATCAGGCGCCGGGTCAGGCGCCGGCCCGGTCTATTTCCAGAAATCATAGAAATTGAACCAGTTGTAGGGGTGGGAGCGGGCGTAATGCTCCAGCCGGTCGGCGAAGCGGCCGGCCGCCCAGCGCACCAGACCCGGACGGTCCTGCACCGGCCAGTCCTGTGCCCGCAGGTCGGAGAAGTCGGCGATCCGCTCGAAATGGACATCGTAGCGCCGGCCGCCCTGGTAGATCCCGACCATCAGCACCACCGGGCGCTTCAGCATCGCCGCCAGTTGGAACGGACCCAGGGCGAAACCGGCCGGCCGGCCCAGGAAGGGCAGGCGGACCTCCTCCTCCCCATCCAGGGTGCGGTCGGCCAGCATGCCGACGAAATGGCCCTGGTCCAGCCGTTCGCGCACGCGCAGCATCGAATCCGCCCGGCCGAGCCCGATCACCTCCATCGACAGCAGCGGGTTGATGGCGTTGAGGACCGAATTGATCTTGCGCGCATTCTCCTCGTACATCACCAGACTGACGCGCAGGTCCTTCTGACGGTGGCCCAGCATGCGGATCGCCTCGAAGCTGCCCATATGGGCGCCGAGCAGCAGGCAACCCTCCCCCCGCTCCATCAGGTCGATGACGATGTCCTCGCCATGGACGCGGATGTCGAAGTCGTCGGACTGGTCGTTCAGGAAGAAGACGCGGTCGAGCAGGCAGGCGGCGAAGACGTGATAGTGGCGGAACAGGTCGCCGAAGCCGGGGGCCCGCCCCAACGCCTTGGACAGGAACAGCGCCGAGGCCACGCGCGGCTTGCGTGAGAACAGCACGAAATAGAGGCAGATCGGGTAGAGCAGCAGCCTCGCCGCCCGCCGGCCGAGCCGCAGGGCCACCCAGACGATGAACTTGATCGCCGTCGTCGTGCTGCGTTCCGGCCGGTTCATCCATTCCTTGCGGCGGCGGCGCGGCGGCGGCGGGGCGATGGCGGAGGACGCGGCGTCCGCTGCCGACTTCGCGCGCAGGGGAAGCTTCATGAGGTCACGCTTCCGGTCATGACGGGACGGCCCGCGACGCTGCCGGTGAAGGCGATGCCGCCGGAGGGTGCGGCCCGCCATTCGACCAGCATCCGGTCGCCCGGCCGCACCGGGTGCAGGAACTTGGCCGACCGCAGGCGGCAGGGGCCGGATTGGCGCCCCTCCGCCGCGGCGATGGCGGTCAGCGCCGTGTCGAGCAGCACGGCACCGGGAATGACCGGATTGCCGGGGAAATGCCCGGCGGCGGTGGGGTGATCGGCAGGGAACCGGATGTCGGTCTGTCGAGGCACGGCGGCGGCACCTAGTCGCGTTGGGGGGTGTCGAGCATCCGCAGCAGGGCCTCGCGCGGCAGCTTGCCGGTCGGGTTGCGCGGCAGGGCGTCGACGAAGCGCAGCGGGCGCGGCAGGAAGATCGGGTCGATCCGTTCGCGCAGGCGGGCCAGCAGCGTCTCGGCGTTCAGGTTCGGGGCCACCACCAGAGCGGCGAGGCGGACGGTTCCGCTCTCCCCCTCCTTCGGCATGAAGAAGACGCCGTCATTCACCCCGTCCACCGAGTTCAGATGGTGGTTGAGGAAGGCGAGCGAACTGCGCTTGCCCGCGATGTTGACCTGATCGGCGGAGCGGCCGTGCAGGATGAAGCGGGTGTCGCTCTTCAGCTCGATCACGTCGGCCAGCAGGGTCTCACCGTCCAGGAAATCGCCCGACGCCCAGGTGCCCTGTTCGTCCTGGCGCAGGCGGATGCCGTCGATGCACAGCCACTCCGCCGTGGCGCTGGTGCGGCGGACGGCGACCTGACCGGTCTCCGAGCAGCCGTAGATCTCGTGAAGCGGCGCGCCGAGCTTGGCCTCCGCGTCGATGGCCAGCTGTGGAGCGAGCGGGGCGGTGGCGCAGAGGATCAGGTCGAGCGGCGGCAGGCCGGTCCCGTCGGCAAGCAGAGCCTGGAGGTGGACCGGCGTGGTCACCAGGATGCGGCGCTCCGGGAGGGCGCCGAGACAGGCCGCGATGTCTGCCGGGAAGAGCGGGCGGCTGGCATGGAGGACCAGCCCATGCTGCAGGGCCAGCAGGGCGACCGATTCCAGCCCGTACATGTGCTGGTGCGGCACGGTCCCGACCAGACCGGCGGAGCCCAGCCCGGCGATCCCCAGGGCGGTGCCGGCGCCATGGACGCTGCGCACCAGCGTTCCCCAGCTCTTGACCTGCGGCATCGGCCGGCCGGTGGAGCCGGAGGTGAAGGCGATGGCCGCGACCTGATCGGCCGGGAAGGCGAGATCGCCGTCGATGGGCAATGCGGCGGCGGACAAGCGGTCGAGGCCGGCTTGCGGAAGCGCGTCGATGCAGGTCATGCCGGGATAGTCGGCGCCCGCATCGGTCAGGCAGACGAGGCCGGGGTAGCTTTCCTCCAGCTGGCGCAGGGTGGCCGGCGTATCGTTCGGTGGCAGCAGGCTGACCTGGCGGCGCAGCAACGCGGCCCCCAGTCCGACGACGAAGCCCAGCCGGTCGCCGCACAGGTTCAGCACGAAGCCGCCGTCCGGCAGGCGCCGGGCCAGATCGCGCACCGCGGCGAGATAGCCCCGCACCGTCACCGGCCGGCCGTCATGCCAGGCGAACAGGTCGTCGGGACTGCCGTGCCGGACCAGGGGCAGGCGGGTGGTGGACAGCAACGTCATGGCAGGACCGTCGTCGTATTGGCCTTCATGGATTTGGCCGCTCCGAAAAGACGCGCACGACATCCGCGATGGAGCCGTGGGAATGGTTGCGGAACTTCCGCAGCCGGTAGGCGTATTCGGCCAGGAACATCGCCGCCACCAGCGGCAGGTCCAGCACGTTGATGAAGAAGGACCAGACCGTGTCGGGGGCGAGGCGGAACAGCAGGGCCGAAATCGCCAGCTGTCCGGCGAAGAACAGGCACCAGGCGATGGTGACGCGGCGGGTGTAGACCAGCATCCCGTCGGTCAGGGTGCCGCGGATGCGCCGGGCGATCCAGGTGATCAGCGGCTCCCGCCCGGCGAGCAGGGTGCGGCCGAACAGGACCAGCAGGCCGACATAGATGGTGGCGTGGCTGACCGCCGAGGCCGCCAGCAGCCCGTCGCGGGCGGAGCGCCAGGACAGGCCCAGCAGGGCGATGGCCGCCGCCAGCGCAACCCAGCGGTATTGGGGAGCGGCACGGCTGACCGCCACGCCGGTCACGGTGGCCTGGACCAGCGCCAGGGCCATGGCGGTGCCGGCATCCAAATCGGCGACGATGGCGCCATGGACCAACAGGGGGTAGAGGGCGAAGAGCGACAGTCCGGCGCCGACCGCGAGCGCGCTTCTGCCACCTCTGCCGCCTCCGCGGGGCTGGGCCGCGACGTCCGGCATCAGGCGGCTTTGAGCTGTTGAATGTGGCCGTTCAGCGTGCGCAGCGAGGCGAAGATCCTGGTGTTGTTCTCGTCATCCGCCCGCAGCTTCACCCCGTAGGTCTTGGAGACGGCGAGCGCAACCTCCAGGATGTCGATCGAATCGAGCCCCAG
>JBKHVJ010000240.1:0-17840 GCA_046570145.1 Alphaproteobacteria bacterium
GATCACGTCGTCGAGCAGGCTGGCGGCAAGGCGGTGGGTGTGGCGGTTGTCCAGGCCGATGCCGCCGCCGAGCGAGTCCGCCAGCGTCTCCAACTCCTCGACCTGTACCGGGCGTCCGGCCTTCAGGCTGGCGTGCATGGCGGCGCCGCGCTCCATCGAGACGCCGACCACCCGCAGGCCGGGGCGCAACGCCTTGGCCGCCAGCGCCACGCCGCCGACCAGGCCGCCGCCCGACAGCGGCACCAGCAGCAGTTCGGCGTCGGGAACCGCCTCGATGATCTCCAGCCCCAGCGTGCCCTGTCCGGCGATGACGTCGGCGTGGTCGAAGGGGGGGACGGTGGCGAAGCCCTCCTCGCGGACCAGCCGGTCGACCTCCAGCTGGGCGTCGTCCTGGGAGCGGCCGACGATGCGGATCTCCGCCCCCAGCGCGCGGATGCCCTCGACCTTGTTGGCGGGGACCAGCGCCGACATGCAGACGACGCAGCGGACGCCGGCCTGTGCGGCGGCATGGGCGAGCGCCCGGCCATGGTTGCCGGTCGAAGCCGCCGCGACCCCCGTCGCCAGCGCCTCGCGCGGCAGGACCGACAGCGCGTTGGTGGCGCCGCGCAGCTTGAAGCTGCCGGTGGTCTGGCGGGTCTCAAGCTTGAGGAAGACGGGCACGCCGCAGCGCGCCGTCAGGCCGGGCGAGGCGACCGTCGGCGTCGCCGCGATCCGCCCGGCCAGCCGCGCACGGGCGCGGAAAACGTCCTCCAGTCCGATGCCGTTCCCGGTCATGGCCACGCCTCCCCCGGCAGCGGCAGGGTCAACAGCCGCCCGCCTTCCGGCCGGGGGCGGTCGTCGCCGCACAGGCGCAGCGCGACCCAGGCGGTGGACTGGTTGCTGGTGACGACCGGGCGGCCGATTGCGGCCTCGATCTCGGCGGCCACGCCGGCCGAGCGCAGGGCGGTGCAGGAGATGAACAGCGCGTCGGCGTCGGGCGCCATTGCCTCGACGGCGGCGCGCACCAGACCGGCGGGAGCGATGCGCGCCATTTCCCGGTCGTCGTCCAGCCCGAAGCAGGTGAAGCGCGCGATGTCGAACCCGTGTTCCGCAAAATAGGCGGCCATCGGCCGGCTGGTCCGTTCGGTGTAGGGGGTCAGCACGGCGATGCGCCGGGCTCCGAACGCATGCAGGGCGCGGCGGGCGGCGGCGGGTGGGGTGATGACGGGAACGCCCGGCTTGGCCGAGGCGATGGCCTTCTCGATGGCGTCGTCGCCCATGACGACGCTGGCCGAGGTGCAGGAATAGCAGATGGCGTCGAGCGGTTCGTCGGGCAGGATCAGCGCCGCCCCTTCGGCGAGGCGCGGCTGCATGCGGCGCAGATTCTCCGGCGTCGTCGGGTTGGCGTAGGCGATGCGCGCGGTGTAGACGCCGATACGCTCACTCGCGACCGTGCGGCGGAAATCGGGCTCGGTCGTGTGGTCGGTCGCCAGGACGACGAGGCCCACGCGCTTTTCCACCGGGCGGTCGTCGAAGGCCAGCGCAGTGGCCGAGCGCAGGATGGGGATGGAGGACATGGCGCGGAAACTCCAGAGTCAGCGTGTCAGCGCGCTGGCAATCAGCGGGTGGGCCGGAAACGGCGTTCCAGCATGTGCAGGGCGGGCACGGCGATCAGGCTGATGCACAGGAACAGGACGCCGACCAGCGTCATCGGCTCCAGATAGCGGTAATTGCTGTTGGCGACGCTGCGGGCTTCGCTCATCAGCTCGATCACCGTGATGGCGGAGAGCAGCGGCGTTTCCTTGAACATCGCGACGAAATAGTTCGCCAGCGCGGGGATCATCGGCGGGATCGCCTGCGGCAGGATGACATGGCGCCAGGTCTGGTAGGGCGTGAGGTTGCAGGCCTTCGCCGCCTCCCACTGGCCGCGCGGCGTGTTGTCGATGCCGGCGCGGAAGACCTCCGAGGTATAGGTGGCGTAATGGAGGCCAAGCCCCACCACCCCGGCGGTCAGCGGCGACAGCAGCACACCCAGTTCCGGCAGCACGTAGAACAGGAAATACAGCTGCACCAGCAGCGGCGTGCCGCGGATGAACTCCACCACGAAGCCGGTCGCGCGCGCCACCGGCCGGCTCCTCGACCGGCGCAGCAGGGCGAAGCCCAGCCCGGCGGCGGCGGCCAGGATGGAGCCGAGCAGCGTGGCCAGCAGCGTGATGCGCAGGCCGTCCAGCAGCGTCGGCATGATCTCGCGGGCGAACTCCCAATCCCATTCCATGGCCGGTTCCTCAGGTGCGCAGCCCGTCGAGGCCGCGGGTCATGCGGCGCTCCAGGGACTTCATGCCGAACGAGATCAGGCTGGCGTAGGCGAAGTAGATGACCAGCACGGTCAGGAAGGGCAGCGCGGTGCTGCCGGTCTGCGAGCGGACGACCTGCGCCTGGAAGGTGAGGTCGCTGAGCGAGATGAGCGAGACGACCGAGGTCGCCTTCAGCAGTTCGATGGCGTTGTTGCAGAAGGTCGGCACCATCACCACCGCCGCCTGCGGCAGCAGCACGTGACGCAGGCTCTGCCAGCGCGTCAGGTTCAGGGCGACGCAGGCCTCGTGCTGTTCGCGCCCGATGGACTGCACCGCCGCCCGCACGACCTCCGCGCCATAGGCGCCGACATTCAGCCCCAGCGCCAGCACGCCGGCCTGCAGCGGCGTCAGCGTCACCCCCATCAGCGGCAGGACGAAATAGGCCCAGAACAGCTGGACGAAGATCGATGTGCCGCGAAAGAACTCGATATAGGCGACCGACGCGGCGCGCACCGCGGAGTGGCGCGACAGCCGGCCCAGTCCGGCGAGGAAGGCGGCCGGCAGGGCCAGCGCGCAGCCGAGCACGGTCAGCTTCGCCGTCACCAGCGCGCCGTTCAGCATCAAGCCCAGGTAGCCGGCCCAATCAGCCATGAAGCCGAAGTCTCCTGCGTTCGGGGAAAAGGCGGTAACGGACGCCTTGCGGCTGCGGGGATCCGCCAGGGACCCATCAGATCCGCTGGCCGGCCGCGATGATCTTCTTCAGGAAGGCCTGGGTCCGCTCGTGCGTCGGATTGGTGAAGAGGACGTCGGGCGGCCCCTCCTCCACGATGCGGCCGCGGTCGAAGAACAGCACGCGGTCGGCGAAATCATGGGCGAAGCTCATCTCGTGGGTCACCAGCAACATGGTCATGTCGGTGGTCGACCCCAGCATCCGCATGACGCTCAGCACCTCTTCCACCAGTTCGGGGTCGAGGGCGGAGGTCACCTCGTCGAACAGCATGATCCTGGGCTGCAACGCCAGGGCGCGGGCGATGGCCACCCGCTGCTTCTGGCCGCCGGACAGCTGGGCCGGCATGGCGCGGGCCTTGTCGGCGAGGCCGACGAGGTCCAGCAGTTCCATCGCCCGGCGTTCGGCATCCGCCTTCCTGACGCCCTTGGTCAGCATCGGCGCCAGCGTGACGTTGTCCAGCACGCATTTGTGCGGGAACAGGTTGAACAGCTGGAACACCATGCCGATCTTGGTCCGCATCCGGTGCAGATGCGCCTCGTCGGCGGGGACCAGACTGCCGTTGCGCTCCATCTGGAACAGATGCTCGCCATCGATGCGGATGGTGCCGCTTTCGATGGTTTCCAGCGTCATCAGCGTCCGCAGGATCGTCGTCTTGCCGGAGCCGGACGGCCCGATCAGCGCCAGCTTCTCACCTGGATGGACTGAAAAGCACAAGTCCTTCAGCACGGTGTGCGAGCCGTAGCGCTTCGTGACGCAGTCGATGTCGATGATTGAGTCGGTCACACCGGTCTTCCCTTGCAATGTTGGCGACCGTGGATGTGCGTGAACGATGCGGGACCGCCTAAATCATGTCAATCCGGAAAATAAAATCATGACAATTCTGGAGCGTGTCACGTCCGGCCTCTTCACATGGCCAGCAGAACCGGCTCCGGGTCGCTGTTCAGCAGATTGACGATCACGCGCAGACCGGCGTGAAGCTCCGCCTCGGTGGTGGAGCCGATGGAGACGCGCAGCGCGTCGGGACGCGTACCGGGGCCGATGGCGAAGGCGGAGCCCGGCGCCAGCGCCACCCCCTGATGGCGGGCATGCGACACGAAGGTCGCCTCCGGCCGCCCATCGCCCAGCGGCAGCCACAGATGCAACCCTTCGGCATGGCTGCGGTGGGGAGTGCCCTTCAGGATCTCCGCGGCCAGCGCGTGGCGGCGGTGCAGCGCCTTGCGCTGCCACTCAACCATCTCCATCGCGAAACCGCTCTCGATCCAGCGGGTGGCGATCTCGGCGACGATGGGCGTCGCGATCCAGTTGGTCACCAGATGGCGGTTGGTGACCGCGGCGAGCAGCCGGTCGGGAACCACCAGATAGCCGGTGCGAAGGCCGGGCATCACGGTCTTGGTGAAGCTGGTGACGTAGAGCGTCCGTTCCGGCGCCAGGGCCGCCAGCGGCGGGCGCCGGTCGCTCAGCAGGGGGCCCAGCGGATCGTTCTCGACGATCGACAGATTGTGGCGCTGGGCCAGCCGCGCGATCTCGGCACGCCGGGCCTCGCCCATGTGGGTCGCGGTGGCGTTGATCGGATTCGGCATGACGAACAGTGCCTTGACCGTGCCGTCGCGGCATGCGGCGTCGAGCGCATCGGGACGGATTCCCTCCTCGTCGATGGCGACGCCGCGCAGCTTGATGCCGAGATAGGAGGCGAGCGGCAGCAGGGTATGGTGCCCGACCTCTTCGGTCACCACGGTCGATCCCGGCGGGGCGGCGGCCATCAGGGCGATGGTCATGCCGGCGGTGGCGCCGTTGGTCAGGGTGACGTTGGCCGCCGCGGTCTCCACCCCGCAGCGGCGCAGCCAGGACACCGCGGTGGCCCGGTGGCGGGCGAACAGGGTGTTGGGGCGGAAGGACAGCACCACGGCCGGCGGAAGGCTGGTGGAAAGCTCCGCCAGCGCCTGCCGCATCGCCTCCACATGCAGCGGCTCGCACACGGGCTTAAGGATCGACAGGTCGATCACCTCGTCGGTGCGTTGCGGGATATAGGGCGGATCGACCTCGGTTTGCGCTGCGCGGATGAAGGTGCCGCGCCCGGTCTCCCCGCTGATCAGGCCGCGCCGGATCAGTTCCTCGTAGGCGCGGCTGACGGTCTGGACGGAAATGCCCAATTCGTCGGCAAGCTGCCGGTGGGTTGGCAGCTGGTCGCCGACCGCCAGTTGGCCCTGCGTGATCGCCCGCTGCACCTGATCGGCCAGCGAGAGATAGACGGGCCTGCTCAAAGCCGATGCATCGGGGTGCCACTTTGTCATGCAACATTTCTGCTGGAAATCATCACATTTGACAATCCCGGAAAGCATGGACATCGTCGGTTGTCACTTTTCTGAAGGCGGCCCGCCCCATGCCTGAGCTGAAGCTCGACCCGATCGACCTGCGCATCCTGTCGGAAATCCAGCGTGACGGCCGCATCACCAAGCTGGCGCTGGCCGAACGGGTGGGGCTGTCGCCGACGCCCTGCTGGGTGCGGCTGCGCCGGCTGGAGGAGGCCGGCATCGTCACCGGTTATCACGCCCGGCTGGCGCTGCGGCAGGTGACGCCCTTCGCCATGGCGCTGGTCGAGGTGACGCTGGGCAGCCACCGGCAGGCGGACTTCGACCGCTTCGAACGGGCGGTGCGGGCGGAGCCCGGCATCGTCTCCTGCTGGTCGGTGGGGGGCGGACTCGATTATGTCCTGCGGGTGGTGGCGCGCGACGTCGACGCCTATCAGCGGATCATCGACCGGCTGTTGGACGGCGATGCCGGGATCGACCGCTATTTCACCTATATCGTGACGCGGACGGTGAAGGATGACGCGGCGATGCCGCTGGAGGCGCTGATGGAGGAGCGGAACGGGTCCGGCCTGCCCTGATGGAGACTTTCTCTTCTTTCCCACCTCGGCAAAGAGACACTCTCCACCACGCGGGCCCAGTTCGGACACAGTCTCCACCGCATCGCCGCTAGACTCCGGAACACCGGCGCTTCCGCGCCCCCATATTCCGGAGGTGTCCATGACCGCGCAGCTGTCCCGCCTGGACCGTCACGACGCCGTCAGCCGCCTGACCGACCGCCGGCTGCTGCGCGAACTCGCCTATGTCGGCGGACGCTGGACCGCGGCACCGGACGGCGCCACCTTCGCGGTGACCGATCCGGCCAGCGGACGAACGCTCGCCCAGGTCGCGGCGCTGGACGCCGCGCAGGCGACCGCCGCCGTTACCGCGGCATCGGCGGCGTTCCCGGCCTGGAGCGCCCGGCTGCCGCAGGAACGCGCCGCCCGCCTGCGCGACTGGTTCGACCGCATCACCGTGGCAAAGGAAGACCTCGCGCTGCTGATGACGCTGGAGCAGGGCAAGCCGCTCGCCGAATCGCGGGGGGAGATCGACTACGCCGCCTCCTTCGTCGAGTGGTACGCCGAGGAATCCAAGCGGGTGGGTGTAGAGAGCATCGCCAGCCACCTGCCGGGCGCCGAAATGCTGCTGCGGCGGGAGGCGCTGGGGGTGGTCGGCATGGCGACGCCGTGGAACTTCCCGTCGGCCATGCTGACGCGCAAGGCGGCGGCGGCGCTGGCGGCCGGCTGCACCGTGGTGGCGCATGCGTCGTCCGAAACGCCGCTGTCGGCGCTGGCGCTGGCCGAACTGGCCGAGCGGGCGGGCATCCCTGCCGGCGTGTTCAACGTGCTGACCGGCGATCCGGAACCGCTGGTCGGCGCGCTGTGCGACGACGCCCGCGTCCGCGCCCTGAGCTTCACCGGCTCGACCGCGATCGGCTGCCGCATCGCCGCCCGTTGCGCCCCGACCATGAAGCGGCTGGTGATGGAGCTGGGCGGCCATGCGCCGCTGCTGGTCTTCGCCAACGCCGATCTGCAGCGGGCGGTGGACATCGCCATCGACGCGAAGTTCGCCACCTCCGGCCAGGACTGCCTCGCCACCAACCGCATCTATGTGCAGCGCCCGCTGTACGAGTCCTTCTGCGCCGCCTTCACCGCCCGCAGCGCGGCGCTGCGCGTCGGGCCGGGGTTGGAGCCGGAGGTGCAGATCGGACCGCTGATGAACGAGCGGGCCGTCGACAAATGCGCACGCCACGTCCGCGACGCGGTGGACCGCGGCGCCCGCTGCCTGACCGGCGGCGAAATCCATCCCGCCGGCCCGCTGTTCTACCGGCCCACCGTGCTGGCCGACGTGGCGCCGGACTCTCTGATCCTGCGCGAGGAGACCTTCGGCCCGGTCGCCGCGATCCTGCCCTTCGATGACGAGGCGGAGGTGGTGGCCCGCGCCAACGACACCGAATACGGCCTCGTCGCCTATCTGGTGACCCGTGACGCCGGCCGGATTCTGCGCCTGTCGCGGGCGCTGCAATACGGCATGGTGGCGGTCAACCGGGTGAAGATCACCGGCGCGCCGGTTCCCTTCGGCGGGGTCAAGCAATCCGGCCTCGGCCGCGAAGGCTCGCGCCATGGGCTGGAGGCCTTCACCGAGCTGAAATACGTCTGCCTCGACGCCGCCTGAGCCGAAATCGCAGAACGCACCAAGATTCTCATCGGGAAACAAACGCCATGACCGACCTGACCAACGAGCTGACCGCCTGGGACCGCGACCATTTCTTCCACCCGTCGACGCACATGGCGGCGCATGCCCGCGGCGACACGCCGACCCGCGTCGTGACCGGCGGCGAAGGCGTCTACATCACCGACCGCGACGGCAGGCGCAGCCTGGACGCCTTCGCCGGGCTCTATTGCGTCAATGTCGGCTATGGCCGGCGCGAGATCGCCGACGCCATCGCCGAGCAGGCCGGCAAGCTCGCCTATTATCACGCCTATGTCGGGCATGGCAGCGAGCCGTCGATCACGCTGGCCAAGATGATCATGGATCGCGCGCCCGCCGGGATGTCGCGCGTCTATTTCGGCCTGTCGGGGTCGGACGCGAACGAGACCAACATCAAGCTGGTATGGTATTACAACAACATCCTCGGCCGGCCGGAAAAGAAGAAGATCATCTCGCGCTGGCGCGGTTATCACGGGTCGGGGGTGATGACCGGCAGCCTGACCGGGCTGGAGCTGTTCCACAAGGCCTTCGACCTGCCGCGCCCGCCGGTGCTGCACACCGAAGCCCCCTATTACTTCCGCCGCGCCGACCGCAGCATGAGCGAGGAACAGTTCTCCCAACACTGCGCCGACCAGCTGGAGGCGATGATCCTGGCGGAGGGGCCGGAGACCGTCGCCGCCTTCATCGGCGAACCGGTTCTGGGCACCGGCGGCATCGTCCCGCCGCCCGCCGGCTATTGGGAGAAGATCCAGGCGGTGCTGAACAAGCACGACATCCTGCTGATCGCCGACGAGGTGGTGACCGGGTTCGGCCGGCTCGGCAGCATGTTCGGTTCCGACCATTACGGCATCAAGCCGGATCTCATCACCATCGCCAAGGGCCTGACCTCCGCCTATGCGCCGCTGTCGGGGGTGATCGTCGGCGAACGGGTGTGGAAGGTGCTGGAGCAGGGTTCCGACCGGCTCGGCCCCATCGGGCATGGTTGGACCTATTCGGCCCATCCGCTCTGCGCCGCCGCCGGGGTGGCGAACCTGGAGCTGATCGACACGCTCGATCTGGTGACCAACGCGCGCGAGACCGGGGGCTATTTCCGCGCCGCGCTGGCCGACGCGCTGGGAGGGCATCAGATGGTCGGCGAGGTGCGCGGCGAGGGCATGCTGGCGGCGGTGGAGTTCGTCGCCGACCGGGACGAGCGCCGCTTCTTCCCCGCCGAGGCGAAGGTCGGACCGCGCCTGTCCGCCGCGCTGCTGGAACGCGGCGTCATCGCCCGTGCCATGCCGCAGGGCGACATCCTGGGCTTCGCTCCGCCGCTCTGCCTGACGCGGGAGGAGGCCGACATCGTGGTCGCCGCGACGGCCAAGGCGGTGAAGGCGGTCGCGGCCGAACTCTGACGGAAGCCGGCGTCGGGTTCTCGATTGCGGGCGCGCAAGGCAGGCTGCGGGATCGGGCCGAAATGCGCGCCCAGCGTTTCCTCTCCATCCACAACCGCGTTCAACCGCGCCGCACTCGCAAGACGGGCGGTCAGCCCACCCGCACCTGTGACAGGAACCGTCCCACCTCATCGCGTAGGCTGTCCGTCTGTACGGAAAGCTGGCGGATACTCTCGAGCACCTCATAGGCGACCTTGCCGCTCCGTCCAGCGGAGTTGCTCACGCCGACGATGCTGAGGGAGACGTCATGGCTTCCTTGGGCCGCCTGTTGGACATTGCGGCTGATTTCCCGGGTCGCGGCCCCCTGTTGCTCCACAGCCGAAGCGATTGAGGTCGCCACGTCGTTGACGCGGCTGATGACCTGGGCCACGCCCTTGATCTCTTGAACGGCCTGGGTGGTCTCGTTCTGAATGCTCGCGACCTGCGCCGCGATCTCCTCGGTGGCCTTGGCGGTCTGGTTGGCCAGGGCCTTGACCTCCTGCGCCACGACGGCGAACCCCTTGCCGGCCTCGCCGGCGCGGGCCGCTTCGATGGTGGCGTTGAGCGCCAGCAGGTTGGTCTGGCTGGCGATGGAGTTGATCAATCCGACCACCGCGCCGATCCGTTCGACCGCGCCGACGAGTCCCTCGACCTTGCCGTTGGCCCTTCCCGCACTTTCGACCGCCTCCCGGGCGATCTGGGCCGACTCGCCGACCTGCCGGCTGATCTCGCCGATCGAGCTGGTCAGTTCCTCCGTTGCGGCGGCGATGGTCTGGACATTGGCCGAGGTCTGCTCGGTCGCCGTGGCGACGGAGGCGCTCAATCTGCCGGTTTCGTCGGCGGCCCGCGTCATGTTCTGGGCGCGCTCCTCGATGCCGTCGGCTTCCTTGGCGACGTCGTGGATCAGGTTGCCGACAGTCTGCTCGAACTGGCTGGCCAGGGCCGTCATCGCCTCCCGCTTCTCCGTGGCGTTCCGTTCCGCCTGTTCGGCGTGGCTGGCTTCCAGTTCGGCCTTGGCCAGTGCGTTCTCCTTGAAGATCTGCATCGCCCGGGCCATGCCGCCGATTTCGGTGCGGCGGCTCGCCTCCGGGAAGGTGACGTTCAGGTCGCCGGCGGCGACCGCGGTCATCTTGTCCCGCAGCCTGTGCAGCGAGCGCACGATCTCGCGATTGATCAGGAAGGCGATCAGCACCAGCCCGCAGATCAGCGCCGCGGCGACGGCGCCCAACTCCACCAGGAACTCGTGGTAGGCGGCGTCGATGTCGTCGGTGTAGACGCCGGAGCCGACGATCAGGCCCAGTGGCTGATAACGCTGCACGTAGTTCGTCTTCAGCAGGGGGACGTCGGACCCCAGTTTCGGCCAGACATAATGGACGATGGCGCTGTCCTGCTTGTGCAGCGTATCCACGATCTCGCGGACGAAGTATTTTCCGGCCTTGTCCTGAAGCTGCATCCGGTCGGTGCCGACCGCCTTGTGGTTCGACGGGTTGGCGACCGCGATGCCGTTGAGGTCGTAGGCGAACAGGTAGTCGGCCCCGTCATGGTAGGACATGGCGTGGACCGCGTTGCGGAAGCGGGAGAGCGCCTCGTCGCGGGTGATGGCGCGTGATTCCACCTCGGCATTCAGTCCCTTCGCCAAGCCGACGGCCAGTTCCACCGTGGAGCGGATGGTGTCGATGCGGTCGTCGACCATGCGCTGGCGGGCGGAGCTGCTGCTGATGGCGATCACGACGGCGGGGGCTAGGATGGACAGTGTGACGAGCGCGGTCAGCTTCACCCGGATCGTCAGATCCTCCAGGATCCTCATGGCGTATTGTTTCCTTGGCTTAAGGAGCGGTCGCCGCAGTCAGATCCAGATCCCCAATGGATCGGGAGGCGTCCAGTCGTGCACCGCCACCAGCCGTCCGTATAATACGAAATTGCCAAGCACATGAAATCGAATTGGCCGATTTCAGTAATAGTGGTTGGTTATCGGACCGCGCCCTTTCGTCGCTCGTCATGAGGACCGGACTTTTGCCAGATTGGCGGATTGTTTCCCTTTCCGCAATTCACATGCAACGTCAGGAACGTTGCTGGACGTCATTCAAGGGCCCGCGCTTCTTCGCCCGTATTCCGGCGTTGGCAAAATGCGCGAGAGGTTCCCAGGCCAACTCCGTCAAGAGGTGCACGAAGCGCTCCGCCGCAGGCGACAGCGAGCGGTTGCTTTTGCGGATGAGGCCGATCCTGCGGGTCAGGCCGGGGGTTCGGATCGGCTCGATCCGCATGCCTTCGCACGAGGCCGCTTCGATGGCCGACTCCGGAAGCACGGACACTCCCAGTCCGGCGCGTACCATGCCGACCGCCGTCGACATGTAGTTCGCCTCGCAGGTGACGCTGACCTCCAGCCCTTCCTTTTCCAGGGCCCGCTCCACCAGGGTCCGTACGCTGGTGCCCCGGGCGGTCAGGATCAGCGGGTAGGCCGCGACATCCTTCAGCAGCAGCGGCCGCCGGTCGGCGAGCGGATGGTCCTGCGGCAGGAAAGCGCACATGCGGTCGGACAAAAAATCGGTGATCTCGACGTCCCGGTCCGCACCGACCCGGGTGCCGATCCCGAAATCCACCTCCTCGGCCTTGACCAGCTTGACGATTTGCTCTGCCACCACATCCTGGACCTTCACGTCGATGTTCGGATGGTCGGTCATGAAGCGGCGGATGGCGGTCGGCAGCAGCCCGGCGGCGACCGACGGCAGCGTCGCGATCGACACCGAGCCGCGCCGCAATCCGGCCAGATCGTGGCTGGCGCTCATCACCGCGTCCAGTTCGCTGAGGACGCGCTGAAGGGCTGGCAACAGGTCGCGGCCCGCCTGGGTCAGGACGACCTGCCGCTTGTTGCGGTCGAAGAGGCGGACACCCAGGGAGGTCTCCAGCTGGCGGATCTGCACGGTCAATGCCGGCTGCGACACGTTGACCTCCGCCGCGGCCCGCGTGAAGCTGCCGAGCCGTGCGACGGCGACGAAGGCTTTGATGTGCCTGACCCCCTGAAGCATGCCATGCCTCTCATAAAGGAAACGGATTACGGTGATCTGACAAATTCATTTCCCTAATCTGATTGTGGGTTCATACCATGTCAATCACGGACGCTGGTCCGAGGCGGAGCGACAGGACGGCGACCCCGTAAATCCGCTCCCCGCTCGGCTGCACATCGGCAAGAGACAACACCCTGCGACAGCCCACGGAATCGATTCCGGAAACGGGAGGGGTTTGCCGACGCCGTTCCGACTCTCGTCTCGACCGAGGCGAGATCTCCGACCCAAGAAGAGCGAAAAACAATAACGCGACGCTAGTGGAGGTCCCATGCTCGCCCTACTCGGATTGGCCACCATCCTCGTGCTGCTGGTGGTCATCATGTCCAACAGGATGTCGCCCCTGGTGGCGCTGATCGCCATACCGATCATCGCGGCACTGGTCGGCGGCTTCGGCCTCGGCACGAGCAAGTTCATCATCGACGGCATCCGGGCCATCGCGCCGACCGCCGGCATGTTCGTCTTCGCCATCATCTTCTTCGGCATCGTCACCGATGCCGGCATGATGGACCCGATCATCGACCGCATCCTGCGCGTGGTCGGTACCAAGCCGGCGCGAATCACCGTCGGCGCCACGCTGCTGGCGCTGCTGATCCACCTCGACGGTTCGGGCGCGGTCTGCTTCCTCATCACCATTCCGGCCATGCTGCCGCTGTTCGAACGGCTCGGCATGGACAAGCGCATCCTGGCGTTGTGCGTGTCGATGGCGGCCGGCGTGAACTTCCTGCCCTGGACCGGACCGATGATCCGCTCGGCGGCGGCGCTCAAGGTGCCGGTGACCGACATCTTCAACCCGTTGATCCCGGTGCAGGCCGTCGGCCTGGTGTTCATCTTCGCCGTCGCCTACCTGCTCGGCAAGCGCGAGGAGCGCCGCCTCGGCCTGAGCGGTGCCGTGGCGGCGGCAGGCGATTTGGTGGCTGCCGGTCCGGCTCCGCGGGTGCTGACGCCGGAGCAGCTCAAAATCCGCCGTCCGAAGCTGTTCTGGGTCAACCTGATCCTGACCCTGGTCATCATGGGCGTCATGATCGAGGGGCTGGTCGATCCGGTGGTGATGTTCATGATCGGCACCGTGCTGGCGCTGATGATCAACTACCCCGACGTCAAGATGCAGAAGGAACGGGTGGACGCGCACGCCAAGGCGGCGCTGATGATGGCGAGCATCCTGCTGGCGGCGGGCGTGTTCACCGGCATCATGGGCGGCACCAAGATGCTGACGGCAATGGCGCAGTCTGCCGTCGCCTTCGTCCCGCCGGAGATGGCGCAGCACATCCCCTTCGCGCTCGGCATCGTCTCCATGCCGCTGAGCCTGCTGTTCGATCCCGACTCCTTCTATTTCGGCATGATGCCGGTCATCGCCGAGGTCTATAAGACGCTGGGCGGCGACCCGATCCAGATCGCACAGGCGTCGGTGCTGGGCCAGATGACGGTCGGCTTCCCGGTCAGCCCGCTCACCCCCGCCACCTTCCTCGTGGTCGGCTTGTGCGGCATCGGCCTGGGCGAACACCAGAAATTCTCCATCCCCTTTCTCTTCGCGGCATCGGTGGTCATGACCATCACCGCCGCACTCATCGGTGTCATTCCCTTCTGATCGCCATCCCTTCCGGTCGCCATCGGATCGGGAACAGGAGCAAACCATGAAAACGATACGCATCGGATCGGGCGCCGGCTATTCGGGCGACCGCATCGAACCGGCGGTCGAGCTGGCCGAAAAGGGCGAAATCCAGTATCTCGTCTTCGAATGCCTGGCCGAACGCACCATCGCCATCGCGCAGGGCGCCAAGCTGAAGGATCCGTCCAAGGGCTACGACCCGCTGCTGGCGGACCGCATGCAGGCGGTTCTATCCCTGTGCCACGCCAAGGGCATCAGGATCGTCACCAACATGGGGGCGGCCAATCCAGCGGCCGCCGCGGCCAGGACGCGGGAGATCGCCCGGTCGCTCGGCCTCCACGGCCTGAAGATCGCCGCCGTCACCGGCGACGATGTGCTGGCCGAGCTGAAGTCCGGCGACCACCGCATCGAAGAGACCGGCGCGCCGGTCTCCTCGATGGCGGACAGGCTGGTGTCGGCCAACGCCTATCTCGGTGCCGCCCCCATCGTCGCGGCGCTGAATGCCGGCGCCGACGTGGTCATCACCGGGCGGGTCGCCGACCCGGCCCTGTTCCTCGCCCCGCAGATCGCCGAATTCGGCTGGGCTATGGACGATTGGGACCGGTTGGGCAAGGGCACGGTCGTCGGGCATCTGCTGGAATGTGCCGGTCAGGTCACCGGCGGCTATTTCGCCGATCCCGGCGTGAAGGACGTGGCGGCGCTGGCCCGGCTCGGCTTTCCCATCGCCGAGGTGTCGGAGGATGGCGGCGCGGTCATCACCAAGGTGGCCGGCTCCGGCGGGGCGGTGACCACCGCGACCTGCAAGGAGCAGATGCTCTATGAAATCCACGATCCGGCGACCTACTATACCCCCGACGTGATCGCCGACTTCTCGCGGGTCGCCTTCGTTCAGGAGGCACCGGACCGCGTGCGGGTGGCCGGCGCCACCGGGCGGGCCCGGCCGGAGACGCTGAAGGTCTCGGTCGGCTATCTCGACAGCTACATCGGCGAAGGGCAGATGTCCTACGCCGGTCCCGGTGCGCTCGCCCGTGGCCGGCTGGCGCTGGAGATCGTGCGCGAACGCCTTGCGCTGACCGGGGTGCAGGCCACCGAACTGCGCTTCGACCTGATCGGCGTGAACTCCATCCACGGCGAGGCGCTGTCCACCGCCGAGGGGCGCGAGCCCTATGAGGTCCGCGTTCGCGTGGTCGGCCGCACCGACAGCCTGAAGGAGGCGGTGCGGATCGGCAACGAGGTGGAGACCCTCTACACCAACGGTCCGGCCAGCGGCGGCGGCGCCACCAAGTCGGCGAAGGACGTGGTCGCCATGCTGTCGGCCCTGTTGCCCCGCGGACTGGCCAAGCCCGCCATCGATTATGTGGAGGCCTGACATGAAACTCCGCGACATTGCCCATTCCCGCACCGGCGACAAGGGCGACATCTCCAACATTTCCGTCATCGCCTTCGACGAGACGGACTATCCGCTGATCGAAGCCGCCGTCACGCCCGAGCGCGTGAAGGAGCTGTTCCGCGAGGTGGTGCATGGCGAGGTCGTGCGCTACGCGCTGCCCGGCATCGGCGCGCTGAACTTCGTGATGCAGAAGGCGCTCGGCGGCGGCGTCACCCGGTCGCTGGCGCTCGACGCCCATGGCAAGTGCCTGGCATCTGCGCTGCTCGATCTCGAGATCCCCGACCGCGCGTCCTGAGCCCATCCGGCGGGGCCGGTGTTTCGTCCGCCGTCCCCCGCTGCCTTAGCGCCTTTGAAATCCTGATAACTTCCACCCTGCACACCGGCCCCGCATCGCCGCGGAGGCCGACAGGGGCCGGCTGTGCCGAACGAGGGTCGTCATGAAGAAACTGGTCAGTCCCGAGGAGGCCGTACAGCGCATCCCCGATGGGGCCGTGCTGATGATCGGCGGGTTCATGGGGGTCGGCACGCCGCCGCGCCTGATCGACGAGATCGTCCGCCAGGGCAAGCTTGACCTGACCGTGATCGGCAACGACACGGCCCGGCCCGGTGTCGGCATCGGCAAGCTGATCGGTGCCCGGCTGGTCCGACGGGTCGTCACCAGCCACATCGGCACCAACCCGGAAACCCAGCGGCAGATGATCGCCGGCGAGACGGAGGTGGAACTGGTGCCGCAGGGCACGCTGGCCGAGCGCATCCGCGCCGGCGGCGTCGGACTGGGCGGCGTGCTGACTCCCACCGGCGTCGGCACCACCGTGGAAGAAGGCAAGCGCACGGTCGAGATCGACGGCGTCACCTACCTGCTGGAACTGCCGATCAAGGCCGACTTCGCGCTGGTCGCCGCCAAGCAGGCCGACCTGTACGGCAACCTCACCTACGCGCTGACCGCGCGCAACTTCAACCCGCTGATGGCGATGGCCGGCGCGACAGTGATCGCCGAGGCCGGGGCCATCCTGCCGGTCGGCTGCATCCCGCCCGACGCGGTGATGACGCCGTCGGTGCTGGTCGACCACATCGTCACCGCAACGCCGCGCTGATCGGGGAGTATCGAGCCATGGATGAAAAGACCCTGATCGCCAAGCGCGTCGCGCTGGAACTGATGGACGGCGACCTCGTCAACCTGGGCATCGGCCTGCCGACCCTGGTCGCCCGCTACGTCCCCGCCGGACGCCATGTATTCTTCCAGTCTGAGAACGGCATCGTCGGCATGTCCGGCCCGATCGCCGGGGCGGAGAACCACGACCTGACCGATGCCGGAGGTTCGCCCATCTCGGCCCTGCCGGGGGCTGCGTCCTTCGACAGCGCCTTCTCCTTCGGGCTGATCCGCGGCGGCCATCTCGACGTCACCGTGCTCGGCGGCCTGCAGGTCGATGAGGCGGGGCAACTCGCCAACTGGATGGTGCCGGGCAAGATGGTGCCGGGCATGGGCGGGGCGATGGACCTGGTTTCCGGCGCCAAGCGGGTGATCGTCGCCATGACCCACACCGCCAAGGGCGAGCCGAAGATCCTGAAGCGCTGCGCCCTGCCGCTGACCTCGGTCCGCCGCGTCGATCTGGTCGTCACCGAACTGGCGGTGATCGAGCCGACCGGCCGGGGACTGGTGCTGCGCGAGGTCGCTCCGGGACGGTCGGTGGAGGAGGTCGTCGCGGCGACCGCCGCCGAACTGATCGTGCCGACCGACGTCCGCACGATGCCCGTCGCCTGATTTCGATCGCCTGATCCGCTTCCATCCATCGCGGCCGCCGCCGCGTTCCGCAAGACAGGATCCATAGACCATGTCCACTCGCACCACCGTCACGGTGGCGGTCCCCGTCACCTTCGAGATCACCGTGGAGCTGCCGGGCGAAGTGCCGGCCTCGGCATTCGCCGCCACCATCGCCGCCCACGCCGCGGAGCATTTCGCCCATGTCAGCCAAGCGCAGATCCATGCCTTCAACGAGGTCAACCGTGTCCATCCGCAGGGACCGGGGCTGATCACCGCGGCCTCCAGCCATGTGGACGCCGTCCGCAACGCAGCCGCATAAGGGGAGCCGGAAACCATGACCGAGATCGTCATCGCCAGCGCGGTCCGCACCGCCATCGGCAGTTTCAACGGCGGGCTGGCTGCCGTCCCCGCCCATGAGCTTGGCGCCGCCGCGATCCGCGAGGCGCTGGCGGTCAATGCCGGGATGGGCTGGGACGAGGACCGGGTGAACGTCAATGGCGGCGCCATCGCGCTCGGCCATCCCATCGGCGCGTCGGGCGCGCGCATCCTGGTCAGCCTGCTGCACGAGATGGGCCGGCGCGACGCCAAGAAGGGCCTTGCCACCCTGTGCATCGGTGGCGGCATGGGCGTGGCCCTCTGCGTCGAGCGGGGCTGATCGCCGACTGGCTGTCGACCGGGGAAGGGGCACGGCTTGGATCGCCCCTTCCATCGGGAACACGCCCGGACAGGCGGCGCCCTGCCATGACCAGTTAAATCATGAGCGTCATGATTGGATAAATGATGATGAGCGTCATATAATTGGTTGATGGCGCCCGGAGAGTTTTCAGCGAGACGATGGCCGGGCGACCGCTACGGAAGGTGCATCATGCGGGTGAGCAAGGAACAGGCGGCGGAGAACCGGCGCCGGGTCGTGGAGGTGGCGAGCGCCCTGTTCCGCGAACGCGGCTTCAACGGGATCGGCGTCGCCGACCTGATGAAGGAGGCCGGGCTGACCCATGGCGGCTTCTACGGCCAGTTCGCGTCCAAGGAGGATTTGGCTGCGGAGGCCT
>JBKHVJ010000241.1:0-23857 GCA_046570145.1 Alphaproteobacteria bacterium
GGGCGGGGCGGAGCATCGTGGGTGGTGACGCGCAGGCGCAGCGCGAGGCGGCCGTCGCGCACGGCATCGGCCGGAACCGGAATGGTGAAGGTCCCGGCACCCTGATTCCGCTGGGGGCCGAACGGAGCCGCCACCCCGATTGGGCGGCCGTCCGCGGTGGTGATCTCCACGGTCTGCCCGCGGGAAATCCGGCCGAGGGTGACCGCCAGGACGATGGCCCCTCCCTGCCGCAGCGGATGCGGCAGGGTGAGCGTCGTCTCGCCGTTTCCATCCAGCAGGGCGGGTGTGCGTGCCGGGTCCGCGCCCGCGGGCTGGCCGGCAAGGACCAGCACCGCGAGCAGGACGGCCCGCAACAGGCGGGATCGCAACAGCTTACAGGGTGTGGAGCGAGACCCCCTTGATCGAAGGTGCCGCGGCGGTCGGGCTGTGGGTGGGGACAAGTCGGACCTCCAGCGTCGTCGGTGCCGGCGGGGCGTTCGCGGCCTGCCCGGACGGGCTCGCCGCAAGGGCGGCGGTGCGCGTGGTCTGCGGCAGCGGCAGCGTGAAGGTCGCGTCGTCCGCCATGCCGTGCATCGCCGGGCCGAAGAAGCCGATGGTGCCGCCATAATAGGGGCTGTCGGCCTCCACCTTCGTCACGCCGGCCGGTGCATTGATCAGCAGATCGAAGGTCCGCGGCGCCGATTTGCCGGCCGGGCGCGTCACCTTGACCGCCATCACCACCGGACCGGCCGCTGCGGCCGATAGCTGGACGGAGCCGACGCCCTTCGCCACCGAGCCCTTGACCGTGGCGGGGCCCGCGGCAGAGACCGCGGCGGGCGGCTTGGCTGCCGCCACCTGTGCCGATTCCACGTCGCCGAAGCCATGCCGGTACTCGTACTGGAACCGCTCGGTGCCGAGATACTCACCGGCCCTGCCGTCGAGGACATAGCTGCCGTCGGCGCGAACGAAGAACAGGAAGGGTTCGCGCGAGAGCTGCGACAGTTCCTCCTTGTCGGTCGGCAGGATCGGCAGGCCCAGCCGCTGCTGCTTGCGCGTCCACACGTCCCACAGCCGGTCCATGTTGGAATGGTGCAGGAAGAACACCGGATCGACCGGCGACAGGAAGTTGGTCATGTTGCCGTAGGGACCCGGGTCCCACGGGCCGACGCCGCCGATATAGTTGTGGACGAGGTTGTGCGGCTGGCCTTCCAGGACCGAGAACTGGGTGTCCTTGCCCGGCATGACGTTGTGCGACACCGTCTAGGAGCTGGTGAAGCTGCGCGTCGCGTCCTGATTGTAGTAATCGACCGGCAGCAGCCCGGTCAGCACCGTGTGCGGCGAGCAGGCCTTGGCCGTCTTGTCGTCCAGCTTCGGATTCTCGCGGGTCAGGTAGCGCGCCCGCTTCGTGGCGGCGAAGGCTTCGTTGCCGGGATCGCAGGTGCCGTGGCTGCAGCCGGTGACATCGTCCCACAGCTTGTCGAAGCTGCTGTAGCCGCGGATGTCCAGCTGCTTGCGCTGCGCCGCGTTCAGCGTGTCCCAATACTTCTTCATCGCCGGCTTGATGTAGGCGGTGAAGGTGTTCAGGTCCTTGGTGTAGGGCTGGAAGCTTTCGCTGACCGGCGTCAGCGCACCGTCGAACATCTCATCGGGAATCTGGGGCAGCACCGTCCAATCCCAATAGGGGAAGGCGAAGCTGTCGGGCCTGTCGTTGTACTTGCGCACCGTCTCCTCGAAATAGCCGATATATCCGCGGTGCCAGACGTAGAACCACCAATTGCCGTGCGGGCAGTCCATGAAATGGACGAAGGCGTTGCGGAACCAGTTGTGCGGATGTTCCGGCGGAAGGTCGACCATCCGGCGGACGGCGATGGCGTAGCTGCGGAGCATCGCCTTGCCTTCGTCGCTGGTGGCACTGTAGCGGATGTATTTGGCCGTGGCAGCCCGCACCGGACCGAAGGGCAGCATCGAAGCGCCCGCAACGGCGGCGGTGGACGCCATGAAATCGCGTCGCGTGAAATTCATTTGGTCCAAGCTCCCTTATGGCGAGAAGAACTCAGGAAGCTTGTATAGGAAACCGAAGGTTTGCACGCCTTTTCGGCCGTCGGCCCGACCGGGGGCTTTTCGGTAGCCGGTGGACATGCGCGGGCATGTTCCGGCCGGCCCGCGCATGCCTCCGACGGCGGGCGGCCTTCAGGCGGCGTCGATGACTCGGGGGAACCGCAGGGTGAAGCGGGTGCCCTGGCCGGGGCGGCTCTCCACCTCGATTGTGCCGTGCAGGCGGCCGGTCACCAGGTTGTAGACGATGTGCAACCCAAGCCCGCTGCCGCCGCTGCCGCGGCGGGTGGTGAAGAAGGGATCGAAGATCTTCGGCAGAACCTCCGGCGCGATGCCGTTGCCGTCGTCGGCGACCGACAGCTCCACCATGTCGCCGGCGCAAGGCCGGGCGGATATCGCGATGCGGCCGGGCAGTTCCGGGTCCAGCGCGTGGATCAGCGCGTTCATGATCAGGTTGGTCAGGATCTGCGACAGCGCGCCCGGATAGCCGTCCAGTTCAAGGTCGACCGGACAGTCGACGGAGATGGTCAGCGCCGCCCGCGCCTTGTATGTCGGATGCAGGCTGCGCAGAAGCTCGTCGATATAGTCCCGCAGCAGGAAGGCGCGGCGTTCGTCGCTGGACTGGTCGACGGCGACCAGCTTGAAGCTCTGCACCAGATTGGCGGCGCGGGTGCTGTTGGACAGGATCAGGTTCGCCATCTCCATGCCGTCGCTGAGGAAGCGCTGGAAGTCGGACTTCTTCAACGCGCTGGCGGCATGGCGTTGCGACAACTCCTCGATCAGCGCCTGCAGCTGGGAGGCGCCGGTGATGGTGATGCCGATGGGGGTGTTCACCTCATGCGCCACGCCGGCGACCAGCTGGCCCAGCGACGCCATCTTTTCCGCCTGGATCAGGCTGGCCTGGGTCGCCTTCAGTTCGCAGAGCGCGCGTTCGGCGGCGTCGCGCGACTGGCGCAGCGCATTCTCCGCCTCCACCTCGCGGGTGACGTCGACCACCACCGCCTGGATCGCCGGACCGTCCATCCAGTCGACCCGCCGGCCGGTCAGCTCCACCCACAGGCTGCCGCCGTCGGGACGGCAGGCGCGGATGCGGCGACGCGGCGTCGACCCGCCGTCCAGCAGCCGGTCGTGGTTGTCGATCAGCCCGTTGCGTTCGTCCACCGGCACCAGCGACAGCAGGGACGGCAGGGCCATCACCTCGGTCACCGTCAGCCCGAGCATGGTGGCGAAACTGTCGTTGGCATAGAGCGGATGGAAGTCGCGGTGGATGATGATGCCCTGGATCGATCCTTCGACCAGATCGCGGAACCGCCGCTCGTTGTCCGCCAGCGCCCGCTGGCGCCGGTCGATCTCGTCGATGAAATAGCGGATGGAGGCGCCGATGTCGGTGATCTCGTCGTCGCCGTCCACCGGCACGGGAATCTTCGTCCCCGGGCGGTCCGGGACCGCCCCGTCGGTCCGCTGCCGGCCGGCACCCTCCTGGTTCGCCGACAGCCGGGCCACCACCGCCCGGTTCATCGCCACCAGCCGCGAGGATAGGAAATGCCGGAAGATGAAATAGACGCAGACCGCCAGGATGATCGACGCGCCGGCCAGCATCATCACCGTGCGCGACCGCTCCGCGATCAGGTCTGCCAAGGCGTCGGTGCGTTGGGCGGACTGGTCGCGGATCGAATCGTACAGAGTGCGGGTGGACCGTTCGACCGTCTCCACCAGCACGCGGGCCTGACCGGTCAGTGCCTGGGCGCGGTTGCGCGCCTGCAGCCGGTCGATGGCGCTGTGGAACAGCCCGCCCGGCGCGATCAGCAGCGAGAACAGCTCCTCCTGCACGGTCGACATCATCTGTCCGGTCGTGTCCGGCGCGTCGGCGGACAGGCGTGCCAGATCCGCCAGCGTGCGTTCGGCCGCCCGCGCTTCGCCCTTCAGCCGGCTGAGATGGTCCAGCTGCGTGGCGCCCGCCGCCCGCGCCATCAGCGCGCCGATGCGGACGGCCCAGGCGCCGGTGTCGGGCATGCTCTCGATCGAGGCGGCCAGCCGGCTCAACCCCCGCGCCGCCTCGGCCTGACGGTCGCCATATTCGATCTGGCGCGTCACTTCGGCATTCAGGTCGGCAACGCTGGCGGCCAGGATCAGCAGGGTCGAGCGGGTTTGCTCCAGCAGGCGGATATTGTCGTCGCGCTCGCCATCCTCATTGCCGCTCTCCTTCATCAGCCCGCGCATGCGGGCGACGAGGAGCTGCATCGAATCCAGCTCCGTCACCAACCCGTCATAGATGGAGCGGCGCTGCGGGCTCGAAGGGGCGGCGGCGAGCTGCGGCAGCTGCGCCACCAGCTTCTGCAGGGACCCATGCAGATCGGCGCTGGCGATGACCTCCGGCAGGGTGGTGGTCGACAGGGCCGTCACCTCCGCCCGGAACAGGCGGAAGGACGACATCGACACGCCGCCGATCAGCACCACCAGCAGGGCCATCACCGAAAGCCCCAGCGTGATGCGCACGGCGATGCCGAAACGGCGCGGCCGGTTCGGCGGCGGGAATTGCGGCACCTGCCGCGCCTGCGGATGGGCTCCCGGCTGGGGCTCCGGTTGGGTCAATGTGCCGGGTCGCGGCGGACGCTCGGCGATCGAGGAAGCCATGCCGTCCATCACCGCCTCACCGTCATCCGGCCATCCAGCCGCGGAACGAATTCTCCATCGCGGGTGATTTGGCCGATCAGTTGGGTGGAGACGAAGTCCGTGTTGCGGTCCTCCACCAGCCGTGGGGCCCCGACCAGCATGCCATAGCCGTCGCCGCCGGCCGCCAGGAAGCTGCTGGTCGCCAGCCGATAGCGGGTGGACAGGCCGACCGGCTTGCCGTCGACCGACAGGCTGCGCAGCCTTTGGCCGGGCGGCCGGCTCAGGTCGATTTCGACACGGGCGTTGGACAGGTGCGGGAAGCGGCCCTGCAACTGCTCCACCGCCGATACGCCGCTTTCCACCGCATCCCACAGCTGCTGCCCGGTAACGTCCAGCACCACGCCGACATCGTGATAGGGAAGCTCGGCATAGATGTCGCGGCGGGTCAGCAGGGCGCCGGCGGGATACCGGCGGTCGCCGCGGATGCCCCCGCCGTTGATCAGCGCCACATCGGCGTCCAGCGCCGCGCGCAGCATGTCGACGACGGCGTTGGCGAAGGCGTTCTCCCCGGTACGCACCGCTTCCTTGCGGGTGTCGATCGGCCCGGTGAGACGTCCCACTTCCATCCTCAGCATGGTGTCCAGCCGCGCCGCATAGGCCTTGGCCTGGATGTCGGCGGCGGCGTCGGGCGCGACGGCGGCGGTGTCGATCAGCCGGGGGGAAGGGGTCCAGATCACCCGTGTCGTGCCGTCGGCCTGCGCCGTACGCTCCACCGTCAGGTCGAGCGCCAGCACCCATCCCGCCTGCGGACCGACGGTGGCGGACAGGAACCGGCCGTCATAGTCGACGGCGAACGGGCGGCTGCGATCCTGGTACAGCACGATGTCGGCGGGGCGGGCGGCCAGGATGCTGCGGTGGGTGTCGCCGGCATAGCCGGTCATCGCCACCACCAGATCCACCCCCTCGGCCCGCAGCGCCGCGGCCTTGGCGGCCAGTGCGGCGACTGGATCGCGGAACTCCGTGCGCTGAGTGCGGGTGGTCTCCCGCGTCAGCACGGGGGTTGCGGCCAGAACGCCGATGCGCAGCGGCCCGGCGGTCAGCACCACCGCTTCCTCCAGGCCGTCCGGAGTGCGCCCGGTCGAGCGGTCGAGCGTGTTGGTGGTGACGATGGGGAACCCGGCCTCGAAGGCGCGGGCGCTCAGCTGGTCGTCGCCATGGTGGAATTCGCGGTTCAGCGCGGCCATCGCATCGATGGTCATGCCGTTCAGCAGGTCGATGATGTGCGCGCCCTGGTCGTAGAAGGCCAGCACCGACGGGGCCAGCGTCTGGCCGCCATGCAGGGCCAGGACATGCCGGTGGGAGTTCCGTTCCTGCCGGATCGTACCGGCCAGACGGGCCATGCCGCCGCGCCCGCCGGTCTCATTCAGGTCGGTGGTGCCCTGGGCGTAAAGGATGGTCAGCTTGACCGTGGCGCTTTCCGCGGTCGGCGGTGTCGCCGCGGGATTAGCCTGCTGGGCGTGCGACGGGGCGGCGCCAAACGCAAGGCACAGGGCAAGACCCAGCGCGAGCGGGGCGATCAGGGATGACAATGTACTGCCGGGCCGGGACCGCATCCCGCCGGCAGCGCCGCTTCCAATACCGATGTTGTCCATAGCCCGGCGTCACCATTGGCCCCCCGTGCCGGATTATGCGCATTTCGGTGCCGCTGTAGAAGCAAAGCCGCGTTACGGGACTGTCATATTGATGGCACGCGGGAAGGAAGTGTCCGTTTCACCCACTCATACACTCCGAGAGTCCTTAGAATTCCAATCAACTTCATGCGCAACGGCGCCGGGACTGCGGCAAAACGTGGCGCCAGCCCGGCCCGCCGCGTCTTGGCGAGCGTCGCCCGGCGCGCATACGCGACGCGGTGCAGGGTGACGTGCCCGGCGTCGCTGTCGAAACAGGCGAAGCAGGCGCGTTGGTCCGTCCCGCGCGGCTCGCCCACCGTGCCGGGGTTCAGCAGATAGACCGCATCGGGTTGCAGCGTCGCGCCGCCGTCCAGCGGGACCGGCCGCACCGAGCCGTGCCGCCACTCCCACAGCCCGGCGCGGTGGGTATGGCCGAAGGCGCAGATCCGCGCTCCCGACGGATGGCCGGCGAGCGCCTGGAGACTCAAGGCGCGCTTGTCGTCGTCGTCCAGCCGCACCAGCTCCTTTCCTTCCTCCGGGTGCAGGGCGCCATGGACGGCGATCAGCGCGCCATCGACCACGGCGGTCAGCGGCAGGTCGGACAGGAAGGCGCGGCTGTCCTCGTCCAGCCGCTGCCGGGTCCAGGCGACGGCGCGCGCGGCCGGACCGCTGAACCCCCCGGTCCCGATGGCGCCGGTCACCGCCCGGTCATGGTTGCCGGCGATGCAGACCGCCCCCGCCTGCCGGAGCAGGGCGACACAGGCGGCGGCATCGGTGTTGTAGCCGACGATGTCGCCCAGGCAGACGATACGCTCCACCCCCTCTGCCCGGATGGCGTCGAGGGTCGCCTGCAAGGCTTCCAGATTGGCGTGGATGTCGGAGATCAGTGCGATCTTCATGGGTCTCGGTCACGGCTTGGCAAGGCGGGGCGGGCGGGCGGCGCCGGGGAAGCGGGCGAGCAGCCGGTCCAGCTTCGACCGCAGGAAAGGCATCGGGTCGTCGGGGGCGATCGCCTTCGCCTCGCACCGCGCGACCCAGGCGAGCCAGTGCGCCGTCGGCACGCCGCTGTCGCGCGCCGCCAGCCGGTCCTTGCTGATGTGGCACCAGCAGGCGCCGGGCCGTGCCTTGGCCGGGGCAGGGCGGGGGCGGCCGGTCAGGTCGGCATGGACGATGGCCGGCAGGTTCACCCCGGCGACGGCGCCCAGATGGTGCCAAAGGTTGAAGCGCGGGTTGATCTCCAGCAGGTGCAGGCGGCCATCGGGATCGCGCTTGAAATCGAACTTGGCGACGCCGCGAAGGCCGATGCGCGCGGCGATCTCCCGCCCCAGCGCCGCGACGTCGGCCCCCTCGCCGTCGATGTCGGTGATGGTCAGCGCGGTGCTGTGGCCGTAATCGACCGGGTAGGTCCTGATCTTGCGTCCGGTGAACTCGCCCGCCACGGTGCCGCCGGCATCGATATAGACATGGTGGCTTTCAATCCGCGTCTCCGGTCCGGGGATCAGCTCCTGCGCCAGCAGGTCGATGCCGACGGGGATCAGCCGCGGCCAGAGCGCGCGCAGTTCCTCCGGCCCCTCCAGCCGGATCGCTTTGCCCAGCCCCTCGATCTCGTCCCAGGGCGGCCGGCGGGTCAGCGGCTTGACGATCACGGGATAGCGCAGATCCAGCTCGGGCGCCTCGCTGCCGGGCAGCGGGCGGAGCCGCCGGGTGCGCGGGACCGGCAGGTCCAAGCGTTCCGCCAGCGCCTGGAAGCGGCCCTTGTCGACCAGCGTCTCCACCAGATCGCCGTCGGCGAGCGCGAAGCGGAAGACGGCGGCCAGCCGGTCGCGATGGCGCGACACCATCAGCAGCTGGGCATCCTCCTCCATATAGAGAACCGGCTTGTCGGGCTGGGCGGCGCCGAAACGCAGCAGGCGGCCCACTAGCGCCTCGTCACAGCCGCCCTCCCACGGGATCAGCCGCTCGGTGAAGCGGGAATGGGCGGTGGCGCCGCCGGGCGGCCCGACCACGGCGCAGCGGACACCCGCCAGTCCCAGCGGGCGCACCAGATCCATGTCGCCCAGCACGCAGGCCGGTGCCCCGCTCTTCCTTTTGGTCATTCGCACGCCTCCCCCCTCAGATGCCCTTTGCCGGCGCGGTCCAGCCGCGCAGCGACCGTTTGACCGCATCGACCATCAGTGCACGCGCCCGTCGGCAATGCGCCTCCACCCGCCGGCTGATCCGGTCGGGGCCGAGCGTCAGCCAGTTCATCGGCTGTTCGGCATTGGACAGCAGCGGCTTGTGTCCGGCCGGGGTCGACATGAAGTCGTAGCAATCCTCGCCGCGCGCCAGCGCGTCCTCGATGGCCAGCACATGGCTGAGCAAACCCGGCTTCAGGCGGTTGTCCGTCTCGAAAGCGAAGCCGCCCTGGTAGTTCAGGACTCTGTTGCGGTGGACGAAGTTGTAGAGATAGCCGACGGGCCGGCCGCCGGCGCTGATCCGGCACAGGCGCACCGCGCCGCTCGGCACCCCTTGCGCGATCAACTGTTCGTGGAAGGGGCGGAAGGCCGGGTTGGCGAAGGCGCCGGCTTGCCCGCGGGCCTGCCAGCCGGCCTGATGCAAGACCTCCAGCCCGGCGAAATCCTCCAGCGCCTCCTCCACGGTCGTGGCGACGCGGTAGTCCAGCGTGCCGCGGTCACGGTAGAGCCGTTCGCTGCGGTTCACGACAGCCCGCGTGTTGCGGCCGAGCCCGGCCCGGAAATCGCCGCCTGTCGCCCTGACCGGCGCCAGATCCACCCATTGCGCGGAATCGGCGATGCGCAACTGCACAGAGTGGCCGGTCCGCGCCGCCACGCGCCGGGCGGCACGTTCCGCCGCCGGGGTCAGCCCACCCAGCACCAGTTCGTCATTGGCGGACAGCCGGTCGCCCAGCCAGTGCAGGGCGGCATCCGTCACCTCGTCGGCAAAGCGGCGGTCGGCGAGGATGCCGTTATACTCCATGAAGAGCCGGTCATAGCCGCGGTCACCCGTCTCGTGCAGCATCCAGCACCGGCTGGGCAGCAGGCCGAGACGCCGCCGCCTGCGCGGGCAGAGCACGGCCAGCCCGACCAGTTCGCCCCCCCGCCGGGCAAGCAGCAGCCGCGCTTCGATGCCTGCCGGCATCTGCGACAGCCAGGGGCCGATCCATGACCAGGACAGGAAGAAGGAAGAGTCGGCGCGCGCCTCCAGATCCGCCCAGGCCTGCGCCAGCTTGGGCAGGGGAGGCAGCGGATGCAGGTCGATGTCGATGGTGGCAGAGGGGGTGGATTGGATGGCCGTGCCGGTCGCCGTATCGTTGGCGATGCCGTCGGAGTCGGTGCGGGGCCAGATGCTCATCGGCGCGGCGTCTCCGGAAGATATTCCCTACCGAAAACAACACGCTCGTCTGACAAACGGTCCCGTCTACGCCGGGGGCACCCGAAAGCCTGTGCGGCGCGAAAGGATGCCGCAAAAGATTGAGACCCTATACCAACACGCCGGCCCGGCGGATGGAACCGGGCCGGCGCTTGCAGACGCTTCCCTCTCCCGGGGCGGGAGAGGGCAACCGTCGGCGAATGCTATTTCCCCTGGGGCGCCGCAGGTCAGCGCTTGACCGTGTCGGCGGACTGGCCGAACAGGATCTTCTTGCTCTCGTCATTCACCGTGGGCGTGCCGCTGGGATTCACGGCCTGCCCCTTTTCATAGGCGCGCACCACCGCCGGCCGCTCCCTGATCGCGTCGAACCAGCGCTTCAGGTTCGGGAAGCTGTCCAGATCCTGCTGCTGGCGCTGGTGGGGGACGATCCACGGATAGCTGGCCATGTCGGCGATCGACAACTCCGATCCTCCCAGGAACTCGTTGTCGGCCAGACGCTTGTCCATCACGCCATAGAGGCGCCCGGTCTCCTTGACGTAGCGCTCCATGGCGTAGGGAATGCGCTCCGGCGCGTACTGGACGAAATGGTGGTTCTGGCCGGCCATCGGGCCGAGACCGCCGACCTGCCAGAACAGCCATTCGAGAACGGTCTTGCGTGCGCGCACGTCGGCGGGCAGGAACTTGCCGGTCTTCTCGGCAAGATAGACCAGGATGGCGCCGGATTCGAAGACGGTGATCGGCTCGCCGCCATCGGCCGGGGTGTGGTCGATGATCGCCGGCATGCGGTTGTTGGGCGAGAAGGCCAGGAATTCCGGTTTGAACTGGTCGCCCTTGGAAATGTTCACCGGCTCGAACCGGTAATCCAGTCCGGCTTCTTCCAGAAAGATCGTGATCTTGTGGCCGTTCGGCGTCGGCCAGAAATAAAGGTCGATCATCCCAAACCCTCCAATGATTTGCGGGAAAGGTTAACCGGTTCGCTCTGGCTGGCAAGCCTGCAACGACGCGGAGCAGACCTTCGGTTGGGTCAGTTTATTCCGTATAACGAAACACAATTTCATTTTGTTGACAGCCCCCACCTCATCTGTCAGCGTGGCCAACGAACAGATGAGGCGGCGCCCCCTCGATCCTTGGTTTCCCCTGAAATCATTCTCCCCGGACGGAGAGCACGCATGGCCTTGGACAAGGACGTTTTGGATCAACTGCTGGACACGCTGGGGCGCTTCGTCCGCGAAAAGCTGGTCCCGCTGGAACATAAGGTGGCGGAGGACGACGCCATTCCGGCCGAGGTGATCGCCGCGATGCGCGAGATGGGCCTGTTCGGCCTGTCGATCCCGGAAGAGTATGGCGGGCTCGGCCTGTCGATGGCGGACGAGGTGCAGGTCGCCTTCCAGTTGGGCCAGACCTCGCCGGCCTTCCGCTCGCTGATCGGCACCAACAACGGCATCGGCTCCCAGGGCATCGTCATCGACGGAACGGAGGAGCAGAAGCGCAACTACCTGCCGCGTCTGGCCGCGGGCGAGATCGTCGGCGCCTTCGCGTTGACCGAGCCGGAATCGGGATCGGATGCGGGCTCGCTCCGCACCACCGCGCGACGCGACGGCGACCATTTCATCCTGAACGGCACCAAGCGCTACATCACCAACGCGCCGCAGGCCGGCCTCTTCACCGTCTTCGCCCGCACCGACCTGGACAGCCGCGACGCCCGCGGCGTGTCGGCCTTCCTGGTGGAGGCGGGGACGCCCGGCCTGTCGCTCGGCCCCATCGACAGGAAGATGGGCCAGAAGGGCGCTCACACCTGCGACGTCATCTTCGAGGATTGCCGCGTTCCGGCCAGCGCCATCCTGGGCGGGCGGGAAGGGCAGGGTTTCAAGACGGCGATGAAGGTGCTGGACCGCGGCCGGCTTCACATCGGCGCCGTCTGCGTCGGGCTGGCGGAGCGGCTGATCCGCGACAGCCTGTCCTACGCCATGGAGCGCAAGCAGTTCGGCCAGCCGCTCGCCGAGTTCCAGCTGATCCAGGCGATGCTGGCGGACAGCCGGGCCGAGGCCTATGCCGCCCGCTGCATGGTGCTGGAGACGGCGCGCCGCCGCGACGCCGGGCAGAACGTCAACACCGACGCCGCCTGCTGCAAGCTGTTCGCGACGGAGATGGTGGGGCGCGTCGCCGACCGGGCGGTGCAGATTCATGGCGGCGCCGGCTACATCGCCGATTATGGGATCGAGCGCTTCTACCGCGACGTCCGCCTGTTCCGCATCTATGAGGGCACCACCCAGATCCAGCAGCTCGTCATCGCCCGCAACATGATCCGGGAGGCCGCATGACCGCAGGCCGGCCGGTTCCCGATTTCGCTCGCATGGTGGCGGCGCTGCCGCCGCGCATCAGCCACGCCGCACTCGCCTGGGCGGAGCGGACGCCGGACGCCCCAGCCCTGTTCGACGGAGTGCAGGAGTGGAGCTATCTCCGGCTTGCCGGGGCGGTCGGGCGCGCCGCCGGCCATTTCGACCGGCTGGGGGTGCGCGGCGGCGACCGGGTGATGATCGTCTGCGAGAACGGCCTCGCCGCCGTCACCCTGATCCTGGCGGCGAGCGAGCGCGATGCTTGGGCCGTCATCGTCAACGCCCGCCTGTCCGACCGCGAGATCGACGGCATCCGCGACCACTGCCGGCCGCGCCGGATCTTCTATACCGATGCGGTATCCCCCGACGCCGCCGCCCATGCCGCCCGCCATGGCGCCGAACCGCTGGGCGATATGGACTTGCCGGCGATGGCGGTCGGTCCGCTGCTGGACGCCGATCCGGAGCCGGTCCATGCCGGCAACCAGCGGCAGGTCGGTGCGCTGATCTACACCTCCGGCACCACCGGCAAGCCGAAAGGCGTGATGCTGTCGCACCGCGGGCTGCTGTTCGTCGCGTCGGTCTCGGGCTGGATGCGCGGGCTGGGCCCCAGCGACCGCACCTATGGCGTGCTGCCGGTCAGCCATGTCTTCGGGCTGGCCTCCACCTGCCTCGGCACCCTCTATGCCGGCGGCTGCCTGCACACGGTCCCCCGCTTCGCCCCCGCTGCCGTCTGGCAGGCCTTGGAACAGGATGGCGTGAGCGTGTTCCAAGGTGTTCCAGCCATGTACGCCAAGCTGGTGGAGCACGCCACCGTCACCGGCCGGACGCCGGATGCGCCGGCCCTGCGCTACCTGTCGTCGGGCGGTTCGGTTCTGGACCTCGACCTCAAGCTTGCGGTGGAGCGGGTCTTCGGCCTGCCGCTGCACAACGGCTACGGCCTGACCGAATGCTCGCCGACGGTGACGCAGACCCGGCTGGACGCGCCGCGCGGCGACACCTCCATCGGTCCGGCGCTGCCGCTGGTGGAGATGCGCTTCGTCGACCATGCCACCGGCCGGGACGTGGCCGAGGGCGAGCCGGGGGAACTGTGGGTCCGCGCGCCCAACGTGATGCTCGGTTACTACCGCGAGCCGGCGCTGACCGCCGGGGTCATCACCGACGACGGCTGGCTGAAGACCGGCGACGTCGCCCGGCTGGAGCCGGACGGCTGCGTCACGGTGGTCGGCCGCATCCGCGAGATCGTCATCCGCTCCGGCTTCAACGTCTATCCGGAGGAGGTGGAGGGCGTGCTGACCAGTCACCCGGCGGTGACGCTGGCCGCCGTCGTCGGCCATGCCGTCGCCGGCAACGAGGAGGTGGTGGCTTTCGTCCAGTTCGTCCCCGGCCGCAGCGCCTCGGAGGACGAGCTGAAAGCATGGGCCGCCGAACGGCTGGCCCCCTACAAGCGCCCGTCGCGCATCGTCGCCATGGACGCCCTGCCGGCCAGCCCGACCGGCAAGCTGCTGAAAAGCGGCCTCAGGGCGTTGGCCGCCGAGGTGATGGCCGCCTGATCCAACGAACAACGCCGAAAACAACAAAATCCTGTGGGAGGACAAAAGACCATGAAGCGGACACTTGCCCATCTCGTGACAGTCTCGGCCCTGGCCCTCTCGGTGGCGCTCGGCGCCGGTACGGCGCAGGCCAAGGAATTCCTGCTGGGCTCCGAACTGCCGCTGACCGGCAGCCTCGCCCGTGTCGGCCAGGGCATGCATGAAGGCATCGCCGTCGCCGTCGAGATGGCGAACAAGAGCTATGCCGGCAAGCACAGCTTCAAGGTCCAGACCATCGACGACGAGACCTCCCCCGCCAAGGCGGTGGCGGCGGTGGAGAAGCTGGTCGGCGACGGGGTGGTGGCGATCACCGGCGGCTATGGCTCCAACATCATCGGCCCGGCGTCGGAGGCGGCGCAGAAGGCCGGGCTGGTCTACATCACCTCGGGCGGTGTGTCGCCGGAGCTGACCCAGCGCGGCTATCCCACCTTCTTCCGCATCAACAACACCGACGGCTATGCACTGGCCATGATCGGCCTGCTGCAGGACATGGGCGCCAAGAAGGTCTCCATCGTCTACCTGAACAAGGACGCCACCAGCAGCCTCGCCAAACAGGTCAATACCGCGCTGACCGCCAAGGGCGTCACCGTGGGCATGCACGAGTTCGATGCCTCCACCAGCGACTTCAAGCCGCTGATGAACAAGGTGAAGCTGCAGGACCGCCCCGACACCATCGCCATGGTCGGCTACGAGAACGACTATGTCGGCATCCTGCGGGCATCCAAGGTGCTGAAGCCGCAGGTCAAGGCGGTGGTCGGTGTCTGGTCGCTCGCCACCGCGCAGATGGCCAAGGAATTCCCCGACCTGATGGAGAATGTCTACGGCACCTCCATGCTGCCCTACCCGGTGGAATTCACCCAGCCGGAGGCGGTGGAGTTCGCCGCGACCTACAAGACGCTGTTCAACAAGGACCCCGACTATCTGGGCCAGTTCGGCTATGTCCAGACCCGCCTGCTGATCGACGCCGTGGTTCGCGCCGACGCTGCCGGGACGCTGGGCAAGGGCGGCCTGCCGGACGAACTCCGCAAGACCGACACCAACACCCTGATCGGCCGCGTCACCTTCGACAAGAATGGCGACAACCTGAACTTCACCCACCGCATGGGCCAGCACCAGGGCGGCAAGGTGGTCCTGGTCTGGCCGCAGGACGCCGCCAACGGAAAGATGAACTTCCCGGCGGTGCCGTGGTGAGCACATAGTTCCTCTCCCGCCCCGGGAGAGGGCTTTATCGCCACCCCCAACAGGGCGTAATCCATGCTTGAACTGACGCTCCAGGCACTGTTCTCCGGCCTGCTCGCCGGCGGCTATTACGCGACCGTGGCGGTCGGGTTGGCGCTGGTGTTCGGGACCATGCGAGTCATCAACCTCGCCCATGGCGAGCTGGTGCTGCTGGCCGCCTACGTCGCCTACGCCGCGGAATCAAACTATGGCGTCTCTCCGGTGCTGGCCATCCCGGTGGCGCTGGTGATCGTCGCTGCGGCATCGGCGCTTGTCTATGCCCTGCTCAGCCGCATCGATCAGGATCGCGAGATCAACTCGCTGATCCTCACCTTCGGGCTGGGGATCATCCTGACCAACACCATCCTGTCGATCTGGGCGGCCGATATCCGGTCGACCTCCGATCCCTGGTTCCAGGACTCCATGGTGGTCGCCGACACGCTGTTCGCGATGAACGCGGAGGTCGCGGCCTTCGTCGGCGGGCTGGTGCTGATGGCCGGGGTCTGGTGGTGGCTGAACCATTCCTGGCAGGGACGCGCGGTGCGGGCGCTGTCGTCGAACCGGGCGGCGGCGACGCTGATGGGCGTCAACCCGCGCAAGATCGAGATCCTGTCCTTCATGATCGCCGCCCTGCTCGCCACCTTCGCCGGTTTCGCCATCTACACCGGCAAGACCGTCTTCCCGGCGCTCGGCCATGTGCTGACGGTCAAGGCCTTCATCATCACCGTGCTGGCCGGGATGGGGTCGATCCCCGGCGTGCTGATCGGCGCCGTCATGATCGGCGTCATCGAATCGCTGACGGTCACCTATCTGTCGGCCTCGCTGCAGGAGTTGGCGGGAATGATCCTGTTCCTGGTCGTGCTGTTCGTCTCGCCCTCGGGCCTGTTCGGCGGCGGGAGGGCCCTGGCGCGATGACCACGAATCTCATGAACCGCATCGTCCTGATCGCGGCGCTCGCCGTCGCCTATGTCGGCGTGCCTCTGGCTTTCGGCGGCAACGCCTATGTGCTGGGGCTGATCGTCGCGGCGCTGACCATCGCCGGGGTGGCGGTGGCCTGGGCGCTGCTGGGCAATCTCGGCGGCATGGTCAGCTTCGGTCACGCCGCCTTCTTCGGTGTGGGGTCCTACACTTCGGCCGTGCTGGCGATGAAGCTGGGGGTGCCGGTCACAGCATCCATGCTGCTGGGCGGGGTGGGGGCGGCGGTGTCCTCCATCGCCATGCTGCCGGCGTTGCGGCTGCGCGGCCCCTATTTCGCGCTCGCGATCCTGGCCTATGCGCACATCTTCCAGATTCTGGCGACGGAGATGACCCCCATCACCGGCGGGGCCGGCGGGCTGCTGTCGATCCCGCGCTTTCCCACCGTGCTGGGCTTCGATTTCGGCGACAAGACCGGCGGCTACCTGATCGTGCTGACCATCGTCGTGCTGGCGGCGCTCGCCTATGACGCCATCCGGCGCAGCACCTGGGGTCTTGCCCTGAAGGCGATGCACGACACGGAGGTCGCCACCCGCGTGGTCGGCGTACCCAGCACGCATCTGAAGGCGGCGATGCTGGTGCTGTCTGCCTTCATCACCGGGGTGGTCGGCGCCTTCAACGCCCATTTCATCAGCTTCCTCGATCCCGACTACGCCTTCTCCAGCGGCTGGACCGTGCTGCCCATCGCCGCCGCCATCTTCGGCGGCTACCGCACGGTGTGGGGGCCGGTGGTGGGGGCGCTGGCGATCTATCTGGTCGACCAGCTGCTGTTCAAGCCGATCCTGCCGCACGGCCACCAGATGATCCTGGGGGTGCTGCTCTGCGCCATGATCCTGTTCAGCCCCGGCGACCTGATGCCGGCCTTGCGCCGCCGCCCGGTGAAGGAGAACCGCCATGCTCACGCTTGAAGGCGTCCAGGTCAATTTCGGCGGGGTGCAGGCGTTGAAGAGCGCCACCTTCTCCGTCGCCGAGGGCGAGAGCATCGGACTGGTCGGCCCGAACGGCGCCGGCAAGACCACGCTGTTCAACGTCATCTCCGGGGTGGTTCGGCCGACCGCCGGGCGGCTCGACTTCCGCGGCACCTCGCTTCTGAAGCTGCCGGAATGGAAGCGGGCACGGCTCGGCATCGGCCGCAGTTTCCAGATCCCGCGCCCCTTCGGCCACTGCACGGTGCGGGAGAACCTGCTGGTCGCCCAGCGCTTCGGCGCCGGGAAGAAGGACCCAAAGCGGATCGACGAGATCCTCGACATCCTGAACCTGCGCGACAAGGCCGACCGCGACGCCACCACCGAGTTGGCCCTGACCGAGCACAAGGCGCTGGAAGTCGGCAAGGCGCTGGCGACCGAGCCCAGCCTGCTCCTGCTGGACGAGGTGCTGGCCGGGCTGGAGACCAGCGGCAAGCGCGCCTTCATGGAACGGCTGGCGGCGGTGCGCGACCGCTACCGCCTCGCCATGGTCATCATCGAGCACGACATCGCCACCATCGCCGCGCTGTGCCCGCGGGTGCTGGTGCTGAATTTCGGCCAGATCATCGCCGACGGCTCCCCCGACGCGGTGTTCCGCGACCCGGAGGTGATCCGCAGCTACACCGGCGAAACCACGCTTGCGGAGGCGTCATGACCAACGCGCTCGATATCCTGACGCTTCGGGCCGGCTACGGCGCGATCAATGTGCTCTGGGACGTCTCGCTGTCGGTGGAGACCGGAAAGACCACGGTCATCGTCGGCCCGAACGGTGCCGGCAAGACCACGCTGCTGCGCGCCATCATGGGGCTGGTGCCCGCCACCTCCGGCGACGTCCGCGTCGACGGGCAGAGCCGCAAGGCGGTGAAGACCTGGGACCGGGTGGCCGACGGGCTGGTGATGATCCCGGAAGGCCGGATGATCTTCCCCGACATGACGGTGGAGGACAACCTGATGATGGGGGCCTTCCCGCGCGGCTGCCGCAGGGATTGGAAGCGCAACAAGGCAATGGTCATGGACATGTTCCCCCGGCTGGCGGAGCGGCGCGGCCAGATCGCCGGCACCCTGTCGGGCGGGGAGGCGCAGATGCTCGCCATCGGCCGCGGCCTGATGGAGCAGCCGCGGGTCTGCCTGATCGACGAACCGTCTCTCGGCCTCGCCCCCGTCGTGGTGGATGAGATCTTCCGCATCCTGGCCCGCTTGCGGGCGGAGGGGCTGACCATCCTGCTGGTGGAGCAGAACACGAGCCGGGCACTGAAGATCGCCGACCATGTCTATCTGATGCAGTCGGGCAAGGTCGTGCTGTCCGAACGCGGCGACCGGGTGGACCTGGAGCGCCTGCACGCGCTTTACTTCGCGCACGAAACTGCTGCGTGATGGGACAGGGCATGGACGATCTGCTGAATGGGGAGCCGGAATCGGGATTCCAGCGCCTGCTGGGCTACGCCTTGAGTCGCTGGGAGGAGGGGGAGGCGGAGCTGACGATGGCCATCGACCACCGCCACCTGAACCGGGCCGGCGTGGTGCATGGCGGGGTTCTGGCGACGCTTTTGGATACGGTTTCCGGATTCTCGGCAACATATTGTCCCTTCCCCGGCCGGGTGCGGCGGGTGGTGACGCTGTCGCTGTCGACGAGCTTCCTGGGGCAGGCGCGCACCGGTACGCTGGTCGCCACCGGCCGGCCGCGCGGCGGCGGGCGCAAGATCATCGGGGTGGCGGCGGAGATCCGCCACGGCGATACCGGCGCCCTGATCGCCACGTCGGAAGGCATGTTCAAATACCGGCCGGGCAGCGAAAACCGGGAGGGAACCGAACTATGAGCGGACAACTGACCGTCGCGCGCCAGGGCCGGGTGATGGTGCTGACCATGGACGACGCGGCCACCAAGAACGCGCTGGGACCGGAGATGATGGCCGCCGCCCGCGACGCGCTGGTGCAGGCGGCCGAGGATCCGGGGGTGGGCGCCATCGTCCTGACCGGGGCCAACGGCAGCTTCTGTTCCGGCGGCAACCTGGGCCGGCTGCTCGGCAACGCCAAGGCCGACCCGGAGGTGACCCGCGGCAGCCTGGAACGCTTCCATGGCTGGACCCGCGCCATGCGCGCCTGTCCCAAACCGGTGATCGCCGCGGTCGAGGGGGCTGCCGCCGGGGCGGGATTCTCGGTCGCTTTGGGGTGCGACCTGATCGTCGCGGCGGAGGATGCGGTGTTCACGCTGGCCTATGTGAAGGTCGGGCTGAATCCGGACGGCGGCGCCTCCGCTTTCCTGGCGCGGGCTGCGACGCCGCAGCTGGCGGCCGAAATCATGTTCGAGGGCGGCAAGATCGGCGCGGCCCGGCTGGCCCAACTCGCCATCGTCAACCGTGTGGTGGCGCCCGGCACCGCGCTCGCCGAGGCGTTGGCCTGGGCGGAGCGGCTGGCCGAGGGGCCGACGCTGGCCATCGGCCGGGCGAAGCGGCTGATCGAGAGCGGCTTCGGCGCTGCCGACGACCAGCTCGACCGCGAAGCGGCCTTCTTCGTCGAGGCCCTGCACGGGGCGGAGGCGGCGGAGGGAATCACCGCCTTCTTCGAGAAGCGGGCACCCAATTACCCCCGCGGCTGAGCCGTTCTTCAGGCCGACAGCGCCTATCAGGCCAGCAACGACAGGGTAGGGTCGGGCGGGGTGGGGGCCGCGTTTTCCAGGGTGCGGGCGATGTCGGACGGTGCGCCCGGCACCCGCAGTGGCTCCGCCCGCCCAGTGAAATGGAGCTCCGTCCCGCCATCGGCGGTCGCCCGCAGATAGGCGACGGCGATGGGGTTCACCAGAACGGTATCCCCCGATATCTCTGTCAGTTCAACGAATGCCATGGCTTCTTTCCTCTCACGCGTACGGGTAGAACAGGCGGCGATGGGGTATGTTTCCAAGCCGGACGTTCAGTGGGGCTGCGTAGCCGAAAGGGGGTACCCCTTCGACCTCTTGAACGGGACGGAACCGCGACAAACATGGGCGGTTCAGTGGATCGCAGCCGAACAGGCTTCGAAAACCGGACGGGGCGGGCTATAAGCCCGCTCGGTTAGATCAAGGGAGCATGCCGTCTTGAAGTTGCTTGTCGTCGAGGACGATCCGCTGATCGGTCCGGCCGTGAAGGCCGTTCTGGAGAATGCGGGCTATACCGTGGTCGGACCGCTGCGCGACGCCGCCAAGGCCGCGCGGGTCGGCGCCCGCGAATGTCCCGACCTGGCGCTGGTCGACGTCAATCTCGCCGGTGGGGAGAACGGCCTCGTGCTGGCCCGGCGGTTGTGGCAGGAGAACGGCATTCCGTCGCTGCTGATGACCGGTTTCGATCATCATGCGGCGGAAGCCCGCAGCTTCGCCATGGGCCTGCTGCGCAAGCCCGTGATGCCCGACGCGCTGGTCCAGGCCATCGGCGCCGCCGGGGAGATCCTGGGTGGCCTGCGCCCGTCCTCAAAGCCGGACGCGCTGGAGATCTTCCACGGCTCCGCCGCCTTCACCGCCGGGCTTCCCAAGGCGCGCTCGGCCTGACCGCCAGCTGGTTGACCGTCACACCGGAGACGCCCGCCGTTCGGCGGGCTTTTTTTATCCGCTGTCCGCCGGCGTGGCATCGGTGGGCCATCTGAAGACGGGTAAGAAATCGGCGCGATCATTCTCTCCCGCCGCTGTTGGTGGCCTGGAATACGGAGACGAACCCGGCCCGCGGCCCGCAGCTCTCGGCTCCCGGCCCGCCCGGGCTTCGCCTCCGCGATTGGAATCCGATGTTCCCCAAACCACGGCTGCCCAGCCGCCTGACCGGCGTCGACGGGCAGCACAGCGAAAGGAATCGTCGTGAAAAGCCTGATGATCGGCGCCGCAACTGCCTTGGCCCTGATGGCCGCCCCGGCCTTCGCCGCCAGCAGCGGTTCGATTTCCGGCAGCCCGGCCGCCAACAGTGCCGGTTCGACCACCAACTCCAACCAGACCAACCCGCCCTGCACCGATAACAACCAACTGGGCTGCGGCAGCATGGGGGGCATGGACAGCAACGGCTCCGGCACCAGCGGCTCCAGCGGGTCGACGACCGGCAGCGGTTCGGGCAACGGTTCGATGACCGGCTCCGGCTCCTCCAGTTCGACCAACGGCACCGGCGGCAACAGCATGGGCGACAGCGGCTCGATGGGCACCGGCTCCGACGGCCCGGTCGGCACGCAGCAGCCGTCCGGTTCGATGGGCGGGTCTTCTTCCACGGGCACCGGCAGCACGACCCGCTGATCCTGAGGGTCGGACGACAGCGAAGGGCGCGCGATCACTCGCGCGCCCTTTTCCATGAGCAACAAATCCTCGCGGATCGTCACCCCTCCCGTGACAGCAACGCCACCGGCAGGTCGGCGAACAGCGTCGCGGCGGAAACCGCGTCGCTGCCCTCCAGTTCCGCCCCGGTCAGGCGGTTGCGCCAGCGTGTGCCGCGCGGCAGCGGGATGGCGGTATTGCCCCAGTCGGGGCTCTCACCCAACTGGCCGACCAGCCTGGGCACCGCCACCACCACCGTGTCGTCGCCGGCACGGCGGGCATAGGCGACCACATGGTCGGCACGGTCGCCGGTGGCGTCCAGCGGCAGATACTCGCCGGCGCTGAAGACCTCCGGCTTTTCCGCCCGGACCGCCAGGGCCTGCCGGGTCACCGCCAGCTTCACCGCACCGTCGGTCCAGCGCTCCAGCAGACCGGCGACGGCGTCACGCTCCACGATTCCCTCCACCTCCTCCAGCAGGCTGCGGCGGGCGTCATAGTCCACCGGCAGGCGGTTGTCGGGATCGACGAGGCTGAGGTTCCACAACTCGCAGCCCTGGTAGATGTCGGGCACGCCGGGGCTGGTCAGCTTCAGCAGGGTCTGGGCGAGGCCGTTGACCATCCCGATGCGCGCCAGTGTCGCCTGGAAGGGCAGGAAGGCCTCCAGGAAGGCATTGCGGCGGGTGACGTCGAGGGCATCGTGGATGAAGCTGACGACCGCGCCCTCATACGCCTCGTTGGGTGCCGCCCAGGTCGAATGCAGCTTGGCCTCGCGCATCGACTTGGTCATGGCGCCGACGATGCGCTCCGCGAAGGCGGTCATCGCCGACTGGTCGATCTGCTCGACCGACGCGCCGGTCAGCTCCGCCGGCCAGGCGCCCAGCAGCAGCTGATAGAACAGATACTCGTCGTTGCGGTCGGGCGGTGCGGTGCCCTCCACGTCACCGCGGCGGGCGCGCAGAAGCCGGCTCCAGGTCTGGACCTGCCGCTCCCACTCCTCCGGCATCTCCGACAGGGCGTAGAGCCGGGCGCGGGTGTCCTCGCCGCGCTTCGTGTCGTGGGTGGTGCTGGCCAACATGTTGCCGGGCCAGTTGCGGGCGCGGTCCTGGTTGGCCCGGTGGAAGGCGGAGACGCTGACGCCGAAATGGTCGGGATGGCCGCCGACCTCGTTCAGCGCCGCCAACCGGTTGTAGCGGTAGAAGGCGGTGTCCTCCAGCCCCTTGGCCATCACCGGCCCGCTATACTGCTGGAACCGCATGGCGAAGCGGGTGACCTGCCGGTGGCTGTAGCCGCTCTTGGGTGCTGCCACCAGATCGATGGTCAGCAGCCTTTGCAGGAAATCATAGACCGAGCCGTCCGGCCCCTGTGCCGCCCGCCGCGCCTGGGAGATCGCCCAGTCTATGTCGCGGCGGTCGAGATCGCTCGGCACGCCACCGTCGACATAGGTGCGGTAGACGGGGAAGCGGGCGATGGTCTCTTTCAACGCCTGATGCAGGATGTTGGCGGTGAAGTCGGCGGTGGCGGGGTTGGAACGGGCGATGCGTGACGCCTTGCGCGACAACACGTTCAGCTCGCTCGCCATCTCGCTTTCCATGATGCGGATCTTGCACTGCCGCACCACCTCTTCGAAATCGTCGCGCCGGCCGATGAAGTCGGCGTAGAGGCGGGTGAAGGCTTCCTCCGCCTTGGGATCGACGAACAGGCCGCCCATCAGGTTGGCGTATTCGTAGCCGGTGGTGCCGTCGATCGGCCAATCCTCGCGCAGCCGCTCATGTCGGGCGAGGATCTTCTCCACCACCAGATAGAAGGGCTTGGAGGATGCCGCGACCAGCCGCTCGCAATAGCCCTTGGGGTCGATCAGCCCGTCGATATGGTCGATGCGGATGCCGTCGAGCGTGCCGTCCTCCACCATCCCCAGCACCATGCGGTGGGCGACGTCGAACAGCTCCGGCTCGTCCATCCGCAGGCCGGCAAGCTCGTTGATGTTGAAGAAGCGGCGGTAGTTGATGTCGTCGGCCGCGACCTTGAAATAGGCGACCCGCCAGTTCTGGCAGGCGATCAGCTCGTGCAGGTGGCTCCAGCTGTCGATCTCCCCCTGGTACCCGCGGAATACGGACAGCCGCTGGTTGATCGCGTCGGCCACATCCGGCCGCGTTGCCACCAATGTCGCCAGCTCCGCCTTCTGAACGCCGGCCCGCGCGATCTGATGGGGCCGGGCGTAGGCGAGATGGGCGAACGCGTCGCCGATGCGCTCCAGATCCGGGTGGTCGCTGCCCAGGATGGTTCCGTAATCCTGCGGCCGCACCGGCAGCTTGTGGGTGCCATAGGCCCAGACCGCGAAGCTGCCGGTCTCATTGTCGAAGCGAAGCTCCAGCCCGCCCGACACCAGCACCGCGCCATACTGGTCGCCCAGGAAGGGCACCAGCACCTTGCCCTGCAGATAGCGGTAATCGGATTCCCATTCGATGTCGAAATACCCGGCATACGGGCTTTCAGGTCCCCACTCCAACACATTCAACCACCATTCATTGTCGGAGCCGCCGACACCCATGTGGTTGGGCACGAAGTCCAGGATCTGGCCGAGGTTGTTGCGCTTCAGCGCCTCCACCAGATCACGGAAGTCGTTCTGGTCGCCGACCTCCGGGTTCAGTTCGTTGTGGTTGACGATGTCATAGCCGTGGGTGCTGCCCGGCCGCGCCTTCATGTAGGGGGAGGCGTAGAGATGGCTGACGCCCAGCCGGGCGATATAGTCGGCGATGGCGGCGGTCCGGCCGAAGCCGAACTCGCCATTCAGTTGGACCCGGTACGTCGCACGAGGAATCGGCTTGCCGGC
>JBKHVJ010000242.1:0-8898 GCA_046570145.1 Alphaproteobacteria bacterium
TGTCCGGCGGCCTGCACCCGCATTACCGCGACGTGACCACCACAGACGCCCGCTTCATCGGCTTCGAGGCGGTCGCTCTGCCGGCCGCCCCGACCGGCGGCGAGGATCTGCTGGCGCTGGTCGACGACAAGACCTCCTGCGTCGTCGTGCAGAATCCGGACGTGTTCGGCCATGTCCGCGACTACACCGATCTGGCCGCCGCCTGCCAGGCGAAGGGCGCGCTGCTGATCGTCGTGGTGACGGAGGCGCTGTCGCTGGGACTGCTGACGCCGCCCGGCGACATGGGCGCCGACATCGTCGCGGCGGAAGGACAGTCCTTCGGCAACGCGCTGAACTTCGGCGGCCCCTATGTCGGGCTGTTCGCGGTGAAGGACAAATATGTCCGCCAGATGCCGGGCCGCCTGTGCGGCGAGACGGTGGACGCCGACGGCCGCCGCGGCTTCGTGCTGACGCTCTCCACCCGCGAGCAGCACATCCGCCGCGAGAAGGCGACCTCGAACATCTGCACCAACTCCGGCCTGTGCGCGCTGGCCTTCTCGATCCATGTCAGCCTGTTGGGCGAGGCGGGAATCACCCAGCTGGCCCAGCTGAACCACGCCAAGGCGGTCCAGATGGCCGACAAGCTGGCGGCGGTTCCGGGTGTCCAGGTGCTGAACGACGGCTTCTTCAACGAATTCACCGTGAAACTGCCGAAGCCGGCCGCCGCGGTGGTCGAGGAGCTGGCCAAGCGCCGCATCCTGGGCGGTGTGCCGGTGTCGCGCCTTTATCCGGGCGAGATGGAGGACCTGTTGCTGGTCGCCGTCACCGAGACCAATACCGACGCCGACATGGACGCCTTCGCCGCCGCGCTCACTGAAATCCTTGGGGCCGAGGTACTGGCATGAGCATGAACAACCAGGGCCGTCCCTCGGCCATCCCCGCGAACTCTGGCGCTTTCGACGGTGTGACCGGCACCGTCACCGGCAACCGCGGTCTGCAGATCGAAGAACCGCTGATCTTCGAACAGGACAGCGCCGGCCGCACCGGTGTCGACCTGCCGGAGGTGCCGAAGGTGGCCTCGCGCCTGGGGGCGGTGAAGCCGCGCGCCAAGGTCGGTCTGCCCGGCCTCGCCGAACCGCAGGTGGTCCGCCACTACACCCGTCTGTCGCAGAAGAACTATGCCATCGACAGCGGTTTCTATCCGCTGGGCTCCTGCACGATGAAGCACAACCCGCGCCTGAACGAGAAGATGGCGCGGCTTCCCGGCTTCTCCGACGTGCATCCGATGCAGCCGGTCAGCACGGTGCAGGGTGCGCTGGAACTGATGGACCAGTTGGCCTATTGGCTGAAGACGCTGACCGGCATGGCCGCGGTGACGTTGGCACCCGCCGCCGGTGCCCATGGCGAGATGTGCGGCATCATGGCGATCCGCGCCGCCCATGAGGCCAAGGGCGACAGCGGCCGCACCAAGATCCTGGTGCCGGAAAGCGCCCACGGCACCAACCCGGCGACCGCCGCCGCCTGCGGCTACAGCGTCGATGCCATCCCGGCGACCGCCGACGGCCGCGTCGATCTGGAGGCGCTGAAGGCCAAGCTCGGTCCGGACGTCGCCGGCCTGATGCTGACCAATCCCAACACCTGCGGCCTGTTCGAACGCGACATCGTCGCCATCGCCGACGCGGTGCATGAGGCGGGCGGCTATTTCTACTGCGACGGCGCCAACTTCAACGCCATCGTCGGGCGGGTGCGTCCGGCCGACCTCGGCATCGACGTCATGCACATCAACCTGCACAAGACCTTCTCCACCCCGCATGGCGGCGGCGGTCCGGGGTCGGGTCCGGTGGTGTTCGCGGAGTCGCTGGCGCCCTACATCCCGGTGCCCTACGTCACCCATGGTAAGGGCGGTTTCGCGCTGGTCGAGAACACCGGCGAGGGGCCGGCGTTCGGCCGCATGAAGGCATTCCACGGCCAGATGGGCATGTTCGTCCGCGCGCTGTCCTATATGCTCAGCCATGGCGCCGACGGGCTGTGGCAGGCGTCGGGGGATGCGGTGCTGAACGCCAACTACGTCATGGCGCGGCTTGAGGACGTGATGACGGCCTCTTTCGAAGGGCCGTGCATGCACGAGTGCCTGTTCGACGACCGCTTCCTGAAGGGGACGGGGGTCACCACGCTCGACATGGCGAAGGCGCTGATCGACGAGGGCTTCCACCCGATGACCATGTATTTCCCGCTGGTCGTCCACGGTGCCCTGCTGATCGAGCCGACCGAGACGGAAAGCAAGGCCAGCCTCGACCAGTTCGTCGATGCCCTGCGCGCGCTGGCCGAGCGGGCGAAGTCGGGCGATGTCGCCTACTTCCAGGCGGCTCCGCGCCTGACGCCGCGACGTCGCCTGGATGAGACGGCGGCGGCCCGCAAGCCGGTCCTGCGCTGGACCCCGCCGGTGCCGGCGGAGGCCCTGGCGGCGGAGTAAAAGCTCCTTCTCCCGTCCCGGGAGAGGGAAGGGGCACGCGAAGGGTGAGGGGGGACCGAGGAACCAAGGGCCTGATCCTTGGATTTCCCCTCACTCTCCCCACTCCTTCGGCGCGGGTCCCCTCCCACTCCAGGGGCAGGAGAGGGAAGCCTCACAGCTTACTTGTCGGTCTTGTCCACATACTTGTCTGCCTTCTTCTGATCCTCGGCAGCTTCGCGGGACATTTCTTCACCGATCTTCGGATCGATTCTCTTGGCTTCCTCGATCAGGTCGCGCGCCTTGCGGGCGTCGCCGTCGGCCGCCTTGTCCAGGGCCTGCTCGGCCAGATCATGGGCCTTCTTGTGTTCGGGGCTGTCTTCGTGGCGGGTTGCCATGGCGATTTCTCCTGAACTGGGCTGTGTCTTCTCGGGACGTTGTCCAACAGGTCCCGAGCGGCCGAGTTCCGGTCACCGCAGCGCACAAAATTTTTTCAGAGAGCATGGAATAGGGAAGTCGGTCCGACCGTTTGTGCGGATGTCCGGTGGCGAACGGCCACCCAGCAACAGGGCACCGCGAACTCCCCATGAGCAACCCGAAGAACCCGATCCGGCGCGCCGCCATCGCCGCCGCTCTGCTGGCCGTGACCGCCGGCCACGCGTCCTTCTGGTCCTGGCGCAATGCGCCGACGCCGGTGGAGGCGGAGCCCGGCCGCATCGAATCCGTGTCGTACTCGCCTTCGGGACGCAGCTACGATCCCAACGATCAGCCGGTGGTGCCGCGCAAGGAGATCGAGAAGGACATGGCAGCCATCGTCGGCTTCGCCGATGGCGTCCGTACCTACTCCACGCTGGGCTCGCAGGGAGAAGTCCCGGAGATCGCGGTGTCCAAGGGGCTGGACGTCACGCTCGGCATCTGGCTGAGCAAGGACAAGTCGCGGAACGAGCGAGAGATCCTGCACGGCATCGCTCTCGCCAAGGAATTCCGCGGTATCAAGCGCATCGTCGTCGGCAACGAGACGCTGCTGCGCGCCGAACTGACCGATGCCGAACTGGCCGCCTACATCAAGCGCGTGCGCGCCGCCGTCCCCGCCACCATCAAGGTCGGCACCGCCGACGTGTGGTCGGAGATGATCAAGGCCAACGCCACGGTGAAGGCGTCGGACTTCATGGGCGTCCACGTCCTGCCCTACTGGGAAGGCGTGCCGGTTTCCGACGCGCTGACCTGGATCCGGGACCGGCTCGACACCGTGCGCAAGACGCACCCGGGCAAGCCGCTGTTCGTGGGCGAGGTCGGCTGGCCGTCGGGCGGCGAGAACTTCCACGACGCCTACCCGACGCCGGAAGCCCAGGCCGCCGTCGTCCGCGGTTTCGCGGCGGAAGCCAACGCGCTCGGCCTGCACTACAACGTCGTCGAGGCTTTCGACGGCATCTGGAAGGCGACCATCGAAGGCTCGCCGGGTCCGACCTGGGGCGTGCTGGATGCCGATCGTCAGCCGAAATGGTCGATGACCGGTGCGGTCGCCGCCCCCTATGGCGAGCGGGTCGGTGCGGGCGTCGCGCTGGCCGTCGGTCTCGCCCTGTCGGCTTTCGCGGTCTTCCGCCGCCGTACCAACGCCGGCTTCGCTCTGGCCGCCTCGATGGGTGCCAACATCATCGGTTTCGCCATCGGCTCGGCGGTTGCCGGTGCCTTCGCCGAGTACCTGACCTTCGGTGCGGTCACCACCTGGGGCTCCGCCTTCGCGCTGGGCGCCTTGATGATGAGCGTCGCCTTCGCCGATCTGGTGGACGTCGCCCGCCGGCTGCTGACCGGCCGCGCCCCGGCGCTGCTGCCGCATGCCGTGCCGGAGATCGATCACAAGCCGATGGTTTCCATCCATGTCGCCGCTTGCCGTGAGCAGCCGGACGTGCTGAACGCCACGCTGGCCTCGCTGTCGCGGCTGGACTACCCGAACTACGAGGTCGTCGTCCTCATCAACAACACCGAGGAGGAGCATCTGGTCCGCCCGGTGGAGGAGATGTGCCGTGCGCTGGGGCCGAAGTTCAAGTTCCACTGGTACAAGAAGATTTCCGGCTTCAAGGCCGGCGCCCTGAACGCCGCGCTGCGCCACACCGATCCGGCGGCCGAGATCGTCGCCGTGCTGGACGCCGACTACACCGTGTCGCCCGACTGGCTGTCTAAGCTGGCACCGACCTTCGCCGATCCGTCGGTCGGCATCGTCCAGGCCCCGCAGGAACACCGCGACGGTCACGAGACGGCGCTGAAGGCCGCCATGACAGCCGAATACCGTCCCTTCTTCGATGTCGGCATGCAGGAAGGCGTGTCGTCCCAGGCCTTCATCTGCCACGGCACGATGATCATGCTGCGCCGGTCGGCGATGGATCAGGTCGGCGGCTGGTCGGAAGCGGGCATCTGCGAGGACACCGAACTGGGGCTGCGCATCCTGTCGGCCGGCTACCGCGCCGCCTACACCGACGAACGGCTGGGCTCCGGTCTCGCCCCGGACAACTTCATGCAGTTCCGCAAGCAGCGTGACCGTTGGGTGTTCGGTTCGACCCAGATCGTCCGAGCCCACTGGAAGAAGTTCCTGCCGGGTGCAGCCGAGCTGAGCGCGCGGCAGAAACTGGGCTACGTCACCAACTGGATCCGCTGGTGGTCCGACGCCGTCGGCCTGTTCGCCGCCGCCGCCGCCGTGGTCTGGACCTTCGCTTCGCTGGTTCTGCCGCTGCACCTGCCGCCGGTGGCCGCATCCGCCGCCGTCCTTGGAGCCTTGGTCCTGCGCGCCGGCTCCAGCCTGTTGGCCTCGCGCTACGCTTCGGGCAACAGCTGGAAGGAGAGCCTGGGTGCCTGCGCCGTCGGCATGGCCCTGTCCACCACCGTCGCGCTGGCCGTTGTCCGCGGTCTGGTCCGCAAGCACGATGCCTTCCGGGTGACCGCCAAGGGCGGCAAGCGCACCGCCGGCCGCTTCTGCGCCAAGCCCGAGGCCTGGCTGTCCGCCGCCCTGGTCGCCTCGTCCGCCACCGCCGCTCTGGTCAACCCGTTGGGCACCTTGTCGCTGGAACTGTGGTCGGTGCTGCTCGCCGCCATGGCGGTGCCGAACCTGATGGCCGTCGCCTTCGGCATCGGTGACATGCTTCCGGTCCGCGAAGCGAAGCCGGCCCCGGTTCCAGCCGCCCAGCAGGCCAACACGGCCGGCCAGGAGCAGCGCACGAGCCGCCCGGTCGCCGCGTAAAGCCGCTCCTCACTCATGCAAAAACGGCCCCTTTCCCGCCCGCCCGGTGGGGGAGGGGCCGGCTTTTTTGGGGGTGTAGTCGCTTTTCCCACCAAGGTGAAACTTGTCTGCAACAGCGCTTCGTGCCTACCATCGGCGGCGTAACCGATAAAAACGCGCGAGCCAACGCGCTTGGCAACCTGCCCCAGGGAGAACGCGATGCATGTCGTGAAAGCGTCCGATCAGTCCCCGCCTTCGCTGCTGTCCGGTGACAACAGGGTTCGTCTGGAAAACTGGCTGGCCGTACAGGCCGGAGCATCCCGCGTCATGGTGACGGAGGACGGACGGCTCGGCGGCGGAGCGATCTCGGTGAATCTGGCGGTGACGCTGGATGTCGTCGGCGGACCGCTGGCCGGGCGCCATACCTGTGTCCTGCGGGTCGAGGGCGGCGGGCGTATTTCGGCCAGCATCGGCAAGCTGCGCGAATTCGTGGTGCTGCGCGCCGCCTTCTCCGCCGGGGTGATGGCGCCCGAGCCTCTGTTCGGCTGCGACGATCCCGCGGTGGTGGGGCATGACTTCTACATCATGCGGCGGGCCGAAGGGCTGGGCGCCGGCCATGCGGTGACGCGGTCCGACGCGGCACAGCCGGAACTGGCGCGCGAGCTTGGGCGGCAGCTTGGCCTGCTGCACCGGATAACGCCGGATACGGAGGGGCTGGAGCGGCTGGGCGAAGCTCCCGACTGCCCGGCACAGGAATCGCTGGCGCAGTACCGCCGCTGGTTCGGCGATCTGGGGCGCCGGGATCCTTTGATCGCCTGGGGGCTGCGCTGGCTGGAGATCAACGCGCCGCCACCGGGAGCTGTGGTGCTGTGCCACCGCGATTTCCGCACCGGCAACTATCTGGTCAAGGACGGCGCGCTGACGGCGATCCTGGATTGGGAGTTCGCCGGATTCGGCGACCCGATGGAGGATCTCGGCTGGTTCTGCTCCCGCTCCTGGCGGTTCCGGCGACCCGACCGCGAGGCGGGCGGCATCGCCGACCGGGCGGACTTCTACGCCGGCTACGAGGAAACCTCCGGCCGACGTGTCGATCCGACGCGCGTCGCCTATTGGGAGACGGCTGCCTATCTGCGCTGGGCCGCTGTCGCGGTGGAGCAGGGGTTGCGCCACAGCTCCGGTGCCGAGCGTTCGCTGGAACTGGCGCTTACCGGGCGCATGCTGCCGGAAATCGAGATGGACATGCTGCGCCATCTGCGCGCAATCGGGGGAATGGCGGCGGGCGCCGTGGAGAAGGTGGCCTGATGCGTGCCAATCCCGACGCTCGCGGTCTGCTGGAGATCGCCGCCTCCACCTTTCGTGCCGACGTGCTTCCCCATGTCGCGCCGGAAGCCCGTTTCGCCGCGCTGATGGTGGCCAACGCACTGGAGATTGCCGAGCGCGAATTGAAGGGGCTGGATGCCGCCGGCCATTCGATGCTGGGGGCGCTCGCCCTGCTCTATGGCGAGGATGCCGATGACGCACTGTCCGGCGACGATCTGCGCAAACGGGTGGAAGCATTGCAGCACCGCCTGTGCATCGAGATCGCCGCCGGGGATTTCGATCAGGAGGGGCAGGAGGTTCTGATGGATTCGCTGGAAGCCATCGTCCAGGCGCGACTGGGAATCTCCAATCCGAAGGCGCTGGGACAGTAAGGCGGTCGCGGAACGGTGCTTGAGGTCCGCCCTGCGCGGAGCGCAGTGCCGCTCAGCCTGCGCTCGACAGACGGGGGCGTTACGGCCATATAATCGGTTCCTGTTCCGTACCCCTCCTCTGATCCGGATCGCCGCCCCATGGCAAGTCCCGTCCTGTCCGCCATTCCTGCCAAGCCGCTCGCGAAGCTGGAAGCCGGAAAGCAGTTCGTCATCGTGTCCGACTACACGCCTGCGGGTGACCAGCCGAACGCGATCGAGGAGCTGACCGGCGGCCTTCGTCAAGGCGAGAAGGATCAGGTTCTTCTCGGCGTCACCGGGTCGGGCAAGACCTTCACCATGGCGCATGTCATCCAGAAGGTGCAGCGCCCGACGCTGATCCTGGCGCCCAACAAGACACTGGCGGCACAGCTCTATGGCGAGATGAAGTCCTTCTTCCCGAACAACGCGGTGGAATACTTCGTCTCCTACTACGATTACTATCAACCGGAAGCCTACGTCCCGCGCACTGACACCTATATCGAGAAGGAATCCTCGATCAACGAGCAGATCGACCGCATGCGCCACTCGGCGACGCGGGCTCTGTTGGAACGGGACGATGTCATCATCGTCGCGTCGGTGTCCTGCATCTACGGTATCGGCTCCGTCGAGACCTACTCGGAGATGACGGTCGACCTGCGCAAGGGTGAGGTGATCGCCCAGCCGGAACTGCTGCGCAAACTGACCGAACTCCAATACAAGCGCAACGATGCCGCCTTCGGCCGTGGCCTGTTCCGCGTTCGCGGCGATACGGTGGAGCTGTTCCCCGCCCACATGGAAGACCGCGCGTGGCGCATCTCGCTGTTCGGCGACGAGATCGAGGGCATCCACGAGATCGACCCGCTGACCGGCGAAAAGCTGGCGGCGCTGGAGGCCGTGCGCGTCTATCCGAACAGCCACTATGTGACGCCGAAGCCGACGCTGAATCAGGCGATCAACCAGATCAAGAAGGATCTGAAGGATCGGCTGGAGGAGTTCGCCGCCGAGGGCAAACTGCTGGAGGCGCAGCGGCTGGAACAGCGCACCACCTTCGACATCGAGATGATGGCTGCCACCGGCTCCTGCGCGGGCATCGAGAATTATTCCCGCTATCTGACCGGCCGCGCAGCGGGCGATCCGCCGCCGACCCTGTTCGAGTATCTGCCGGGTGATGCCCTGCTGATCGTCGACGAGAGCCACGTCATGGTGCCGCAGATCGGCGGCATGTACCGCGGCGACCTTGTGCGCAAGTCGACGCTGTCCGACTACGGTTTCCGCCTGCCCAGCGCCAAGGACAACCGCCCGCTGAAGTTCGAGGAATGGGAGGGCATGCGACCGCAGACGGTCTTCGTTTCAGCCACCCCCGGTCCGTGGGAGCTGGAACGCACCGGCGGCGTCTTCACCGAACAGTTGGTCCGCCCGACCGGTCTGATCGATCCGCCGGTGATCGTCCGCCCGACCGAGACCCAGGTCGACGACCTGATCGGCGAGTGCAAGGAAGTCGTCGCCAAGGGCTATCGCGTGCTGGTCACCACCCTGACCAAGAAGATGGC
>JBKHVJ010000243.1:0-25521 GCA_046570145.1 Alphaproteobacteria bacterium
CCCCACCCTAACCCTCCTCCGCCCAGTGGGGGAGGGTTAGGGTGGGGGCATCCGAAGCCGACACTTAACAGGATCCCACGCCTACCAGACCTGCGGTTGCGGCATTGGGACGCGGGCGGATTTGCCCATATTGTGGGCAACCTCCGCCATTGCCCGTCCGAACCGATCCCATGACCGACGCCGAGACCGCCGACCTGCTGCCTGCCGAGGCCGATTCGGTTCCCTATGCCGTCGGCTGCTTCCTGGGCGCGATCCTGCTGTTCGCGGCGATGGACACGCTGATCAAGTTCCTGACCGCCGACTACCCGGTGCCGCAGCTGATGTTCGTGCGCTCGCTGGTCGCCTTCCTGCTGGTGGGGGGATACACGCTCTGGCGCGGCGGCGGGATCGCGGCGATGCGGACGCGGCGGCCCTGGGGGCATGTCTGGCGCGCCTTCGCCGGGCTGATCTCGATGGGCTGCTTCTTCTATTCGTTCCGGGAATTGCCGCTGGCCGACGTCTATGTGCTGAGCTTCGCCGGACCGCTGTTCATCACCGCCCTGTCCGCTCCGCTGCTGGGGGAGCCGGTGGGCTGGCGGCGCTGGGCCGCGGTGGTGGTCGGGTTCGGCGGGGTCGTGGTGATGGCGCAGCCGTCGGCCGGGGCGCCGCTGGTGCCGGTGCTGGTCGGGCTGTGCGCCGCGCTGTTCTATGCTCTGGCGGCGCTGGCCGTACGCGGCCTGTCGCGGACCGAAACCAGCGCGTCGATCGTGCTCTATCTGCTGCTGACGACGACGGTGGTCAGCGGCGCGCTGACGGTTCCCGTCTGGACGGCGCCGACCGGCTTCGCACTGGGGCTGATGGCGCTTGTCGGCGCAATCGGCGCCGGAGCGCAGGTGCTGCTGACCCAGGCCTTCCGCCGCGCGCCGCCGGCGGTGGTGGCACCCTTCGAATATACCGGCATGGTCTGGGCCAGCCTGTTCGGCTGGATGGTGTTCGGCGATCTGCCGACCGCGCCGGTCCTGGCCGGCGCCATGGTCATCATCGGCAGCGGGCTCTACATCCTGCATCGTGAAACCGTGGTGGCGCGCCGCCGGCTGGGTTCTTGACAGGACAGGCCCGGCGGCGACACTCTCGCCGCCTGTTCACGGCTGGGGTGCCCGTGCAGACGCCTGATCGGCGGCTGCGCGGGCTGAGACAACACCCATCGAACCTGATCCGGGTCATGCCGGCGAAGGGAGCCGACCGGAACCCGACGGATCGCCTGTAAAACGCCCCGTCTCCTCCGCGTCGCACCGATCGCCGGCGCGTGTTGAGGAGTTTTCGGTCATGCGGCGTGCGCTTCCCCTCCTGATCGGCCTGCTGGCCGCATCGTCCTGTCTGTCGTCCGCCGCCCGCGCCGACGACACGCTGTCCTTTCCGGTGCTGGTGCCGCTGACCGGATTCCTGTCGCTGGAGGGCACCAGCCAGCGCAACGGTGCGGTTCTGGCGCTGAAGCAGACGCCGGCCGGCGTCGCCATCGCCTCGGAGGTCGTCGACACCGGCACTTCGCCCGAGGCGGCGGTGACGGCGCTGGAGCGCGCGGCCGGCAGCGGCACGGTCGGCGCGGTCGCCGCCAGCATGCTCGGCACCCAGATGCTGGCGATGCTGCCGCTGGCGAGCGAGCTGAAGCTGCCGCTGGTCACCGTGTCGGGCACCGCCTCGATCACCGAGCAGGGCAATCCCTGGGTCTTCCGCTTCTTCCCCGGCGACGCCGTGACCAAGGCCGCCCATGCCCGCTATGTGGTTGAGGATCTGGGCAAGCGGCAGCCGGCCGTCATCTACCAGACCACCGCCTACGGGCAGAGCGGCAAGACGCATCTCGACGCGGCATTCAAGGCGCTGGGCGTCACCCCCGTCTTCGAGGAAGGGGTGGACCCGGCCGCCAAGGACCTGCTGCCGGTGCTGACCAAGGCGCTGGCCGCCAAGCCCGACGTGATGGTCCTGCACCTGCATTCCGGCCCGACGGCGCTCCTGTTGCGGCAGGCGGCGGCCAGCGGGGTGGCGGTGCCCATCGTCGCCGGTTCCGCCATGCATCAGCCGAGCACCGCGGCCCTGCTGGAGCCGGCGGAGCTGAAGGGGGTCTGTGCCGAGACCGCGGCCTCGCCCATCTCCGGCGGCACGCCGGAGGTGAAGGCCTTCACCGAGGCCTACCGCGCCGCCTTCGGCAAGGAGCCGGACGCCTTCGCGCTCGGCCAGTATGACGGCATGACCATGGTGCTGGAGGCGGTGAAAGCCGGTGCCCGTTCGCCGGACGCCATCCGCAAGGCTCTGTCGTCGGAGACCTTCAAGGGCCTCGCCATGACCTACAGGTCCGACGGCAAGGGCAACATGGCCCATTCCGCCGTCATCGTCTGCTATGACGGGACCAGCCGCGTGCCGGCGCTGGCGAAGCGCTACGACAACCCTGCGCTCGCGGCGAAGTGAGCGGATGGCGGCGCTTCAACTGCTGGTCAACGGGGTGGCGCTGGGGGCGGCCTATGCGCTGGTGGCGCTGGGATTCGTGCTGGTCCTGAACGCCACCTCGGCGGTGAATTTCGCCCAGGGCGATCTGGTCATGGCCGGCGGGCTGCTGGCGGTGGCGCTGGCGCCGCTGATCCCGCTGCCGGGCATCGCCCTGCTGCCGGCGGTGCTGGCGCTGATGGCGGGGCTGGGCCTGCTGCTGGCGCTGGCGGCCTACCTGCCGCTGCGCCGCCGGCCTCCGGTGTCGGTCTTCATCAGCACCATCGCCATCGGCATCATCCTGCAGAACGGCGCCGCCATCCTGTTCGGGCCGGAGCCGCGCGCCGCACCGCCACTGTTCGGCGACGACACCCTTTCCATTGGCGGCCTGGCGGTGCCGGAGCAGTCGCTCGCCATCGTCGCGGTGGCGGCGCTGCTGATCGGCGCGCAGCAATGGGTGTTCGCCCGCACGCAGCTGGGACGCCGGCTGCGCGCCACGGCGCAGGACCCGGAAATGGCGCGGGCCTGCGGAGTGCCGGTCACCGCGATGATCCTGGTGACCTTCGCCATCGGCGCCGCCTGCGCCGGGGCGGCGGGGCTGCTTCTCGCCAACCGCTATTTCGTCACGCCCACCTCGGGCGGGGACCTGATTTTGAAGGCCTACATCGCGGTAACCATCGGAGGTTGGGGGTCGGTGCCGGGGGCGGTGGTGGGGGCGCTGCTGATCGCGCTGTTCGAGGTGGGGGTATCGTCGGTGCTGTCCTACCCGGTGGCCCTGGGGGCGCTGTACCTGACGCTGCTGGCGATCCTGGTGCTGCGGCCGCAAGGCCTGTTCGGCGAAGCGGTGCGGCGCCGTGGCTGAGCGGTCCTCGCCGGGCGTCCCCCTCACCCCAACCCTCTCCCCGGGGGGGAGAGGGAGTGGTGTCGGGGTGGAGAGCATCGCGCTGCTTGCAGGCGCCCTCGCCCTGCTGGTCTATGCGCTCGCCTTCGCCTCCCCATACGGCCTGCGCGTGCTGACCGTCGCCGGTGTCTATGCGCTGGCGACCTTCGGATTCCAGATCGTCTTCGGGCTCGGCGGCGCGTTGTCTCTCGCCCAGGGCGCCTTCTTCGGCGTCGGCGCCTATGTGACCGGCATCCTCGGCAGCCGCTATGGGTTGGGCTTCGAGGCGACCTTTCCGCTGTCGATGCTGGTGCCGCTCCTGCTGGCCCTGCCGGTCGGGCTGGCGGTGCTGCGGCTGGAGTCCCACTATTTCGCCCTGGCGACGCTGGGCATCGCGCAGGTGCTGCATCTGCTGGCGGTCAACCTGCCGGAATTGACCGGCGGCTCCAACGGGCTGGCCGGGGTGCCGGCGGCGGTGCTGTTCGGTTGGACGGTGCCGCGCGGACTGCCGATGGCGGCGCTGGTCTGGGGGCTGGTGGCGCTCGGCGGCCTGGTGGGGTGGCGGCTGACGTGTGGAAGGCTCGGGCGGTCGCTGACGATGCTGCGCGACGATCCGTTGGCGGCGGGAACGCTGGGGCTCGACGTCGGGCGGCTGCGGCTGGCGGCCTTCGGCATCAGCGCCCTGTTTGCCGGAGCGGCCGGAGCGCTCGCCGTCCATACCCAGCGCGTCGTGTCGCCGGAGGTGCTGGAGTTCCCGGTCATGGTCTCCATCCTCACGATTTCCATCGTCGGCGGGCGGGGGCGGATGGCCGGCGCGGTGCTGGGCGCGGTGCTGCTGCTGCATCTGCCGGAATGGTTCCGCTTCCTGGAGCGCGGCTATCTGGTCGTCTATGGCGCGGCCCTGCTTTTGACCGTGCTGCTGGCGCCCGACGGGTTGACCGGGCTGCTCGACCGCGCGGCCGGGCGCCTGTTCGGCCGCCCCGCCCGTGCCCTGCCGGAGGCGCGCGAGCCGGCGCCGCAAGTTTCCATAGACGGGCTGTCGGTGGAGAGGCTGGCCAAGTCCTTCGGCGGCTTGCGGGCGGTGGACGGCGTGTCGCTGGAACTGCGGCCGGGCAGCATCACCGGGCTGATCGGCCCCAACGGGTCGGGCAAGACCACGGTCATCAACCTGCTGTCGGGGCTGGAGCGGCCGGATGCCGGGCGGGTGCGGCTTGGCGGCCGGGACGTCACCGGCGCCCGCGCCGACCGGCTGGCCCGTGCCGGGCTTGCCCGCAGCTTCCAGGCGGCGATCCTGCCGGATGGCGCCGGCGTGCTGGAGGCGGTGGCCGCCGCCCGTCTGGCCTTCGACCCCGACGCGGCGACGGCGGAGGCGCATGCCCGCTGGGCGCTCGACCGGCTGGGCGTCGGCGACCTTGCCGGGAAGTCCTGCGACGGGTTGCCGGCAGCGCTGCGGCGGCGGGTGGAACTGGCGCGCGCCCTGGTCCGCCGGCCGGCAGTCCTGCTGCTGGACGAGCCCGCCGCCGGGCTGACCGACGGCGAGAAGGCGGAATTGGCCGCCCTGCTGCGCCGACTGGCGGGGGAGGGGATGGCCGTCCTGCTGGTGGAGCATGACATGGGGTTCCTGCTGCCGCTGGCCGGGCGGGTGCTGTGTCTCGACCGCGGGCGGGTGATCTATGACGGCCCGTCCGACGGGGTGCGCCGGGATGCGGCGGTGACGGCGGCCTATCTGGGCCGGGCGGCGGTGGCATGAATGCGCTGCTGTCCATCCGCGGCCTGACCGCCGGCTATGGCGGCGCGACGGCGCTCGACGGCGTTTCGCTGACCATCGCGGTGGGCGAGACGGTGGCGCTTCTCGGCGCCAACGGGGCGGGGAAGTCGACGCTGCTGAAGGCGCTGCTCGGCCTTGTGCCGGCACGGGGCGATCTCTGCTTCGACGGCGGCGACCTCTCCCCGCTGGCGACGGAGGCGCGGGTCAGGCGCGGCATCGGCTATGTGCCGGAGGGGCGGCGGGTCTTCCCCGGCATGAGCGTGCGCGACAATCTGGAGGTCGCCGGCCTGCCGGCCGCCCGCGACCGCGCGCAGGATGTCGAGCGCGTCTTCGCCCTGTTCCCCGATCTGGCGGGCAAGAGCCGGCAAAGCGCCTGGCGGCTGTCCGGCGGCCAGCAGCAGATGCTCAGCCTCGGCCGCGCGCTGATGGGCCGGCCGCGCCTGCTGCTGCTGGACGAACCGTCGCTCGGCCTGTCGCCCAAGCTGGCCGACGAGGTCTTCGCCGCGGTCGGCCGCATCGCCGCCGCCGGCACCGCCGTTCTGCTGGCGGAGCAGAGTGCGGCGCGCGCCCTGACGGTTGCCCCGCGCGCCGTCCTGCTGCGGCTGGGCCGGGTGGTGGGCGACGGGCCGGTGGCGTCGCTGTCGGAAGAGGCGTTGCATAAGGCGTTCTTCGGCGGATAGCGGCATCTTCCCGTATTCTCTGCGTGTCCTGTGCAACAGGTGTCAGCCTCCTGCAACAGGATAGGCGGTTGGGCTTGCGGATGGGGGCGGGCGCGGATAGCTTCGCCGCCGCAACCATCTATGGATTACCTCGTCATGACCGCCCGTTCCGCCGCTTCGCTGTCCGCGCTTCTCCTGCTGGGGGTGGCATCGGCGCCGGCGATGGCCGAACTGGTGCCGGTCGAGCCGAGCATTCCGCCCGCCGTCTATTACGGCCTGCCGGTGCCGGAGGCCGAGATCGTGGTCCCCGGCGCCCCGGCGCAGGATGCCAAGCCCAATGAGAAGCCGGCCGAGAAGCAGGGCGCCGCGGCTCCGGCCAAGCCGGAGGGACCGGGCGAACTGATCGAGAGCTGGGACGGCGGCGCCGCCAAGAAGAAGGACGGCAGCTTCGCCTATTGCGTGGTGGAAGGGGAGTTCACCTCCGGCCATGTGCTGATGTTCGCCCGCAGCCCGCAGGGCGAAACCAACATCGGCATCGGCATCCCCGGGGCCGAGCTGCCCAAGGGCGGCGAATGGCCGGTCACCGTCGAGGTGGACAAGAAGCTGAAGCGCGAACGGGTCGCCATCGCCTCGCAACCGGACATGCTGGTGGTCTCCAACGGCAAGGACGAGGAGCTGGTCAACGCCCTGATGGGCGGCAGCGAACTGGTGGTGTCGTCGGCCACCGACCGCATCGCCTTCAAGCTGTCCGGCACCAAGAAGGTGCTGGGCGACCTGAAGGCCTGCGTCGACAAGGGCGGAAACGTTCCGCCGATTAAGGTCGCCGCGGGCCGCCCGGCGGAGAAGAAGAACCGCTTGCCGGAAGGGCTGGACAGCCTGCTGACCGCGGCCGGCGTGCATGACGCCGAACTGGTGCCGATGGACAAGATCCCGCAGGAGCGCCGCCCCGCCGACGTCGCCTGGCGCTTCGGCCCGATCGTCGGCGGCATCCGTGAGCGCGCGGTGGGTGAGGATGCCAGGATCGACGAACTGTCGGACGGCTTCGCCGACGCCATGAAGCAGCGGTGCGAAGGCACGCCGACGGTCACTCTGAACCCGTCGGAACAGGCCGGTTCGGTCTGGCTGCGCACCGGCTCGGTCGATTGCGCCATGCCCCAGGGCAAGCTGCACGTCACGCTGAACTTCCTGCTGTCGCAGCGCCGCCTGTTCACCGTGATCTTCCACGAGGCGGCTGAACCGGACATGGCGCTGGCCGACAAGGTGCGCGACAACCTCGCCCATGTCCTGCGCCGCGCCGGCACCGCTCCGGCCGCAGCATCGGCGGATCCCGCGCCCGCCACTCCGCCGGCTGCACCGCCGGCAGCCGAGGTCGCGCCCCCCGCCGGATCTCAGGCGGGGTCCGCTCCGCCGACGGTGAAACCGCAGGCGAAACCGCAGCCGGGCAAGCCCTGACGACTCCTGGAGCAGGCTTGCCGCTGCCGGCTTCTGTGCCGGCGCTTTCCGGAAACGTGCTGAACATGGCTTTCTACGGTCGGCACTCAATCGGAAGCCGTGGACCGTCGATGGCTGGCGGCGGAGGCATATAATCCGTGTTCAAAACATTCCGTTACCACCATTGTAAGCGTTGACCGGCCGGGTGTGGCGGGCGTACTTTTAACCAGCCGGTTAAAACGCTGCGGCCGCTCCTTCGGCCGCCCGAGCCCGCCGGCCGGAGAAGACGCATGGAACGTCGCTCACGCTCGGGCGCAGCGCTGCGCCTGCTCAATTCCGACTGGGTCCGCCCCATCCTGCTGATGGTCATCCTGCTGGTTCTGTGGGATCTGTCGGTCCGGCTGTTCGGCGTGCCCGCCTATCTGGTGCCGAAGCCCGGCGACGTCGTGCTGGCGATGATCGACGAATGGCCGCGGCTGCTGTCCGAATCCGTCCCGACCTTCACGGCGACGCTGGGCGGCTTCGCGTTGTCGGTGCTGTTCGGCATTCCCATCGCGATGCTGATCGCCGGATCGCGCACGGTAGAGGCCTATGTCTACCCGCTGCTGGTCTTCTCGCAGTCGATCCCCAAGGTCGCCATCGCGCCGCTGTTCGTGGTGTGGTTCGGCTTCGGCCTGATGCCGAAAGTGATCGCCGCGTTCCTGCTCGGCTTCTTCCCCGTCGTCGTCTCGGCGGTGCAGGGCTTCAAGTCGGTGGACGGCGAGATGATGGACCTCGCCCGCTCGATGAAGGCTTCGCGGCTGCAGACCTTCCGGATGGTCAGCCTTCCGCATGCGTTGCCCGCGATCTTCGCCGGTTTGAAGGTCTCCATCACCCTGGCGGTGGTGGGGGCGGTGGTCGGCGAATTCGTCGGCTCCAACTCCGGCATCGGCTTCGTCCTGCAACGCTCCATCGGCAATTTCGAACTGCCCTTGATGTTCGCGGCGCTGACCGTGCTGGCATTGATGGGCGTGCTGCTGTTCTGGGTCATCGATGTGCTGGAACGCTTCGCCATCCCCTGGCACGCCAGCCAGCGCGACAAGTTCAGCCCCACCGTCTGACGCCAGTCCAAAACCCGATTCACCGACAAGAACCCCGACGCCGCACAGCGCCGGCCGACGGGGCGATCCACCACCCATGGGAGGACACCGGTCGTGATGAAGAAAGCCATCGTCGCGGCGCTCTGCGCCTTTGCCGCCTCCACCCTGCCGGCGCAGGCCGCCGACAAGGTGACGCTGATGCTGAACTGGTACGTCTACGGCGAACACGCGCCATTCTATTACGGCAAGGACAAGGGCCTGTACGAGGCCGAGGGAATCGACCTGGAAATCCAGGAAGGCCGCGGCTCGGCGGTGACGACGCAGCTGGTCGCTGCCAAGGGCGTCACCTTCGGCTATGTCGACGTGCCGACCATGATCAAGGCGGCGATGAAGGGCGCGCCGGTGACCTCGCCGGGCGTGCTTCTGCAGACCAGCCCGATGTCGGCGATGGGCTTCACCGACAAGAACATCCGCAAGCCCGAGGACATCAGGAACCGCATCGTCGCCATGACGCCGGGCGACAGCATGTCCCAGATCTGGCCATTGTTCCTGAAGAAGACCGGCCTTAAGGAGCGTGACTTCGAAGTTGTGTCCGGCGACGCGCAGACCAAGCTGAACGCCGTCATCAACGGACAGGCCGATCTGCTGCTGGGCTATGTCATGGACCAGAGCATGAAGATCAAGGACGCCACCGGCAAGTCGGTGACGCCGATCCGCTTCGCCGATTACGGCGTCAACATGGTCTCGTCGGGCATCATCGCCAACACCGACACGCTGAAGGACAAGCCGGACCTCGTCCGCCGCTTCATGGCCGCCACCACCAAGGCGGTCGAGGAGGCGGAAAAGGCGCCGAAGGAAGCGGCGGCGGCGATCCTGAAGGCCAACCCGAAGGGCGGGAAGCCCGACACCCTGCAGGAAGGCTTCGAGCTGACCATCCCGCTCTACCGCACCAAGGAGACGGAGAAGCTGCGGCCCTTCCAGGTCACCGACGCCAACATGAAGGAAACGTTGGACCTGCTGGTCGAATATGGCGGGCTGGACGCGTCGGCCAAGGAGAACCCCAAGCGCTTCTACACCCGCGATTTCCTGCCGGCCGATCCCGCGGCGAAGGCGGTGAACGCCGCCGCCAAGTGACCGCATCTTGGCGACCGACCGGAACCCCGCAAGGCCCGACGAGGAGAGCATGGCACAGCCTCAGTTGAAACTGGTGGGCGAAGCGGAAACGCAGCGCCTGTCCGGCGCGCCGCTGATCCGCATCGACGGCGTGACCAAGACCTACCGCACCCGCGACGGCGAGGTGCCGTCGCTCCGTCCCATCACCTTCGACGTGCGGCCGGGCGAGTTCCTGGTGGTGGTCGGCCCGTCCGGCTGCGGCAAGTCGACCCTGCTGAAGATGCTCGCCGGACTGCTGCCGGTCACCAGCGGCACCATCAGCATCGAAGGCGACGTGGTGACGGAGCCGCACGACGACACCGGCATCGTCTTCCAGAGCCCGACGCTGCTGGCCTGGCGGTCGGTGCTGCGCAACATCATGCTGCCGGTGGAAATCCGCCGCCTGCCGCGCGAGCGCTATCTGGAGCGGGCCCACAAGCTGATCGGGATGACCGGGCTGACGGGGTTCGAGCACAAATACCCCTGGCAGCTGTCGGGCGGCATGCAGCAGCGCGCCGCCCTGTGCCGGGCGCTGGTGCACGATCCGAAAATCCTGCTGATGGACGAGCCGTTCGGCGCGCTCGATGCCATGACGCGGGAGCGGATGAATGTGGAGCTGCAGCGCATCCAGCATGAGACCGGCAAGACGGTGATCCTGATCACCCACTCCATCCCCGAGGCGGTGTTCCTGGCCGACCGGGTGATGGTGATGTCGGAGCGTCCCGGCACCATCGCCGCCACCTACGAGGTCCCGCTGCCGCGCCCGCGGACGCTGGACGTCATGGGCGACCCGGTCTTCATCCAGCTGACCCAGACCATCCGCAAGCATTTCGCGGCACAGGGTCATCTGGATTAGGGAGCCACGTTAGACCCCCACCCTAACCCTCCCCCGCTGAGCGGGGGAGGGAACTCCGCCGCCCTGCAAATCATCCCTCCCCTGCGATCGGACCGGCCTTCGGCCGGCCGAGGGCGGGGGAGGGAAGGGGCCCATGCGCCAGCATGGGAAGGGTGGGGGCAAAACCCGAAGGATTTTCACCCATGCCCGCCCCCCGTCTCCGCATCCGCGCCATCGAGCTGTACGAGCGGCCCGTCCGCTTCGTGAAGCCGTTCCGCTTCGGCGCGGTGACGGTGGAGGGCGCCCCGCAAGCCTTCGTCCGCGCCCTGGTCGCCGTCGAAGGACTGGGCGAAGCCTGGGGGGCGACCGCCGAGATGATGATGCCGAAATGGTTCGACAAGCGTCCGGACCGCAGCCCGGCCGACACCGTCGATGGACTTCGCCGCTCGCTGGTCGAGGCGCGGGAGGCCTATCTGGCGGACAACCGGCTCGACACCGCGTTTGGGCATCATGCCGCCTTCACCCCGACGCTGGAGCCGAAACTGGCCGCCGCCTTCGGGCCGGCGCAGATCGACAAGGCGGTGTTGGACGGGCTGCTGCGGGTGCTGGAATTGAACGCGTTTCAAGGGCTGGGCGCAAACGTCGCCGGATTGGATGCGCGGCTGACGCCCGACCTCGCCGGGTTCGATCTGGACGGCTTCCTGGGGGATCTTTCCCCGCTTGCCGAGGTGGAACTGCGTCACACTGTCGGCCTCATCGACAATCCCGACGACCTGCGTGCCCTGCTGGAGCACACGCCGCTGCGCTGGTTCAAGATCAAGCTGGGCGGCGACGTCTCGGCCGACATCGACCGGCTGGGCGAACTGGCCGCCGTGCTGGAGCAGAGCGCGCCCGGCTACCGCGCCACGCTGGACGGAAACGAGCAGTACCGCGATGCCGGCCATGTCACGGAACTGCTCGACCGGATCGACGCCGCCCCGGCGCTGGCCGGCTTGCGCAGGGCGCTGGCCTATCTGGAGCAACCCGTCGCGCGGGAGGCGGCGCTCGCCCGGCCGCTGGGCGCGGTGGCGGAGCGCATCCCGGTCATCATCGATGAATCCGACGACGGCTACGACGCCTTCCCACGCGCCCGCGCCATGGGCTATCGCGGCGTGTCGTCGAAATCCTGCAAGGGCCTGTACAAGGCGATGCTCAACCGCGCCCGCTGCGCGGTGTGGGGACCGCCGCACTTCATCTCCGCCGAGGACCTGACCTGCCAGGCCGGCCTGTCGGTGCAGCAGGACACCGCCCTGGTGGCGTTCCTCGGCATCCCCCACGCCGAACGCAACGGCCACCAGTATGGCGAGGGGTTCGGCAGTCCGGACGAGGGCAATGCCTTCCTTGCCACCCACCCCGGTTTCTACGAACGCGCCGCCGACGGAACGGTCAGGCTGGCCATCGGCTCCGGGAGGCTGCCGACGGCGCCGCTGTCCGGCCCCGGCTTCGCCCGCGCCTGCGATCCCGACGGGTCCGGCCTGTCGCCCCTATCAAACCCGACATCAGCGCTTTCCGAAGGAGTTCCCCCATGAGCACCAAGCGCCTCGGCCTCATCATGCACGGCGTGACCGGGCGGATGGGCATGAACCAGCACCTGATCCGCTCGATCCTGGCGATCCGCGCCCAGGGCGGCGTCACCCTGTCCGACGGCTCGCGCGTCATGCCCGACCCGATCCTCGTCGGCCGCAATGCCGAGAAGATGCAGGAACTGGCCCGCCGCCACGGCATCGAGCGCTGGAGCGACAATCTCGACGCCGCGCTGGACAATCCGGACGACGTCATCTTCTTCGATGCCGGCACCACCCAGATGCGCCCGATGCTGCTGGAAAAGGCGATCCGCGCCGGCAAGCATGTCTATTGCGAGAAGCCCATCGCCACCAACCTGGACGAGGCGCTGCGCGTCGTCCGGCTGGCCGCCGAGGCCGGGGTGAAGAACGGCACGGTGCAGGGCAAGCTGTTCCTGCCCGGCCTGGAGAAGCTGCGCATGTTGCGTGACAGCGGCTTCTTCGGCCGCATGCTGTCGGTGCGCGGCGAGTTCGGCTATTGGGTGTTCGAGGGCGACTGGCAGCCGGCGCAGCGCCCGTCCTGGAACTACCGCGAGGAGGATGGCGGCGGCATCATCCTCGATATGATCTGCCACTGGCGCTACGTGCTCGACAACCTGTTCGGTCAGGTGAAGAGCATCTCCTGCCTGGGCGCCACCCACATTCCGCAACGCTGGGACGAGACGGGCAAGCCCTACAAGGCGACTGCCGACGACGCCGCCTATGCGATGTTCGAGCTTGAGGGCGGCGTGATCGCCACCATCAACTCCTCCTGGTGCACGCGGGTCCATCGCGACGACTTGGTGACCTTCCAGGTCGACGGCACCAACGGCTCGGCGGTGGCCGGCCTGACCGACTGCGTGATCCAGCCGCGCCAGGGCACCCCGCGCCCGGTGTGGAACCCCGACCAGAAGCAGACCATCGACTTCTACGACACCTGGCAGCCGGTGCCGGACAATGCCGTCTTCGACAACGGCTTCAAGGTGCAGTGGGAGTCCTTCATCCGCCATGTGGTCGAGGACACCCCCTACAATCGCGGCCTGATCGAAGGTGCCAAGGGCGTCCAGCTGGTGGAATGCGCCATGCAGAGCTGGCGCGAACGCCGCTGGGTCGACGTGCCGGCCATCGAGGGCTGAGGCGTTTGCCGGGGAGGGGTGCGGACCGCCCCCTCCCCCGGCCCCTCCGCTGCGACTTATCCCAGGAATACCGCCCATGCCGATCATCCGCCTTCCGCGCGCCGACCGCAGCATCGAGAGCTACACGCTGGCCCCGCCGCGCGGCTTTCCCGCCCGCACCGAACGGCCGCTGACCCGTATCGCCTTCGCCGCCGCCCACATGGTCGCCGACCCCTTCGCCGACTGCGACCCGTGGCTGGCGCCGGCAATCGACTGGGACCGGACCATCGCCTTCCGCGAGCATCTGTGGAACCTCGGTCTCGGCGTCGCCGAGGCGATGGACACGGCGCAGCGCGGCATGGGGCTGGACTGGCCGACCTCGTTGGAGCTGATCCGCCGTTCGCTGTCGGCGGCCAAGGCGCGTGGCGGGGTCATCGCCTGCGGCGCCGGCACCGACCATCTGCCGCCTGAAAACGCCCGCAGCGTCGATGACGTCATCCGCGCCTATGAGGAGCAGATCGAGACCATCGAGGCGCTGGACGGCCGCATCATCCTGATGGCGTCTCGCGCCCTGGCCCGCGTCGCCAAGGGGCCGGAGGATTACGTCCGCGTCTATGGCCGCATCCTGTCGCAGGTGAATCAGCCGGTCATCCTGCACTGGCTGGGCGATATGTTCGATCCCGCGCTGGCCGGCTATTGGGGGACGACCGACATCGACGCTGCGATGGACACCGCGCTGTCGATCATCGGCGACTTCGCGCCGAAGGTGGACGGCATCAAGATCTCGCTGCTCGACAAGGACAAGGAGATCGTCATGCGGCGGCGCCTGCCGAGCGGAGTCCGCATGTATACCGGTGACGACTTCAACTACGCGGAACTGATCGCCGGCGACGGGCAGCATCATTCCGACGCGCTGCTCGGCATCTTCGACGCCATCGCGCCAGCGGCGGCCACGGCGCTGGCCCATCTGGCCGACGGCGACGAGGCGGGGTTCCACGACATCCTCGCCCCCACCGTGCCGCTGTCGCGCCACATCTTCAAGGCGCCGACCCGCTTCTACAAGACCGGCGTCGTCTTCATGGCCTATCTGAACGGCCATCAGGACCATTTCACCATGGTCGGTGGGCAGGAGAGCACACGTTCCACCCTGCATCTGGCCGAGCTGTTCCGGCTGGCCGACAAGGCCGGGCTGCTGTCCGATCCGGACCGTGCGGCGCAGCGGATGGCGGCGGTGCTGGCGGTGCGGGGAATCTCCTGATGCGGGACTTCTCCGGCGATCATCGTTGGCTGTCGATCAACACGGCCACGGTGCGCAAACAGGGCGATCTGGTGGAGATCCTCGAGGCCTGCGCCCGCCGCGGCATCCGCGCGGTCGCGCCCTGGCGCGATCAGGTGGCGGCGGTGGGGCTCGACGCCGCGCTGCGGGCGGTGCGGTCGGGGGAACTGGCGCTCTCCGGCTATTGCCGCGGCGGCATGTTCCCGGCCGATCCGTCCAAGGCGGCGGAGGTGCGCGACGACAACCGCCGCGCGGTGGACGAGGCGGCGGCTCTGGGCGCCGTCTGTCTCGTGCTGGTGGTGGGCGGCCTGCCGCAATACTCCCGCCCCGGTTCGCCGGCCAGCAAGGACATCGCGCTGGCGCGGTCGCAGGTGGAGGACGGCATCGCCGAGCTGCTGGATTATGCCCGCAAGGCCGGCATGCCGCTGGCCATCGAGCCGCTGCACCCGATGTATGCCGCCGACCGGGCCTGCGTGAACACGATGGCCCAGGCGCTCGATCTCTGCGACCGGCTGGATCCGGCGAAGTCGGGGGCGCTGGGGGTGGCGGTCGACGTCTATCATGTCTGGTGGGACCCGGATCTGGAGGCGCAGATCCGCCGCGCCGGCAAGGAACGGCTGATGGCCTTCCATGTCTGCGACTGGCTGGTGCCGACCACCGATCTGCTGCTCGACCGCGGCATGATGGGCGACGGCGTCATCGACATCCCGCGCATCCGCGGCTGGGTCGAGGAGTGCGGCTTCGCCGGCTGGTCGGAGGTGGAGATCTTCTCGCAAGCCAACTGGTGGGAAAAGCCGATGGGCGAGGTGCTGGACACCTGCATCGAGCGGCACCGCAGCGTGGTTTGAAATCGCCGGCCGACGCTTTAACATCGGGAAAGACCGCCCTTTACCCGTACCGCAGGAGCCGGCTTCCCGCATGGACAGCCTGACCGACGCACCCGAGCCGGTGCCGCCCGCACCGACGCCGAACAAAGCCGCCGCGCCGGCCAAGGCGACACGCGATCCGGAGGGGACGCGGGCCCGCATCATGGCGGCGGCGACGGAGGAGTTCGCGCGCCACGGTCTGGGCGGCGCCCGCATCGACCGCATCGCCGAGCAGGCGGGCACCAACAAGCGCATGCTCTACTACCATGTCGGCAACAAGGAAGAGCTGTATCTGGCGGTCCTCGAAGGCGCCTACGCCCATATCCGCGCCACCGAACGCACGCTGAATCTGGAGAGGCTGGACCCGCCCGAGGCCATCGCGCGGCTGATCGAATTCACCTGGCAGTATTTCATCGATCATCCCGAATTCATGGCCCTGCTGAACACCGAGAACCTGCACAAGGCGGAGCTTCTGAAGGGCTCGGCCCATGTCCAGTCGATGCATTCGCCTTTCGTCCAGATGATCGCCGACGTGCTGGCGCGCGGGGTGGAGTTGGGGGTGTTCAGGGCCGGGGTGGATGCGGTGCAGCTCTACATCTCCATCGCCGGCCTGTCCTATTTCTACCTGTCCAACGTCCACACCCTGTCCGTCATCTTCGGCCGCGACCTGCTGGCCGACCCGGCACGGGAGGAGCGGCTCGCCCATATGGTGGAGCTTGTCCTGAAGGCATTGCGGCCCTGACCGCCGGTTGCGCTGGAGGTTCCGCAGCGTCGCGGTGACGGCGGTGTCCGCGGCAATCAGTGCGAGACGAGCACGGGAACCCGAAGATCGTCCAGGATCCCCCGTGTGGCGCCGCCCAGGACGAAATCCCTCATCCGGGAATGGCCGAAGCCTCCCATCACCAGCAGCCCCGCGCCCACATCGCGCACATGCGCCTGCAGGATGTCCGCGATGGGCCGGCCATCGCCCTGCAGCCGAAACGGCTGGGCTTCGATGTCGTGATCGGCCAGATACTCCGCCAGCCGTTCGCCCGCATGCTCGTCCGTCAGAGGCTTTTCACCGGCCACCGTGACGACGGTGACCGTTCCGGCGCGGCGCAGGAAGGGGTGGGCGTCGGATATGGCCCGCGCGGCGGCGCTCCCGCCGTCCCAGGCGATCACCACATGATCCGGGGCTCTGGTCGGTGTCGCTTCCGGAACCAGAAGGGTCGGGCGGCCGGACCCGAAGATCACGGGTTCGGCGGTCAGACGCGCGAGTCCGTCGCGCTGGCCCAAGCCGAACAGGACGATGTCGTGATAGCGCGCCTGGCGGGCGATGACGTCTCCGAACTCCGCAGGATAGCGTTCGGTCTCCAGGGTGCGCAGAGGGATCCCCAACGGGTCCAGTTCGGCCTTCATGGCGTCGATCAGGGCCGCCGACCGTGCGCGGCTTCCGGCTTTCGCGTCCCTGATCATCGCGGGCACATTGATGACCAGGGTGCCGAGAATGCTGGACGGGCTCGGCAGATCGATGTTGCAGGCGAGAGCGCAGACATCCGCCTGCAGGTGCCGGGCGTACATCGCCACCTGCCGGGCGATGCTGTCGGCGTTGCCGTCGGGATATGTGTGAAGGGGAACGAGCATCCGCAGTTTCATGTCGCGTCCTTCCAAAACAGGCGGCGTCAGCCGCTATCGGGGCGCTCCTGGTCGAACCGGTGCCATTCCACAAGGAAAGCAGATCTCCGCGGAATCCGCCTTGACCTGCGTCAACCCCTGCCCCTCCGGCCCTACCCGCCCAGGGCGCCGGGATCGGCCGGCAGGCCGGGGCCGAACAAGCTGTCGTGACCGCTGCGGATGCGCAGCTCCAGCGCCGCGGTCTCGGGCAGCAGGCGGTCGGCGAAGACGCGGGCGAGGCCGATCCGTCCGTCCAGATAGGCCCCGTCGTATCCCTCCGGCCGCCGTGCCGCCGCGGTCGCCATCAGCCCCCACATCCAGCCATAGGTCACCAGTGCCATCAGCCTCAGCGTGTCGGTCGCCGCCGCAGCCGGGGCAAGGGGACTGCGCGCTCCCGCCTCCGCCAGCCATGACACCACCCTGCGCAGCCGCTCCGCCGCGTCGCGCAGCGGGCCGGCGAGGTCGCGGGTGAGCGGTTCGGCCTCCAGGTCCCTCGCCGCCGCGTCGATCGCCGCGAACAGCCGGGCGACCGGCCGGCCGCCATGCAGCGTCAGCTTGCGCTGCACGAGGTCGAGCGCCTGGACACCGTTCGTTCCCTCATAGATCTGCGTCGCGCGCACGTCGCGGACCAGCTGCTCGACCCCGTTGTCACGGATATAGCCATGGCCGCCCATCACCTGCTGGGCCAGCACCGCCGCCTCGAAGCCGAAATCGGTGCCGGCCGCCTTGATCACCGGGGTCAGCAGGGCCGCCCAATCCTCCGCCTCCACCACCACGGCGGGGTCACCGGAGTGATGGGCGCGGTCCAGCCACAGGGCGGTCCAGGCGGCCAGCGCCCGCCCGGCGTCGGTCAGCGCGCGGGCGGTCAGCACCATCCGCCGGACGTCGGGGAGGTGGATGATCGCATCGGCCGGCCGGTCGGGATTGCGCGGCCCGTCCGGAGCCCGTCCCTGCTCGCGCTCGCGCGCATAGGCCAGCGCGGACTGCGCGGCGCATTCGCCGACGCCAATGCCCTGGATGCCCACGAACAGCCGCTCGTGGTTCATCATGGTGAACATGGCCGGCAGGCCGCGGTGAGGCTGCCCCACCATCCAGCCCACCGCCCCCTCGTAGGACACCACGCAGGTGGGCGAGGCGTGCAGGCCCATCTTCTGTTCCGACGACAGCACCGACCAGCCGTTGCGGGTCCCGTCCGGCAGTTGCTTCGGCACCAGGAACAGGCTGATGCCCCGCGTGCCCGGCGGCGCATCGGGCAGGCGGGCCAGCACCAGATGGACAAGGTTGTCGGTCAGGTCGTGGTCGGCCGACGAGATGAACATCTTCTGGCCGGTCACACGATGGCTGCCGTCACCGGCCGGCTCCGCCCGCGTGCGCAGCAGGCCGAGATCGGTGCCGGCATGCGGCTCGGTCAGGGCCATGGCGCCGGTCCAGTCGCCAGCGATCATCCGTGGCAGATAAGCGTCCTTCAGCGCGTCGTCGGCATGCGCGGCGATGGCGCGGATGGCGCCCTGGGTCAGGCCAGGCACGATGCTGAAGGCGAGGTTGGCGCCGCACACCATCTCCGTCACCAGCGTGTCGAGCAGCGCCGGCATGCCTTGCCCGCCATAGGCGGGGTCGCCGGCCAGCCCGTTCCAGCCGCCCTCCCGCCATGCGCGGTAGGCGGCGGCGAAGCCGGCGGGCATTCGCACGCCGTCCGCCTCGACGCGCACCCCCTCCTCGTCGCCGGAGCGGTTGAGCGGGAACAGAATCTCCGCGGCGATGCGCCCGGCCTGGGCGAGAACGTCGTCGAACAGGTCGGCCGACATCTCGTCCCATCCCGCCTCCGCCAGCGCGGCGGGCGCATGGAGCACCTCATGGACGAGGAAGCGCATGGACTGAAGTGGCGGCTGATACACGGCCATGATTGTGCTCCTCAGTTCCGCAGGGGCTTTCCGGTGTCCAGCATGTGCCGGATGCGGGCGCGGGTCGCCGGTTCCCGGATCAGGGCGGACAGGGCCTCCTGCTCCAGTCCGGCGAGGGCATCCTCGTCTACGGGAGACTGCGGGCCGGCCCCGGGTCCGCCGCAGCAAACGCCGGCCAGCCAATCCGCGACCACCTCATCATGCTGGCTGGCCCGCCCGTCCTGCCGCCAGTCCTGGACGATGGCCTGCAACGCCTCCCGCCCCGCCGGACCGGGCAGGGTGACGGAGCCCACGCCGGGCGGACGGTAGCTCCCGGCCAGCGCCAGAGCCTTCGCCTTGGCATCGCCGAGCAGCCGGTCGCGGCCCATGGTGATGCCGTCCTCCGGCCGCAGATAGCCGAGCGTTCGCGCCTCCAGCGCCGAACCGGTGACGCGGGCGCCGGCGATGGTCCCGAACGCCGTCTGCGCAGTTCCCTCTGGACCGGCGGGCCGGTCGGTCCTGCGGCCCCAGCGCAGCAGCAGTTCCGCCGTGCCGCGCCAGCCCGGAACGATGCCGACCTTCAGTTCGACCAGCCCGATATAGGTCTCCGCATGGGCCTGGATGGCGTCGCAATGCAGCAGCACCTCGCAGCCACCGCCGACCGCCAGACCGGCCGGCGCGCCGACCACCGGGATGGCGGCATGCTTCAGCGCGCGGAAGGCTGCCTGACCCTGTTCGACGAAGCGCTCCAGCGCGGCGAAGTCCTCAGCCTCCAGCCGCTCGACGAAATAGCCGAGATTGGCCCCGGCGGAGAAGGCGCGCGGGTTGTCGTTGTAGAGGATGAGGGCGCGGAACTCCGCCGGCACCCGCTCCGCCGCCTCCGCGACCATGGCGAGGATGCCCCGGTCGATGGCGTTCATCTTGGTGTGGAATTCCAGGCAGGCGACGCCGTCGCCCAGATCCCAGACCGACGCCGACCCATTGCCGGCGAAGCGCGGTCCGCGCTCCTTCACCTCGGCGAGGTCGAGCACTCCCGGCGGCCGGCGGACGGGTGTCCAGGCGCCGGTGGTGGCGCGGGTCTCCCGCCCGTCGGCGGCGCGGCGGTGGAAGCCGCCCTGTGCGGCAGCGGCGGCGAGCAGCGGCGGCACCTCGCGCCCTTCCGCCGCCAACCGGTCGGCGATGGCGGCGCAGCCCACCCGGTCGGCCAGTGCGAACGGACCCTCGGCCCAGCCATAGCCGAGCCGCATGGCGGTGTCGATGGCCGCCACGTCGTCGGCGATCTCCCCCGCCACGGCGGCGGTATAGGCGATGCTGTTGGACAGCACGGCCCAGGCGTAGCGACCGGCCGCATCCTCCTGCCGGATCAGCGCCGCCAGATCGCGGTTGGCCGATGCCTCGGCCTGCGGACGGTATTCCCCGGTGGCGAGGTCCAGCGCCTCGCGCGCCTTGCTGCCGGGGGCGAGGCGGTAGAAGCCGCCCTTGGCCTTGCGGCCGATCCGGCCCTCGGCGATCAGGCGGCGGATCAGCGGCTCCGCCGTCAGGTCGTGGCGGTGGTGGGCATCCACGGGCGGCAGGGCGCCCAGCAGGCTGCCCCACACCAGCGGCACCAGATCGATGCCGACCAGATCCAGCAGACCGAAGATCCCCGTGCGCGGCACGCCGAAGGGTGCGCCGGCCACGGCGTCCGCCTGCTCCACCGTCAGGCCGTGGCGCAGCGCCTCGATGGCTGCGACCGACATCCAATGGCAGCCCAGCCGGTTGGCGATGAAGGCGGGCGTGTCGCGGCAATCCACCACGGTCTTGCCCAGCAAAGTCCCTGCCGCCTCGCGGACCAGGGCGGCGGTCTCCGGCGCGGTGCCGGGGCCGGCGACCAGCTCCATCAGCCGCATGTGGCGCGGCGGGTTGAAGAAATGGGTGATGACGAAGTCGCGGCGGAAGGACTCCGATGCGCCTTCCGTCAACTGCGCCAGCGGGATGGTGGAGGTGTTGGAGGACACCACCGCCCCCGGCTTTCGCAGCCCGTCCAGCCGGGCGAACAGCCGGCGCTTGACCGCCAAATCCTCCACCACCGCCTCGACGATCCAATCGGCGTCGGCGACGGCGGCCAGATCGTTCTCGATGCAGCCGACGCTCACCAGTTTCGCGGCGGACGGGTCCATGAAGCCCTGCGCCTTCAGCTGACGGTCCACCCCGGCGCGGGCCGGAGCGGCACGGTCTTCGCCGGGGCTGGCGACGTCCAGCAGCAGCACCGGCACGCCGCCGTTGGCGAATTGCGCGGCAATGCCCGATCCCATGGACCCGGCGCCGATCACCGCGACCTTGCTGACGGCTCTTTCCATCACCCGCGCTCCGGGAGAATGGCGGGCAAGCGGGTGCGGCCCGCGGCGGAGGCGTGGTTCATCGCATCGGTTCCTTGGGTGCGGTAGAATGGGCTCAGGCGCTGTAGGACTTGCGCAGTTCGCGTTTCAGCAGCTTGCCGGCGGTATTGCGGGGCAGGGTGTCGAGGAACTCGATCCGCTTGGGCACCTTGAAATGGGCCAGATGCTGGCGGACATGGGCGACCAGCTCCTCCTCCGTCGCGGACTGGCCGTCGCGCAGCACGACGAAGGCGCTGATCGCCTCGATCCATTTCGGGTCGGGCAGGGCGACCACCGCCACCTCCGCCACCGCCGGATGGGTGTAGATCGCCTCCTCCACCTCGCGGCTGGCGACCAGGACGCCGCCGGTGTTGATGACGTCCTTGATGCGGTCGACGATGTAGAGATAGCCCTCCTCGTCGAAGAAGCCGACGTCGCCGGAATGGAACCAGCCGCCGGTGAAGGCCTCCGCCGTTTCTTGCTCCTTGCCCCAATAGCCGACCATCAGCTGGGGAGAACGGTGGACGATCTCGCCATGGGTGCCGGGGGGCACGTCGTTCATGTCGGGATCGACGACCCGCGTCTCGACATTCAGCACCGGACGCCCGGCGGAGGCGGGGCGCGCCTCATGCTCCTCAGGCCGCAGGACGGTGGCGAGCGGTCCGATCTCGCTTTGCCCATAGCAGTTGAAGGCCTGGGCATTGGGCAGGCGCTGGCGCAGCTCCTGCAGAACCGGCACCGGCATGATCGAGGCGCCGTAATAGAGCTTGCGCAGCGAGGACAGGTCGTGCGCGTCGAAATCGGCATGGCGCAGCAGCCCGACCCACACCGTCGGCGGCGCGAAGAAGGAGGTGATGCCGTGGCGCTCGATCAGCTCCAGGCAGCGCTTCAGCGCCGGGGCCTGGATCAGCCGCGTCGTCGCCCCGATCAGCAACTGCGGCATGACGAACACATGCATCTGCGCCGAATGGTAGAGCGGCAGGGCGGCCAACGAGCGGTCGTCCTGGTCCAGGCGGCAGCTGTAGATACAGCTCTGATACTCCGCCAGCAGCGCGCCGTGCGTCATCATCGCGCCCTTCGGCGCCGCCGTGGTGCCGGAGGTGTAGAGAAGCTGCGCCACGTTGTCGGCGTTCACCACCGTATCGACCTCCGCCGGAGCTGCGACGTCGAGCGCCACCGACAGGATGTCCAGATCGCCGGCGTCGCCGTCCGTCAGCGTGCCGAACCGCTCCACCCGGCCGGCGGCGCGCACGCCCTCCATATTCGCGGCGAGGTCGGGGTCGTGCAGCACCATGCGGGCGCCCGACTGCTCCACGATGTAGGACAGCTCCTCTCCGGTCAGGGCGTAGTTGATCGGAACATGGATGAAGCCGCCGACGGCGCAGCCGAGCCAGGCGATCACATAGGCATCCGAATTGCGGCCATAGGCCGCCACCCGGTCGCCGGGACGCATGCCCAGATCGCCCAGCCGCCGCGCCACCCGCAGAGCGGCCTGGTGCAGGCCGGAAAAGCTCCAGTCCCGCTCCTCGTAGGTCAGGGCGGTCCGCGTGGCGTTGCGCCGGGCGCTGCGGGCCAGCGCTGCGCCGATGCTGTCGGTCCGGGCCGTGGCGATGCTGTCCATGCGTTGCTCCTCCCCAATGTTTGCGCCCTCAACATACTTGTTGGAAGGCATGTTACTTGAGAGTAGGATGGGGCAGATTGATGCGCCGGTCAACAGTGTGTGTAGCGATCAATCGGCTATGACTGCTGCGGCTGCCGCAATTGCTGCCGTCGGGGCGATGGACAGATGCGGAGGGGAGTGCAAAGGCTGGGGGATGACCGCGTGCCGGAACGGAGTGATGACGCGATGCAGGAAGACGCGATGCAGGAAGCTTTGGACAGCCAATCGCCATGGAAGGCCTCATCCGACCGCCAGACGGAGCGGGAAGCGAAGCGCGTCGCCGTGCTGAGGACGGCGGCGCGGGCCTTCAACGAGATGGGCTATCACAACACCTCGCTGGACGACATCGCGCGGCGTCTGAACGTCACCAAGCCGACCATCTACTATTATGTCAGGAACAAGGAGGAGATCCTGTTCGAGTGCGTGCGCATCGGGCTGGAGATGCTCGACGAGGCCTCCAACGACGTGATCGGCCATGACGGCAGCGCCTATGAGGAGCTGATCGCGGTGATGCGCAAATATGCCGAGATCGTCACCATGGACTTCGGCATGTGCGTGATCCGCGTCGGCGAGGAACCGCTGACGGAGGAAAGCCGCCGCACGCTGCGGTCCCTGAAGCGCAGCATCGACCGCAAGTTCCGCCGCCTGATCGAACGCGGCATCAAGGAGGGCAGCATCGCCCCCTGCGATCCGAAGATCGCCGCCTTCACCGTTGCCGGTGCCTTGAGCTGGATCGCCCGCTGGTACCGGCCGAACGGCGGCCTCAGCGCCCACGATATCGCCGCCCAGTGCATCGACCTGCTGATGAACGGCCTGGGCAAGGGCGGACCGGCCGGAGCCGGGCGCATGCCGCCCTGACGCGGGCCGCCCTGAAACCGGCTGACTCCGACATCAAAAAAGCGAGGAGACACCCATGAAGCGTGCCGACAAGGTCATCATCACCTGCGCGGTGACCGGTTCCATCCACACGCCGACCATGTCGCCCCATCTGCCGGTCACACCGGACGAGATCGCCCGCGACGCCGTGGCGGCGGCGGAGGCCGGTGCGGCGATGCTCCACCTGCATGCCCGCGATCCGGAGACGGGCAAGCCCTCGCCTTCGCCGGACCTGTTCATGGAGTTCCTGCCGCGCATCAAGCAGCAGACCGCCGCCATCCTGAACATCACCACCGGCGGCGGGCTGGGCATGACGCTGGACGAGCGGCTGGCCGCGGCCAAGCGGGCGCAGCCGGAAGTGGCGTCGATGAACATGGGATCGATGAACTTCAACATCTCCGGCGCCGCGTCGAAGTTCGGCAGCTTCAAGCACGATTGGGAGAAGCCTTATCTGGAGTCCACCACCGACTTCATCCTGTCCAACACCTTCGCCCAGATCGAGCGCGGCATGCGCGAGCTGGGCGACCACGGCACCCGGTTCGAGTTCGAGTGCTACGACGTCGGCCATCTGTACACTCTCGCGCATTTCGCCGACCGCGGCGTCGTCAAGCCGCCCTTCTTCACGCAGTGCATCTTCGGGATTCTCGGCGGCATCGGCCCGGATCCGGAAAATCTGATGCACATGAAGGCCACGGCCGACCGGTTGTTCGGCAACGACTATTACCTGTCGGTGCTGGCCGCCGGGCGCCACCAGATGTCCTTCGTTACGCTGAGCGCCATCCTCGGCGGCAACGTCCGCGTCGGGCTGGAGGACAGTCTCTATGCCGGCCGCGGCAAACTGGCGACCTCCAACGCCGAGCAGGTCGCCAAGATCCGCCGCATCCTCGAAGAGTTGAGCCTGGAGATCGCCACGCCGGAGGAGGCGCGGGCGATGCTGCAGACCAAGGGCGGCGACAACGTCGCCTTCTGACCATCCGATAAAACAAATCAACAGGGAGGAAACATCCATGAAACGCTGGATTCTGGCCGCCGGTGTCTGTTCGGCCGCGCTGATCGCCGGGGCCGCCCAAGCCTCCGCCCAAGCGCAGATCTCCGACGGCAAGGTCAAGATCGCCGTCCTCAACGACATGACCGGCGTCTATGCCGACCCGACCGGCATGGGCTCGGTCGAAGCGGTGCGGATGGCGGTGGAGGAAATGGGCGGCAAGGTCGCCGGCAAGCCGGTCGAGGTGGTTTTCGCCGACCACCAGAACAAGCCGGATATCGGCGCGTCGCTGGTGAACAAGTGGATCGACACCGAGCAGGTGGACGTGATCGTCGATGTCCCGACCTCGTCGGTCGCGCTGGCGGTGCAGGACATCACCAAGCGCAAGAACCGCGTCTTCCTGATCTCCGGCGGCGGTGCCGCGCAGCTGACCGGGGAGGCCTGTTCGCCGACGACGGCGCACTGGACCTACGACACCTATGCGCTGGCCCAGGGCATGGGCAAGGCGGGTGCCAAGATCCTGGGCGACAGCTGGCATTTCCTGACCGTGGACTACGCCTTCGGTCATGCGCTGGAGCAGTCGCTGACCGAGGTGCTGAAGGCCAACGGCGCCAAGGTCACCGGCTCTGTCCGCCATCCTCTGAACACCGCCGACTTCTCCTCCTACCTGCTGCAGGCGCAGGGATCGGGGGCGAAGGTCATCGCGCTCGCCAATGCCGGCGGCGACACCGCCAACTCGATCAAGCAGGCGCAGGAGTTCGGCCTGCCGCAGGGCGGCCAGACCCTGGCGAGCCTGCTGATGTTCCCCACGGATGTGCACTCGCTCGGGCTCAAGGCGGCGCAGGGGCTGGTGCTGATGGATGGCTGGAATGCCGACCGCGACGACGATGCCCGCGCCTTCGCCAAGGCCTATATGACGAAGACCGGCAAGATGCCCAGCATGATCCAGACCGGCAGCTATTCCGCGGTGCGCCATTACCTGAAGGCCATCGAGGCAGCCGGCACCGACGAG
>JBKHVJ010000244.1:0-1798 GCA_046570145.1 Alphaproteobacteria bacterium
CCGCCGACATGGCCGGGGAGATCACCAGATCGAGGTTCGCCGTCAGCGCCGCCGCCCCGTCGAAGTCGTCCCGCAGGTTCAGGTCGTCCCAGCGGTGGATGCGCACGCCGAAACGCCGTTCGGCCGCGGTCAGCTCGGCCTCGCACTCACCATATTGCAGGTTGACGAACACCACGCCCGGAACGGCGAACACCGGTCCCCAATGCTCCAGCATCACGTAGGACGTCTTGCGACCGGCAGTCATCAGTTGGCTGCGCCAGCCGATGCCGACCCGCAGCCCCGGCCCCAGCGCCGTCAGCCGGTCACGCCAGCGTTCCACCAGCACCGGGTCGGGGACCAGCCAGGACGGGCGGTCGGGAAAGCGCTTCAAGTCGGCGCGAAGCAGCCTCGGCAGGCTTCCGGCGGCGATCTGGACATCGGCGTCGCGCGGGGCGGCGGTCTCCGGCCTGACATCGGCGCCTGGAAAGGAACGCGCGAACAGCGGCGCGAGGCGGCGGTCGCATTCGATCACCAGCCGGCCGGCGCGGCGCATCGCCTCCTCATAGCAGGAGGCGAACAGGATTTCGTCGCCAACCCCCTGCTCCCGCCAGACCAGCAGGCGCCGGCCGGCGATGTTCTCGCCACGCCAGGCCCGCATGGCGAACTGGCGGCGCTGTTTTTCGAAGTGCGGAGTCCCGAAGCGCCATTCATGGTCGATCCAGCCCGACCGCAGCGCACCGTCCTCCAGCAGCAGGAGGGAGCGGTTGTAGCGGACCTGAGCGTGCTTCGGGTCGATCTCCAGCGCGGCGTCGAAGGCGGCAAGCGCCTCTTCCCGCCGGTCCTGCCGCTGAAGCAGATAGGCGAGGTTGCCGTGCGCCTCGACCAGGGATGGGGCGCGGTCGATCGCCACCCGGTGGCAGGCCTCCGCCTCCGCAACGCGCCCGAGCGGCTCCAGCACATTGCCGCGATTGGTCCAGGCGATTGCCAGTCCGGGGTCGCGCCGGGTCGCGCGCTCCAGCAGTCGTTCGGCCTCGGCAAAGCGTTCCGTCTTCTGCAACGCGGAGCCGAGATTGCTGAGGGCATCTGCGCTTGCCGGTGCGAGGGCGACGGCGACCCGATGGGCCGCCACCGCCCCCTCCGGACCGTCCGCCAGTTCGGCGAGATGGCCGTGGGCGGGCGCCAGGTCGGAGCGCAGGCGCAGGGCATGGCCGACCGCCGACCGTGCCGGGCCGCCGTGCCCCATGCGACGCAGCAAGGCGGTGCGGTTGACCCAATGGCCTGCCCCGTCCGGCTGTACCGCGACACAGGCGCGGGATGCGCGTTCGGCGGCATCCAACCGGCCGAGGCCCTGCAGGACCTCGCACAGGGCTGCATGGACGGCAGCATTGGCCGGATCGGCGGTTGCGGCACCGGACAGATGTGCCGCCGCCTCTTCCAGTGCGCCACGCCTCTTTGCCAGGACACCCGCCAGATGCAGGGCCATCGCGTGACCGGGTACGGCATCGAGCACTTCCCGCACCGCCACCTCCGCCGCCGCCGCGTTCCCACCGCGATAGAGCGCGATGGCGTCGGTCGTGCGCCGGTCCGCATCGACCGCAGACCCGGCCCTCACCTGGGCGACGGATTGCGGCAGTGCATGCCGGGAAGCCGTTCGCAGCAACTCCTTCGCCATGGTGGTCAGCGTCGCCTCCAGCCCCTCGCCGGGGTTGGGCTGGAACGGGCGCATGGCCGGGAACCAGGGGCGGACGCCGGTGCCGAGCTGCGTCCAATCGCGGTGGCCGAAACGCCAGACCGGCACGCCCAGGGCCCCCGCCAGCTC
>JBKHVJ010000245.1:0-3551 GCA_046570145.1 Alphaproteobacteria bacterium
ACAGGCTGCGGAGCGGATCGGGACCGATGTATTGAACCATGGACTTGAAGTCGTTTTTTCCGCCTGGACTGTCAAGACGTTGGTTGGCCGCCCGAACATTTCTTCCGTGCGGCGGGAGCCCCTCCGACGAGCTGATCGGACGCAGGAAGTTTGATACGCTGATTAATTGGAAAGCGAATGATCTGCTCAAGAAAATCTTGGCGTAGCTGTAATTTTTGCAGCAACCAGCAATGCAGAGGAAGCGTATTTGGCATTGGGTATACCAGTATATAGTCTCCTCATCAGCTTGATGGAGACCGATCATGACCACCGCCACTTTCCAGCCCGGCACCGACAACCACGCTGCGACCGATACCCTGCATGCCGTCGCCGAATTCCCGGTTGCCTGGTTTGAAGCCACTCCGGCCTATCTGGTCCTTCGCCCGATTGCGGCCTTCCTGCGCGAATGGGTCGCCGCCACTCCGGCCGGCATCGTTCTCGGCCTGCTGAAGCACTGATCCCACCTGCGACCTCCCCGCTTTCTTCATCGGAGATCATCATGAGCAGCCTCAGCCTTCATCGCGGTGATCACGACATCCATGGCGACGGCCTGTCGCTGCATCCGGTCCGCGATTTCATCGCCGACTGGCTGGAGGCCACCCCGGCAGCGATCCTGATGCGTCCGGTCGGCGCCTTCCTGACGGACTGGGTGCAGGCCACTCCCATGGCGATCCTGTTCCGCTCGCTGCAGCGCTGACGTCGGCGCAGCAGCTCGACCGGGTCCGAAAGGCGACCGCGGCACGGCCCGTTCACACGGGCGGCCGCGGCCTTTTCATTTTTGGGGCTGTCTATCGTTGAACTTGGCCTGCAGCAGACTGCCCCCGGTCGCCGGCGCGTCACACGCCGCCGCGGACTTCCTCGACCAGCAGTTCCAGCTTCGGCAGGTCGCGCACCACCAGCGCATCGTGGCGCCGTTCCAGAACACCGTCACGGGTCAGGTCGCTGAGCACGCGGGCCACGGTCTCCCGGGTCGTGCTGACGCGGGCGGCGATGTCGGAATGAACCGGAATAGGGGCTATGATCGCCGAGGCCCCTCGCCGCGTGCCCCGTTTGGCAAGGCGCAGAAGCTCGGCATGGATACGGTTGTTAGCGCCCAGCGTCGACAGTTCCATGATTCGGTCTGTGGCGCTTCGCAGCTTGTCGCACAGCCGCAGCATCATCGCCATCGCCAGTTCGGGATGGGCAGCCACGAGCTGCTGGAAGGGCCGCGCCGGCAGGAAGGCGATCAAGGCCCCCTCCCCCAGCGCCACGACCGAGGCGGAACGCGGCCGGCCGTCCAGAGCCGACATCTCGCCGACCAACTCCCCGCTTTCGATGTCGCTGAAGCTCACCTCGCGTCCACCGGCGGAGTGGCTGACCACACGCACGCGCCCGTCCACGATGAAGGCGACGTCACGGGTTTCCGCCCAATGGTCGATCAACTGCTCGTCCGGGGCGAAGCGGCGCCAACGGCATTGGCGCGCCACGGCCGACCGCTGCTCCGCGGTTAGCGGATGCAGCAGCGCAATGCGGTCTAATCCGCCGGGCGGCGCGTCGGGCACGGTCTCTGGGTTCGGCAACTCGGCTTTAGACACGGGACTGTTTCGGCCTCCGGCCCGGATTGCTTGTTGCGCGAAAGGATAGCTCGACCTGCACAAAGGGGAAAGGCGTTGTGACCAATGGCCGGTGTCAACCCTCCGTTAACGCTGAGCGGGCAGAAGGGACTCAGATCCCGCCGACCACTCCCTCCTCCGCCCTCTCACCTGTTGCCGGAGCGTCGATCATGCCCAGCCTGTTCCCCGTGCCCACCGCCCGCCGCGTCGACTCCCAACGCCTGCTGTCGGTCGCCCTGATCCCCCTCGCCGCGTCCATCGCCATGGCGAGCACGGTCGCCGCCACCGGCTTCACCGCCAGCCCGTTGGGCGAATCGACCAGCACGCTTGGCTTCCTTCTGGACTTCACCACATTCTGCTATCTGGCCGTCGCCATGGCCCACCTGTCGGGCGCGATTGCCGACCGCACCTGCGGCGGGATGGCCGCCGGCCTGTCGATGGACGAGTTCGACGCGCCGGAGCCGATCTCCGGCGAAGAGTTCTGGCAGGCCTTCCCCAACCATGTCGATGGCGCCGCCATCGCCGGGGCCGTGACCCTGCTGTGCGTGATCGCCGGATCGCTTGTCGGCTGATCCGTCCGCTCCACACGGCAGTTGAGAGCGGCGCGCGCTTGCCCCACTATGGCGCGGGCAGACGACAGGCGGATGGACAGGCGTGAGCGGAGATCAGAAGGACCTGAAGGCACAGGAAAAAGTCCAGCCGACGGAACCCCCGCGGCACCGCCGCGAGGGCATCGGCTTCATGGGACGCCTGCGCGCCTATTTCCTGGCCGGCATCCTGGTCACCGCCCCGATCGCCATCACCGCCTATATCGCCTGGTGGTTCGTTTCGCTGATCGACGGCCATATCCGGCCCCTGATTCCCAGCGCCTACAATCCTGAAAACTACCTGCCCTTCTCGATCCCCGGCCTTGGGCTTCTGGTGGTGATCCTCGTCGTCACGCTGATCGGCGCCTTCGCCGCCGGCTATGTCGGCAGGCTGGTCCTGGGCGTCGGCGAAGGGGTCGTCGGGCGCATGCCGGTCGTCCGCTCGGTCTACGGCGCGGTGAAACAGATCTTCGAGACCGTGCTTGCCAAGAAATCCAACGCCTTCCGCGAAGTGGTGGTGATCCAGTACCCGCGTCCCGGCGTGTGGTCGCTGGGCTTCATCACCGGCAATGCCCATCCGGAGGTGCAGTTGCAGCTGGCCGGGCAGGCCGAAGATATGGTCAACGTCTTCATCCCCTGCGCGCCGCCCACCGCCGGCTATCTGGCGATGGTACCGCGGCGCGAGGTGACCGCGCTGAACATGTCGGTGGAGGACGGCCTGAAGCTGGTGATGTCCGGCGGCATTGTCGTTCCGCCCGACCGACGCCCGACCCTGGTGGAGCCGCCGGTCGACCATAGCCGGGATCAGGACGACGACCGGAATCAGCCCGACCGCAAGGTCTTGGCCGCCGCGTCACGTTCGAAGAGGTAGAGCAGAGTCCGCAACGCCTGCCCGCGCGGGCTGGCGAGATCCGGATCACGCTCCACCACCAGCCGGGCGTCGTCGCGCGCCACCGCCAGAAGATCGCCATGCACCGCCAGATCGGCCAGCCGGAATCCGGGTAGCCCGACTGCCGCGTGCCCAGCACCTCGCCGGCACCGCGCAGGCGCAAATCCTCTTCGGCGATGACGAAACCGTCCTCGGTGTCCCGCCGCGTCTTCAGCCGCGCCCTCGCCGTCTCGGTCAGGTTCGAGTCGAACAGCAGAAGGCAGCTCGACGGCTTTTCGCCGCGCCCGACCCGGCCGCGCAGCTGATGGAGCTGGGCGAGCCCGAAACGCTCGGCATGCTCGATGACCATCACCGTCGCTTCCGGCACATTCACGCCCACTTCGATCACCGTGGTGGCGACCAGCACGTCGAGGCTGCCGACGGCGAAAGCGGCCATCACCGCGT
>JBKHVJ010000246.1:0-15266 GCA_046570145.1 Alphaproteobacteria bacterium
TGTTGGCGAGCTGGATCAAGGGCTATTACAAGCGACCCGAGTTCATCTCCGACGAGTTCGAGGGCCGCTGCCGCAGCATCAACCAGATTGCCGCCTGAGATGACAGACCCGACCTCCCCCTATCCGCCCGGCACTTATCCGCCCGGCCCCTATCCGCCCGGCTTCGTCTGGGGCGTTTCCACCTCCGCCTACCAGATCGAAGGCGCGGCGGCCGAGGACGGGCGCGGCGCCAGCATCTGGGACGTCCGCTGCCGCACCCAGGGCGGGGTGGTGAACGGCGACACCGGCGACGTCGCCTGCGACCATTACCACCGGATGCCGGAGGATGTGGCGCTGATGAAGGGGGTGGGCGTCGACGCCTACCGCTTCTCGGTGTCGTGGCCACGGGTGCTGCCGCGCGGCCGGGGTGCGGTGAACGAAGCGGGGCTGGACTTCTACGACCGATTGGTCGACCGGCTGCTGGAGGCGGGGATCGAGCCCTGGCTGTGCCTCTATCACTGGGATCTGCCGCAGGCGCTGCAGGATATGGGCGGCTGGTCCGGCCGCGACTGCGCCGGCTGGTACGCCGACTACGCCGCACTCTGCGCCCGGCGCTACGGCGACCGGGTGAAGCGCTGGATCACCTTCAACGAATTCTCGGTCTTCACCCTGTTCGGCTACGCGATTCCCTGGGCGGCGCCGGGGATCGTCGACCGGGCGCAGCATCTGCGCGCCATCCACCACGTCAACCTCGCCCACGGCGCCGGGGTCGATGTGCTGCGCGATCTGGTGCCCGGCGCCTCCATCGGCGCGATCCACAACCGTCAGGTCGTGATCCCGGAGACCGACACGCCGGAGAACCGCGCCGCGGCCTCGCTGCTGGACGAGCATTGGAACCTCGTCTTCTGCGACCCGCAGATCCTCGGCCATTATCCGCCGCAGACCGCCGCCGCCATCGAGCCCTATGTGCAGGCCGGCGACATGGCGCGCATCGCCCGGCCGGTGGACTGGTTCGGACTGAATCACTATGGCCCGATCTTCGCCAAGGCCGATCCGGCCCGGACCTGGGGGTACGGCTGGGGAGACGCGCCGTCCGATTCGCCGACCCACGGCGTCGGCTGGGCGATCTTCCCCGACGCCTTCCGGGACGAACTGCTGACCATCCAGCGCCGCTACCGCCTGCCCATCGTGGTGACGGAGAACGGCTGCGGCGGCAGCGACACCGTCAGCCCCGACGGTGCCGTCCACGACCCCCACCGCATCAACTACCTGACCATCTACAACGCCGCCATGCGCGACGCGATGGCCCAGGGTGTCGACGTGCGCGGCTATTTCGTCTGGTCTCTGCTGGACAATTTCGAGTGGGGCAGCGGCTATGGCCAACGCTTCGGCATCGTCCATGTGGACTTCCGGACCCTGGCCCGCACACCGAAGGACTCGGCGCGCTGGTATGCGGAGCTGATCCGGTCGGCGAAGGCCTAACGCCGCCGCACCTCCGCGCACACGCCCTCCGCCCCGTCCGGCACCTCCACCTGTGCGGCGGTGTCGCGCAGAAGCAGACTGTGCCCCTGGGCAAGCGACCGGGGCTCTCCGCCGTCGGGGGTTACGGACAGGGTGCCGGCGAGGGCGTGGACCAGAACCACATCGCCGCCGGCGCGATGACCGGCCGGTCCCGCAAGCAGGGTCAGGGTGCCGGTGGCCCCGGCGCGGTCGAGCATCAGGTTCACGTCGCGGATCGGGCCGGCGGTCGGCTCGCACCACACCGGCGCCTCGCCGGGAAAGGCGAAGGCGGGGTCCAGGCGGCGACGCTCGACCGGCGGGGCGCCGTCGACGGACAGGCGCATGCCGTCGCCCTCAACCACGGCGATCAGGCGGTCATAGCCGGGAAAGGCCGAGAATGGGCCGGGTTCGGCGACGTCGGCGATGCTGATCCGCCAGAGGAAGCGCCCGTCGGAGCCGGGGGCGGAAGACGGCTCCACCGCCAGTTCGGTGGTGACGCCGCCGCCATTCTTCCAGGGAACGCGGCGATGATCGGCGGGGCTCAGAAGGGTGACGGTGGGCAAGGTCAGGCTCCGGCGCGGATGAACTCCGCACCGTCATAGCACAGCCGGTGCCGAAGCCTCAGGCGAAGAGGTTGAAGCTGCCCATCAGCTTCTGCGTTCCGGTCTGGCCGGTGGGGATCGAATTCAGGCTGCCGATGGCGTTGTTCAGCCCGTCCAGCGTCGCCTGCTGCCCGGTGGTCAGCGCAAGGCCGGTATCGCCCTTGGCCGGCGCCTTGGCCACGGTGTCGTAGTCCTTGCTGTAGTTCCCCATCACCAGCTGCATGGCGTAGTTCTTGGGGTCCTTGTCCGACTGGCCCTTGTCGCGCGTGACACGCAGGGTGTAGTCGCCCTTGTCGACCGTCAGGTTGCCGGACTGCAGCTTCTTGAAAGAGTCGTAATCGTCGCCGGACTTCGGGTCGCTGTCGGCCAATACCCGGCCCAACCGGTTCATCAGCTGGACGCGCACGCCGTCGTCGCCGACCTGACCCATGGTCATCTCACCCTTGGTGGTGACCTTGAACTTGTAGAAATCGACCTTGTCGTTCGCCGACAGCGTGCTGGCGACGTTCAGGCGCGTGGCGTTCTTGGCGAGCACCCCGATGTCGGTCGCGCCGGCCGTGGTGGTCAGCGCCGATTTCTTGACAGTCTTGGAAAATTCCTGGACGTCGCCGACGGCCTGGTTGCTCTGCGACTTCTTGATGGCCTCGACCGCGTTCTTGATCGACGAGTTGAGGCTGGACACCATAGAGCTGACGCTTGAGAGAGCATCATCCGCCATGATCCGTCATCCTTCTTCCGATCCGACCAACACGCCCAAACCCGAACGGACGGATTTGGATGCTGCCGAGGATTACCCACCAGTGTGCGGCCGGCTGCGCCGCCACCCGGACACGTCTGCCCTAAGGGAGTATACGACAACAGCCGGCGGAACATAGGCAGGATTCGTGATTTTTTTGGTCCAAAGCTGGAATGCGGGGCCTGCGCGCCAAAATCGGCGGCCCGGTTCCGGCTCAGGATCGCGGCTTTCCCTCCATTCCCGGGTTCGGTGCACCGTGCGCGGCAGCGGCAGCGGCCAGGGCCGCCGGCGCCTGGGCCGACTCGGAGGCGGCCGGTCCGGCCTGCTCGTCGGTCAAGGGGCAGTGGGGCGGCTGGGTGGGACCGGTGACGACATCGAAATCGAACATGACAACCTCTCCTGCGGATGATGAGGCCGCCCGGATCGCCCGTGTTCGGATTTTGAGGATGTGCAGCCCATCGAGGGCTGGGGTCACAAACGCGAAAGCCGCCGCGGGTCGGTCCGGGCGGCTTCGGGAATGAGCGACAGATGCGCGTTCCTAGGCCGCCGGACGAAACCAGCGGCCAAAATATCGGGAGCGTCCGGAGGACGCGATGGAAAGCGCCTGTTGCATGACGGCGACCTTAGCGCGCGGCCGCCGCCCTGCCAAGCGGCATTTTGCGGTCAGCCCGCCTTGCGTTCGCCCACCGTGTCGGCGACATAGGCGTCGCGCTGGCCCAGCGGCCGGGAGGGCTGGCCATCCCGGTCGGTGGTGTCGCGGGCGGTCTGATGCTCGATTTCGGCGTTCAGCTCGGCCCCCAGCAGCACGACGTAGGAGGTCAGGTTGAACCACAGCAGCAGCACCACGACCGCGCCGACCGACCCGTAGGTCTCGTTGTAGCTGCCGAAGTTCGACACGTAGACGGAAAAACCCAGCGATCCCAGCAGCCAGACCAGGGTCGCCGCCGCCGACCCCCAGGTGACCCAGCGCCATTGCGGCTCACGCCGGTCGGGGGCGTAGCGGTAGAAGACGGCAAGCCCCAGGATGATCGCCACCGCCAGGATCGGCCAACGGGCGAGGCTGGCGATCCATCCGATCGGCGTGTCCTGCAGTCCGATGATGTTGATCGCGGCCGGCACCGCCACGATCATCACCATGGCGACGATGACGAACAGCAGGCCGGCGACCGTCAGGGCCATCGAAAGGAACGCCAGCTTGATGAAGCTCCGCGTTTCCTGCTCGCCATAGGCGATGTTGAGCGCCGTCACCATCGAATTGGTGCCGCGCGACGCGCTCCACAGGGTCAGCAGCAGACCAAAGATCAGGCCGACCCCCAGCCCCTGCGATGGGGCGGTCGCCACCTTGCGCGCCTGATCGCTGACGATGGACAGGGCTTCCGGCGGCAGCAGACTGCCCATCTGGCTCAACTGGTTCTCGATCAGCGCCGGGTCGGCGACGAGGCCGTAGATGGAGACCAGCGCCGCGATGGCCGGGAAGATGGCGAGCAGCCCGTAATAGGCGACGCCCGCCGCCAGCATCGACACGTTGTCCTTGCCCTGCTCGTCCCACACCCGCAGCAGGATGTCCTTCCATCCCTTCTTGGGAATGTCGGACGGGGTTTCCGCCGACCGCCCGCGTCCGTCGCGGCTCCCGCCGCGCGCGTCATTGGCGGCGCGCCCGGCCGCATGGTGTCCGTTCGCACGGTTCCGGTGCTCGTAGTAATGGCGGCGGCTCAACCCCAGCATGACCCGCCCTCCTCAGACCACGGCTTCGCGCAGCGCACCGACGCGGTGGCGGGCGGTCTCCACGGCATGGAACTGGGCGCCGATCACGATCTGCAGGTGATCGTCGGGCGCATCGCGCAGGGCATCGCGGAACAGGGCCAGCGTACCGTCCAGCCCGCTTTCCAGGCGTGCCAGCAGGTCGCCCCGCCCGGCCGTTCCGCCGACGCCCGCCACGACGCTGCGCGCGCTCGCTTCAGCCAGGCCATGCAGGGGCGACCAGACCCGGCCGCCGTCACCCGCCGTCTCGATCCAGCCGCCGCCGTTTCGCAACTCGGCGTCCAGTTCCATGGCGCTGCGGTCGAGCTGGTCGGCCAGAGTCTCCAGGCGGGCGGATAGGGCCGGGTCGGCGATGGTCATGTCGGCGCGGCGGAAGGCGTCCGAGCCGTCGCGGCAGGCGGCGATCAGGTCGGTCAGCAGATGGCGGCTGCGCGGGTCCAGCTGCCGGCCGCGGGGATCGTAATCGTCGAATTCCGTGGTGGCCTCCGGCGTGCGGGCGACCGCCCAGGCAAGCCAGAGGGCGCCGACGCCCATCAGCGCCACGGGAATCGGGTTGGCGCGGACGGCGCGGGCGATCCGGCCGGACATGCCGTTGCCGCCGCCTTCGATCACGTCGCGCACCACCTGCACCACCCCGCCGGACATCTGGCCGGGCGACAGGCGGAATTCGATTTCGTCGATCACCGCGTCCATGCGGGCACGGATCGACTCGATCTCGTGCTCGATCTCTTCAGGCCGGCGGTTCTGCGCCGCTGTCGTTGCCCCGGCAGCGGCCGCGTGATCGGAGGGAACCGACGCAGACGGAGCGGCGGACGGAATGGCGTCGTTGTGGTTGGTCATGCCGGACGTCTCCTGTGGGGGCTGCCGGCTTGCAACACCAGGGGGCGGCGATTGTTCCGGCCTGACCTGCACAGGCAAAGGGCCGGAAGGTCTCCCTCCCGGCCCCCGACCTTCAAGCGACGATTCCGCTGCCTGCCATCGGGCAAGCCGGACTCAGGCCAGCGTGACCAGCGCCACGCCGCCGAAGCCGATGGCCGCACCCAGTCCGCGCAGGACGAGCCCGCCCCTGCCTTCGCGTGCAACGCCGCGCAGCGACAGGGCCACGGCGACGCCGGCCCCGTGCAGCAGGGCGGTGGCGAGCGCGAAGCCCAGGCCGTAGAGCAGCGGCTGCGCCGCCTCCGGCATCTCGGCCCCGTGGGCATGGCCGTGGAACAGCGCGAACAGCGCGACCGCCGCCAACGACACCGGCAGCGACAGGCGCGACTGCGCGGCGACCAGGGCGCCCAGCGCGACGACCGAACCGGCGATCCCCAGCTCCACCGCCGGCATGCCGATGCCGGCCATGCCGAGCAGCCCGCCGCCGATCATGGCGGTGACGAAGGCCGCCGGCAGCGCCCAGAGCGCCGCACCGCCGCGCTGCGCCGCCCACAGCCCGACCGCCACCATGGCCAGCAGATGGTCCCAGCCGCCGACCGGATGCAGGAAGCCGTGGACGAAGCCGGCGTCATGGGCACCGAAGGTGTGGGCGTCGGCGACCGCCGGCAGTACCAGCCCGGCCAGCAGGACGGCCGAGGCGAGGGGGAAACGTTTCATGGACAAGCATCCTCTGATGTCGTGTCGCGCCCGCCACGGCCCTCCCGCCCGACGCATGGGGAGCCGGGCTGCATGGCGCGGTTGGGGCGAAGTGTAGCAGAAAGCGTCATCTCGGCCATGGCCGAGACGCCGGGTCCACCCCGCCGGATCTACGTATTTTGACGCAGGTCAATGAGTTGCACCCCGGTTCCGTCAGGATGGACCCGCCGCCGCCCCCCGGCGCCGTCCCCAGGACTTCGCCATGACCGCAGCCACATCTCCCGCAGAGGGATCGGTATCCGTCCGGCTGTGGCTCGACGGCAAAACGGATGTCGGCGAAACGCGCGCCGGCATCATCGGCCGGGCCGAGGTCGCCGCCCGCCGCCCGCGCGCCGTCGCCGCCCTGGTCGGTCGCCCGCCGGAGGAGGCGGTGCGGCTGGCGCCCCTGCTGTTCAGTCTGTGCGGCACCGCGCAAGCACTTGCCGTCGCCCGCGCCTGCGAAACGGCGCTGGGCATCGACGCGGGCGCGCAGGAGACCGCGCGCCGCCTGCTGACCGACGCGGAGGCCCTGGACAGCCACGGCTGGCAGGCGGTCGTCGAATGGCCGGCACACCTTGGCGCGCCTCCCCGGCCGGCTGCCCTGCGCACCCTGCGCCAAGCGGTGTCCGCGGTCATGCCGGCGCTCTATCCCGTCAAGGACGGGCTGCGGCCGGGCGGCGGTGTCCTTCGGCCCGAAGGGGCGGCCCTGCGCGGCGCGCTGGACCGGATGGAAAGCTGGCTGGTGGAGGAGGTCTTCGCCGGACCGCCGCCGGGGGATGCCGACGACCTCGCCCGCTGGGCCGGCCGCGGCGCCAGCGACGCGGCGCGTCTGGCCGCCCGGCTGCTCGGCCCCGATCTTGCCGGCTGGGGAGCGGGCGGCGTGCCGCTGCTGAGCGAAAGCGCGCCGGATTGGTTCGCCGCGGCGCTGGCCGCCGACCCGGCCTTCGCCGCCCGGCCGCGGCATGACGGCGGCCCGGCGCTGACCGGACCGCTGGAACGGCAGGCGGCGCATCCGCTGGTGGTGTCGGTGACGGACCGCTTCGGCGACGGGCTGGCCCGGCTGTTCGCTGCGCGGCTCGCCGATCTGGCGGAACTGCCGCGGCGGATGGCGGCGGCCATCGCCGATCTGCGCCCGGCCGATCCGGCCGTGGCGGCAGGTCCGGCACCGGGATCGGGCTGTGGCGTGGCGGAGACGGCGCGCGGGCGGCTGGCCCACTGGCTGCGGCTGGACGGGGACGGGCGGATCGCCGATGCCCGCATGGTGGCCCCGACCGACTGGAACTTCGCCGCGGACGGCCCGCTGGCGCGCGGGTTGGCCGGCGGCGGGGTGCGGGACCGGGACGATGCGGCGGAGCGGGCGCGGCTGCTGGTCGCGATGCTCGACCCCTGCGTCGCCTGCGGCATAGAGGTACACGAATGAGGATCGCTTGCCGAAGCGGATGGGCCGTCCGATGATGGGCTGTCGAACGGTTGAGGCGGTCGTTTTGCGGATCGAAGAGTGGGAGAGCGCGTGATGTGCACGGTTTGCGGTTGCGGAGAGGGCGAAACCCGGATCGACGGCAAGGCCACCGATGCCGAGCATGAGCATATCGGCCCGGACGGCAAGGTCTACCGACACCGCCATGATGGTGGGCACGGCCATGCCCACCACCGTCACGACGACACCCACGAGCATGTCGCCCCCGACGGCACGGTGTTCCGCCACAGCCACTCCGACCACGGACACCATGATCACGGGCACGGGCACGGGCACGGGCAGGACCATGGTCATGCGCACGACCATGACCACGGGCACGCGCATCACCACCACCGTCCCGACCGCCCCGACGCCATCGACGGCGGCGCCGCGCTGAACCAGCCGCGGCTGATCACCATCGAACGCGACATCCTGGCGAAGAACGACGCGCTGGCCGACATCAACCGCCGCCGCTTCGCCGGGCGCGGGGTGTTCGTGCTGAACCTGATGTCCAGCCCCGGTTCGGGCAAGACGACCCTGCTGACCCGCAGCCTGACCGACCTGAAGGGCCGCTTCCCGGTCGCGGTGATCGAGGGCGACCAGCAGACCAGCTTCGACGCCGACCGCATCCGCGCCACCGGCACCCCGGCGGTGCAGGTCAACACCGGCAAGGGCTGCCACCTCGACGCCTCCATGGTGGCGCAGGCCGCCGACAGGCTGGCCGCAGAGGGCGGGTTCGCCGGGGACGGCGTCCTGTTCGTCGAGAATGTCGGCAATCTGGTCTGCCCCGCCGGCTTCGACCTGGGCGAAACCCACCGCGTCGTCGTCCTCTCGGTGACGGAGGGGGAGGACAAGCCCCTGAAATACCCGGACATGTTCGTCCGCGCCGACCTGCTGGTGGTCAACAAGATCGACCTGCTGCCGCACCTGACCTTCGACGTGGAGCGGATGATCGGCTATGCCCAGCGCCTGAACCCGTCGCTGGCGGTGATCCAGCTGTCGGCCACCACCGGCCAGGGGCTGGAGGAGTGGTACGACTGGATCGCCGACGGACTGGCGGAAGCCCGCGCCTCCCACGCCGCAGTCGTCTGACCGGAGGACCGCCGCCATGTGCCTTGCCGTCCCCGCCCTGGTCACCGCCCTGCTGCCCGACGACCGCGCCACCGTCAGCCTGGGCGGCGTCACCTCCACCTGCTCGCTGGAGCTGGTGGAGGATGTCGCCGTCGGCGATTACGTGATCGTCCATGTCGGCTACGCCCTCTCCCGCCTCGACGCCGAGGAGGCCGAGCGGACGCTCGCCCTGCTGGCCGAGGTCGCGGATGCCGAGGCCTCGGCCTGACCACTGCTCCATCCACACGCACCCGCCGACCACCCGGACCCCCCGCCATGACCGACCGCCGCCTCTTCACCCGCAAGCTCGACATCGCCCGCGGGGCGGTGGACATGACCCACGGGTCGGGCGGCAAGGCGATGGCGCAGCTGGTGCACGAGCTGTTCGCCGCCGCCTTCGCCAACCCCTACCTCGACCAGGGCAACGATCAGGCCGCCTTCGACGTGCCGGGGGGGCGCATGGTGATGACGACGGACGGCTTCGTCGTCTCGCCGCTGTTCTTCCCCGGCGGCGACATCGGCTCGCTGGCCGTCCACGGCACGGTGAACGACGTCGCCATGGCCGGCGCGGTGCCGCTGCACCTGACCGCCGGCTTCATCATCGAAGAGGGCTTCCCGCTCGCCGACCTGAAGCGGGTGGTCGACAGCATGGCCGCCGCGGCGCGCGAGGCGGGGGTCGCCATCGTGTCCGGCGACACCAAGGTGGTGGAGCGCGGCAAGGGCGACGGAATCTTCATCACCACCACCGGCATCGGCATGGTGCCGCCGGGCGTCGCCCCCTCCGGCGACCGGGCGCGGCCGGGCGACGTCATCCTGGTCAGCGGCACCATGGGCGACCATGGCGTCGCCATCATGTCGACGCGCGACAATCTGGGCTTCGAGACGGCGATCCTGTCCGACAGCGCCGCACTCAACGGGCTGGTCGCGGCGATGGTGGCGGCGGTGCCCGACGTGCATGTGCTGCGCGATCCCACCCGAGGCGGGCTGGCGACGACGCTGAACGAGATCGCCCACCAGTCCGGCGTCGGCATGCGGCTGCGCGAGGCCGACATCCCCGTCCGGGCGGAAGTCGCCGCGGCCTGCGAATTGTTGGGGCTGGATCCGCTCTACGCCGCCAACGAAGGTAAGCTGATCGCGATCTGCGCGGCGGAGGAGTGCGACCGGATGCTCGCGGCCATGCGCGACCACCCGCTGGGACGGGATGCCGCCTGCATCGGATGTGTGGTGGAAGACCCCCATCGGTTCGTTCAAATGGAGACCCGCTTCGGCGGCCGCCGGATCGTGGATTGGCTGACCGGAGAACAGCTTCCCCGGATCTGCTGACCCGTACCGGCGGGCTAACTCACCCTTTCCAAAAATCCTGTCCCTTCGGCAGGACCCCTTTCGCGCGCTGGCCGTTGCCTCTCTCGGATGGTCCTATGCTCTGACCAGAGACGTTCAGCGACGAGAGATTACAATGGCGTTGTCCAACATCGCTCTTTTGGGCGCACCCCGCCTGGACCCCGGCCGCATGGCCGGGACCCGGTCGGCGATGCAGGCGATGGACCGGCTTCCCGGTTGCCCTCCCCTGCACAGGCACCGCGTGAAGCGGGCCTTCGACATCGTCGGGTCCCTGGGGCTGCTCGCCATATTCGGGCCGCTGATGCTGGTGCTGGCCTGGATGGTGGCGCGCGACGGCGGTCCGGCGGTGTTCGGCCACCGGCGCGTCGGCGCCGACGGACGGTCCTTCACCTGCCTGAAATTCCGCTCCATGGTGGTGAACTCCGCCGAGGTGCTGGAGCGGCTGCTCGCCACCGACGAGACGGCGCGCACCGAATGGCTGGCGACCCGCAAGCTGCGCAACGACCCGCGCATCACCCCGGTCGGGCGTTTCCTGCGCAAGTCGAGCCTGGACGAGCTGCCGCAGTTGATCAACGTCCTGCGCGGCGACATGAGCCTGGTCGGCCCCCGTCCGATCATCGACGACGAGGTCCCCTATTACCGGGCCTGCTTCCCCTTCTACACCCGCTGCCGCCCCGGCCTGACCGGGCTGTGGCAGGTCAGCGGCCGCAGCGACGTCGATTACGTGCGCCGCGTCCAGCTCGACACCGCCTATGTGGTGGGCTGGAGCTTCTGGGCCGACATCGGCATCATGCTGCGCACCGTGCGGGTGGTGGTGAAGGGCAGCGGCGCCTACTGACCTCTCCCGTCCTCCTTCGCCCCCACCCTCCGAAAGCACTCATCCCTTCACACCGGTCGCGCGTCCCATCGGGGCGCGCGACATTGCCGTTTGCATCCCCCATCTCCGGTAGGGGAGCCGCCCGGCCGTCCCGTTGCATGACACACTTGCCGTATCCGGGGTGGACTTTGAGAATGGCGGAACGACGTGCTAGGGTCGGGCCAACCGGCGAAACCCTGGTATAAGTGAACGATGAGCGTAAGACCGCCGGCCGGACCGGCCAGTCAAGAGGGGCCTAGAATGGCGAAGCTGCTGGCTGCCTTGCTGCTGATGATGGTGGCGATCGGGCCCGCCTGCGCCGTGGCGCCGACCAGCCGTGCCGACACCGTCGCGGCGCTCGACCGATACCGGACCGACTTCGCGAAGATCCGCGGCTATGGGTCGCTGTCCGCCGCCGACCGCAACTACGTCCTCTTCTCCGACGCCATGCGCCGCGTTTTGACGGAGCATGTGAAGCCCTTCGATCCGCAGGTGCTGATCGACAAGGCGGAGGACGGGCTGAAGAAGAAGAAGGCGGAGAACCCGCGCGCCAGCGACCGCATGCTGACCGAAGCGGCGCTGGACAGCATGCTGGGTTCGCTCGACCCCTACTCCAGCTTCCTCGACAGCGAACGCTACCGCTACCTGCGCGAACAGACCCAGGGCGAGTTCGGCGGGCTCGGCATCGAGGTGACGATGGACGAGGAGAGCGGCCTGATCAAGGTCGTCTCCCCCATCGACGGTTCGCCCGCCGCCCGCGCCGGCCTGCGCAGCGGCGACCTGATCGCCCGCATCGACGACGTGGCGGTCAAGGGGCTGAACCTGCACGACGCCGTCGCCCGCATGCGAGGGCCGGTCGGCAGCTCGGTCGCCCTGTCGATCCGCCGTCCGCCGGCGACCGACGCCAACACCCGCGTCTCGCTGACCCGCGCCATCGTCAAGATCCAGCCCGTCCGCTACCGGCTGGAGGGCAATGTCGCCTATGTCCGCATCGCCACCTTCAACCAGTCCACCTCCTCGGCACTGGACGCGGCGGTGGAGGACATGCGCCGGCAGGCGAAGGGCCGGCTGACCGGCGCCGTCATCGACCTGCGCAACAACCCCGGTGGCCTGCTGGAGCAGGCGGTCCAGGTGGCCGACCGCTTCCTGGAAACGGTCGACATCGTCTCCGTCCGCGGCCGCGACCCGGAGGAGTCCCGCTCCTACCGCGGCACCTCGGGCGACCTGCTGGCCGGGCTGCCGGTGGTGGTGCTGATCAACAGCGGCTCGGCGTCGGCGTCGGAGATCGTGGCCGGCGCCCTGCAGGACCATCACCGCGCGCTGCTGTTCGGCTCGCGCTCCTACGGCAAGGGGTCGGTGCAGACGATCTCCTCGCTCAGCGTCGACACCGGCATCCGCCTGACCACCGCCCGCTACTACCGCCCGTCGGGGGCTCTGGTGGACTGCTTCGGCGTCTCGCCGAACCTGGAGGTCAAGCCGACCCACGGCAGCACCGAGGAAACCCACCCCGACCCCGCCACCTGCGACGCCAACGCCCCGACCCCGCCCAAGCCGCAGGTGTGGATGGCGCAGGACATGTGCCCCGACGTGATGGGCAAGGCCCCGCGCCCCGACGACGACCGTCCGCTGGAATGCGCCGTCTCCGCCATCCGCAACCGCCTGACCGGCACGCTGGCCGGAGGGGAGTGAATCTCCCTCTCCCAGGGCGGGAGAGGGCGTTTTCCTACCCCACGAAGCTCACATCCATCACCCGCGTCTCCACCGTCCAGCCCGTTCCGTGCGCGGCGATGGCGGCGACGGTGCCCGGCAGTGCCCGGCAGTCGAACAGGCTCCAATCCGCCGGAACTCCCACGTCTTCCCGCAGGCCCTCGCCGATCTCCAGCAGGGCCGGCGGCGCGCCCGGCGTGACCTCCACTGCGAACTGGTCGAGCGGCATCGACAGCCCGACGCCGGCCGCCTTGATGAAGGCCTCCTTCCGCGTCCAGGCCAACAGGAAGCCCTCGTCCCGCCGCTCCGTCCCCAGCGCCTGCAGGGCTGCTCGCTCGACGGCGTGGAAGAAGCGGTCGGCGATGCCATCGGCGCTCTCGATCGGGCGCAGCCGTTCGATGTCGACACCGATCCTCCCCTCGGCCGCCACCGCGATGGCGAGGCTGTCCTCGCTGTCGCTGAGGTTGAAGGACGGACCGCCGGGCAGCGCCGGCTTGCCGTGCGTGCCGTAATCGAAGACCAGTTCCGCCGGATCCCGGCCGGTGCAGCGCCCCAGCAGCAGCCGCAACAAGCCCCGGCGCAGCACGAAGCGGTCGGTCAGCCGTTCCATCAGAAAGCGGTCGGCGCGCTCCATCTCGTCGGCGGACAGCAGGGCGCGCATCGCCGCCTTGTGGGGCGACAACCCGGCCAGATCGGCAAACCAGACCTGGACGATTCCGGACCTCAGGACATGGTCGTCGGCACGCCCGCCCGGCGTTTCCGTGATGCTTGCGTCATGCATCGGACAGCGATCCTCCCTCTCAATTTAGCGTCCTGGCTCCGGCAGGGGTTTCGGGTATCATGCGCGCCTCTCGCATCCGCCCCTGCATCCGGACCAGGATCCCATGGTTGACACCGCCCTGCTCGCCCCGCACCTGACCAACGTTCTTCGCGACGCCTTCATCCCGGAGCTGCCCAATCATTACCGCGGCAAGGTGCGTGAAAACTACGACCTTCCGGATGGGCGGCGCATCCTGATCACCACCGACCGGCTGTCGGCCTTCGACCGCGCCCTGACCGCCATCCCCTTCAAGGGGCAGGTGCTGACCCAGACCGCGCGCTTCTGGTTCGAGGCGACGAAGGACATCTGCGCCAACCATGTGCTGGAATATCCGGACCCCAACGTCGTGGTGGCGAAGCGGCTGACCATCATGCCGGTCGAGGTCGTGGTCCGCGATTACATGGCGGGCACCACCGGCACCTCGGTCTGGTCGATGTACAAGCAGGGCCGGCGCGAGATGTACGGCCACATCTTCCCCGACGGGCTGCGCCAGAACCAGAAGCTGGGCACTCCCATCATCACGCCGACCACCAAGGCCTTCGACGCCGGCCATGACGAGGAGCTGACCGCGACCGAGATCGTGGAGCGCAACCTGCTGACCCGCGCCCAGTGGGACGAGGTGTCGGACAAGGCGCTGGCCCTGTTCGCCCGCAGCCAGAAGATGGCGGCGGAGCGCGGCCTGATCCTGGTTGACACCAAGTACGAGTTCGGCTTCGACGAGAACGGCAACATCCTGCTGGCCGACGAGATCCACACCCCCGACAGCTCGCGCTACTGGTTCGCCGGCAGCTATCAGGAGCGGTTCGAGGCCGGCGAGAAGCCGGAGAGCTTCGACAAGGATTTCGTCCGCAACTGGGTCGTCGCCCGCTGCGATCCCTACACCCAGGACGTGCCGGAGATCCCCGGCGACGTGGTGCTGGAAGCCGCCCGCGTCTACATCGAGGCCGGCGAGACCATCACCGGCCGCCCGTTCGAGGTGCCGGCCACCGCCGTTCCGATCCTCGACCGCATCCGCGCCAACCTGGCGCCCTACTTCACCAAGTAAGAGGGCGGGCTCCATGCGCGTCGCCATCCTCGACGATTATCAGGGGGTCGCGCGCGACCTCGCCGACTGGTCGCAACTGCCGCCGGGGAGCGACCTGACGGTCTTCGACAGGCCGCTCGGCGATGAGGCGGCGGTGGCGGCGGCGCTGGAGCCCTTTGACGTTCTGGTCATCATGCGGGAACGCACGCCGTTCCCCGCATCCCTGATCGGCCGGCTGCCGAACCTGAAGCTGCTGGTCACCACCGGCGCCCGCAACAACGCCGTCGACCTTGCCGCCTGCGCCGCCCGCGGCATTCCCGTCTGCGGCACCCGCATGGTCGGCACGCCGACGGTGGAACTGACCTGGGGCCTGATCCTGGCACTGGCCAAGCGCATCCCGGCGGAAGAGCGGGCGCTGCGCGAGGGCCGCTGGCAGACCGGGCTGACCGGCGATCTGGCCGGCAAGCGGCTGGGCCTCGTCGGTCTCGGCAAGCTCGGCAGCAAGGTCGCCCAGGTCGGCCAGGCCTTCGGCATGGAGGTGGTGGCCTGGAGCCCCAACCTGACCGACGAGCGTGCCGCCGAGGCCGGGGTGACACGCGTGGAAAAGCGCGAGCTGTTCGCGACCTCCGACGTGGTCAGCGTCCATCTGGTGCTGGGCGAGCGGACCCGCGGCGTGGTGGGCGGCGACGAGATCGGCGCGATGAAGCCGACCGCCTTCCTCGTCAACACCTCGCGTGCCGGGCTGGTGGACGAGGCGGCGCTG
>JBKHVJ010000247.1:0-33526 GCA_046570145.1 Alphaproteobacteria bacterium
CACATGCTGCATCGAACCCACCCCAGGTGACGAAATCAACGCGGTGAAATCGACGGCTAGTGAGGCAGTAGCGTAGCGGCCCAAGAGCCCTGTCCCTTCAATCGGATTGACGGGCACCTTCGTCGAGTGAAGGTGCCCGTCGAGACACTGGCAGCGATACCTTGATCTGATATATCGAAATCCATCAGCCTTGGCCCGGACCAGTGCGTCGGGTTAGGAGAGAGGTTCGTTAGTCTTTCGGATGTGGTGAACTATCCCGACGCCGCCGACGCCTCGCGGGGCACCTTGATAATGCCTTTGCCGCTGACCAGCAGATCACCTTCTTGGCGGGGAAGACTGGCAGCAGCCGGTCGCACTGCTTACTCTGGACCTTGGCCCGGCTCAGGTCGGCCTTGGTGCAGTCTACGATCGTGGCACGCTCAAATTCGGAAAAAATGCTGAGCATCTGAAACATGCCCCGGCCAGCGGGGTCAAGGTGTCGAGTCCCTGCTGGTGTAGGTAGAGGTCAACACCGCGGTACTGGATCTCGCCAAAGAGTTCGACAAGATGTTGAAGGGGAACGGACCGAGCCGCTCCATGCTCCAGACCGCCACCATGTCGAACTGCCCCCCTGACCACGTCCTTCTGGAGCGGACCGGGGCCGGGGTGGCGATCCCGGCCCTTCGTGCTGGAGATGCCCTTGCCCACCTCAAACTCCTTCTTTGCCCTCCCGCTGCCGCTCCGGCATCTGAACCCGCCTGAACACCCTTGGACATTCGTGCCCGAAGTCACGCAGGTGCTCCGCTTGACAGCTTCCGAAACCGTGAGATCGTCGATTTACGAGATCAAGACGTTCGTCTTGGTTTTGAAAACGGGGCGGAGGGGTGGGATGAACTGCATCGGATATCTTCGGGTCTCGACCAGCCGGCAGGGACGGTCTGGTCTTGGGCTCGACGCCCAGCAGGATGCGATCATCCGCTTCGCCACCGGAAACGGCTATGTCGTCGCTGATTTCTACCGTGACATCCAATCCGGTGCTGATGACGACCGACCCGGCCTGAACGCTGCAATTGCACGGGCACAGCGGGAGAGGTGCCCAGTGGTGGTCGCAAAATTGGATCGGCTCGGTCGGAGCGTCCACTACATCAGCGGCCTTATGGTCCACCGGGTGCCGTTCGTCGTGGCCGAGCTTGGAGCCGATGTCGATCCTTTTACTCTGCATCTCTGGGCCGCCTTGGCCGAGAAGGAGCGGAGCCTGATCGCATTGCGGACTCGCGATTCGCTCCGGGCGAAACGGGAGCGGGGCGAACCCCTCGGGAGCCCGAACATCGCCGAGGTCGCCAAAGCTGGTACCGCCCGTCGGCAGACCCAAGCCGATGAACACGCCGGCAGGGTCATGCCGATCATCGCCGAGATCAAGCGGGCGGGTGTCACCACCCTCCAGGGAATCGCCGACGCCCTGAACGCCCGTGGCGTCCGGTCCGCCCGCGGGGGCCGGTGGCATCCGAGCACCGTGCGGGATGTCATCCGCCGGGGCGGGCTTCCAAACGCGACGCCGGTGTGATCGTCTCGACAAGATCCGCCTCGTCGTTCCGGACCTCGTTGATCTCCAGGGACATCGGCCAGATTGCCATGGCGTCTGCCAGCAGGGAAAATCGTGTTTTCCCCTAGGTTGCCATAGTCATTTCGACACCAAGACTGAATAATTCAGATCGAATCCATATTGTCGAAAAAGTGTTAATTAGATATTCTCTGAGTATGAACATACGGAAAGACACGTTTTTCATTTACCGTGACCCGAAGGGTCACCCGGCGACCGAGTACTGGAGTGTTCTTGGCCCTCTACAGTCGGGTCCGGGACTACATCGAAGATGCTGGTGTCGCGGAGCCGGACCGACGCCAGATGCTGCATCAGGTTGCTGACCAGATTTGGGCCGCGACCATGAGCCGGGTCAGCCGAAATGAGCCGCCGGCTTGGTAGCCATCACCGGATGTGGCTCCCATCGCTGCGGGTTTTGGTTGGAAGTGACAGCAGCGACGGCCCATACTCGAATTGGTTCCCAAGCCACAGCGGCATTGGCTGGGCAAGAAGATAACATCCCTACTGCAATTATTCCGATAATCGGCATGTGGAATAACCCTTTTTGGTCGCGGAGTTGGATGAGAAGGGACTGAAACCAATGGCGTTCGCCTGCGGATTTCAGAAGGGAGGGGAAGGCATGGCAGAGGAGGAACACATCCAGGCGACCGACAACGCGGCGGAGATCGCGTCACTGCGGGCCGAGTTGGCGGAGATCCGCGACCGGGAAACCCGCCTTCGGCTTGCCGTCCGACTGAGCCGTGTCGCCGTCTATACGGTCGACCGTGATCTCCGGATCGACTGGCTGGACAAGCCCCAGATACCTGGGGTGGCCGAGAGCTTCATCGGCCAACAGGTGGGGTTCTGGTGTCGGGATGACGACGCCCAGCGGTTGCGAGCGTCTTATGCCGCTGTCCTGGCCAGTCAACGCGAACAGCAGATAAGCCACACCCTCCAACTCAAGGACAACGGTAAACCTTACCATTTTGATGTCATCGCCCGGCCGCGGCTGGACGAGCACGGTCAGGTCTGCGGCCTCATGTGTGCGGCCTTCAATGTCACCGAAGAGCGGCAACGTGAGGAGGATCTCCGCAAGGCCAAGCAGGTCGCTGAACGGGCCGTGGCGGAGAAGAACCGCTTTCTGGCTGCCGCCAGCCACGACCTCCGTCAGCCGCTCCAGGCAATCGGTTTTCTGCAATATGCCATCGCCAGCCATGTCGCGGACATGGATGACCCGACGCTCCACGAACTTGCCGACAAGCTCGGCACCGCCGTGCAAGCCACCCAGGAATTGCTCGACCGCCTGATGGATCACGCGGTGCTGGAGGCCGGGTCGCTGGTGCCGAAGGTCGAAACCTTTCCCGTTGTGGATCTCCTTGACGCGAAACGAGCCGACTTCGGCCAATTGGCGGAGGTAAAAGGGCTGACGTTACGGGTGTGCCAATGCTCCCAGCGGGTCAAGAGCGACCCCGTGCTGCTCAAGCGGATCTTGCGGAACTTCGTGGTGAACGCCCTCAAGTTCACCGAGCGGGGCGGCGTTCTGATCGGCTGCCGCCGACGGAATGGCCACCTACGGATTGAGGTCTGGGACACCGGAGTGGGGATTCCCGCGGACAAGCTCAGCGTCATCTTCGAGGCATTTGCCCAGGTCGGCGAGTGTGCCGTCACGCGGAGCCAGGGCGTCGGCCTAGGGCTGTCCATTGCCGCCGACACCGCAAAGCTGCTCGGGCACGAGATCGGCGTCACATCGAAGCCGGGCAAAGGGTCATGCTTCTGGGTGCTGGTCCCGTTCGTGGAATGACCGGCCCCGTACGCCCAGCGGGCTCCGCCTCCGTCAGGGCCAGTCTCCCCAACCGTTCAGCGGACGTGGTCTGGGGGCGTTGGTGGAGCGATGCCAAGCGGGGCGACCACCCGCAGTACCGGGTGCTCACCTACCGCTCTTCAAGTCGATTAGCTTAACCTTGAACCGTCATTCGTCGCCGTAGTCGAACAGGAACGTCATCGCCATCCCGATCTTCGGAAACGCCTGGGCAACCGCCGTCTTTCGGACGCTGAGGGAGTCGCCGCCCTCGCCCATGTCGGCGAAGAGTTCATACCGGGGCTTGGCATCGTGGATGTTGCCGCTGAGCTTGGGGAAGAATCCGAAGGCGTGGTCCAGGTCGAAGGCGTAGGCCCGGACGATGGCCTCGGCGAGGTCGTAGAGGGAGCGGTCGCTCGGGATCTGGATGCCCCGATAGAGCTTGGGCCGAAGAGCAGCCCGGACGATGTGGGTGGCGGCTTCGGCCATGGTATCGCTCTCCTGCCGGTGCGGCGGCCCCTGTGTCACGCCTGCGGCAAACTCTCCCGGATGTCCGGGACGCCCGCCAGGAAGATGGCGTCGGACTGATGGTTGACGTAGGCGAGGAAGATGTACTCGTTCCAGTAATTGGCGGTCGGGCCATACTTCAGCAGGGCTTCGGCATCCGCGGCTTTCCGTCCACCGGTCGCCACTATCCGGGCAAGTTCCCGCTCGATGTAGTCCTGGAACCCCTTCTCGGTCCCGTTCAGGACGACGTAGGGGGTCGTGACAACCACATAGTAATCGACCAGGGCGTTCGGGGGCGGCATCAAACGGACATACCAGATCTGGCCGGCATGCCCCTGATAACCCGTGGCCGAATAGCACCGCTTGACCTCCTGGGTTAGGATATCCCGGAGGAGCACCATCGAGCCGTCCAGACCCATGTGGACGTAGAACCCCATACGGGATTGGTGCATGGGCCGGACGACATCGGTGATCCAGGCCGGCATGCCGGTGCTCTCGGCAACCCGCAGGATGCAGGTTCCCACAGTCTCCCGGCTTGATCCGAACTGGAGGTCGAAGAAGGCCCACATGTTGAAGTAGCTGGCCGTCAAGGGGCTGATCGGCGGTCCCTCGGGAACGTACTCATCCTCGGCTTTCGCCACGGCTTTGGCGTAGCCCTTCGCTTCGGACATCCCGGAGATGGCCTCGGCAAACAACGATACGAGTGTCAGCCCCTGGACATAGTAGGCGAAGGCGGGATCGTAGCCCTCGTCGATCAGTTCTCGAATCCGACCCTTGTAGAGACCGGCCTTTTGGACGAGATCCTGGTCGGCTCGGACTTCTGAGAGATCGATGACCTTCGACCGAACCTGGGCCGCAGCCTTCCTGGCGATCTTATCCGCGACGCTTCCCATAAAATCCCCTTCCCCCGGCGGTGGGCGAGCGGTCGTCACCGAGGTTCCCCACCACGGCATTGGCCACACCATCAGACCAGAAATGGAGACCAGGATCATCCGATTTGTCCCTCCGGGGCCAGAGGGGCGAGACAACAAGGACCGGGATGGACATTCCGGAAGTCAGAAATGAGGTTCGGCGAGCCGCGGGTAATGGATGAGGACAGATCAGATCCGCATATGGCCGGAAAACTGGCCGTAACTCGCAGTTAGACCGACAGAATTTTCTATCGGCTTTCTATTGACACCCAGGGAATCCTCCATACTGTCATGTTGAATCAACAGCCACGGGGAGTAACCCGAAATGCCCGATTTGCATGGGAACTTGACAGAAATCACGGCAAAGGTCGTCGCCGCGTTCGTCGGAAACAACCGAGTTTCAGCTAGCGAAGTTCCGACTATTATTAATGCCGTGTTCAAGGGCTTTCGTGATGTCGGAAAGCCCTTGGAATCCTCGGAACAACCCCAAATTCCTGCCATCTCGATCAGGAAGTCGGTGACTCCCGACTACATTGTCTGCCTTGAAGACGGCAAGAAGCTCAAGATGCTCAAGCGGCATCTCCGGACCGTCTATGCCATGTCCCCAGAGGCATACCGAGCCAAGTGGAATTTGTCGCCCGACTACCCCATGGTGGCTCCGAACTATGCTTCAGCCCGGTCCGAGATGGCGTTGAAATTGGGTCTGGGCCGGAAGCCGACTGCCAAGGCCGAAAAGCCGGCAGTAATGCCGAAGGAAGCCTCAGAACCGGCTCGGCGTGGACGGCCACGGAAGGCCGCCTAAACCGGCTCTGCGACCCGGTGGTGCCTCAAGCCGCCGGGTCGCTCGGGTTTTAGGGGGCCTTCACCATGATGACGCTCAAGGCCGTTGACCTTGAGGGGTATTCAGCATAGAGGGCTTTCAACCACGGCAGCGGGTTGATCGGCTCGACGATATACGATCCATCAGTGCGGGCATCATTCACCCGCCGAAGCATTCGACGGGATTGATCTCCACGCGATTACCGACATCGATCGGCAGGGACGGATAACCGACCAGGGTGCCGGGGATGCTCTCCTCCTGGTGGAATTCCGTCTGTTCGATGGAGTCGAAACAGTCCAGCAATTCGACAGGGTTTCCAGTGATGACCGTCAGGATACGGCGGCATGAAGGCGTCCGGTGATCGAGGACAATGGTGCAGTCCATGACCTGGGCAGGTCATGGCAAAGGGCATCGTTGTTTCCCCGAAGGCCGCAGGCAGCACTGGGGATCAGCGTCCAACGGTCTTGAAAGCTTCCATATAACTGATAATTTTATTCTCTCGGCAATCACTTAAATACCTTGCCTGCTGAAGCAGTCAGCTTGTCAGAATTACAGGAAAAGCAAAAATGAAAAAGGTATCTCTATGGAAATCCAGGAATTCACAACCCTCTGGCCCCTTCATCACATGGTTGGGATCATTGGTGGCGACGGTGGAGTTTGACTTCCCTCTTGCCAGCGTTTTCTTCACGAGGAGTCTTCCATCGCGGTTGTTGCTGGATTGGTTGGAGACCGACGCCACCGGACCCGTCTCCGTCCAGCACCTCGCCGACGGGCGTGCCGTGATCGCCGTCGGCGGCCGGGGCGACGCCGACGTGATGCGGGCGGAGTTCGCCTCCGATTTGGACCTGAGCGTCGCCTCGACCAGCGGCAGCCCGGAAAAGGTCCGGAGCTTCATCAAGAACGCCCGCCGGCCGCACGCATGATCGTCTCTCCTCCGCGTCCACCGGCGATGCCCTGCGGCCGATGGTCAAGGTCCCTGATACACTCGACCCAAGTGACAAGGTAATTCATGAAAATTGCATCTCTACTCGAAAAGCCGAGAGCAGCACCGGAAGCAGCTTCCGTGCCGGATGAACGTCCAGCCCCTGATATCGAATTCGATTTCCCCATGATGGGCGTGTTCGTGACTTCCGCAAGGCCATCTCAGGAACTCCTAGCATGGCTCCGAAACACCACCATGGGGCCGTACGCGATCAAATACTTTGCCGACGACCACGCGGTGATCGCGGTCAGCACCAAGTACGACGCCTATTCTCTCTACGGGGCATTCCAGGCTGAACTGGAGGTATCCGTGGTCCAGTCCAGCCGGCCGGCCGCAGACGTTGTCCGAGACATTGACCGCCGGAATGCACGGTCATGATGCCTGTGTTCGTCGAGGCATTTGATAGCCTGAAGCTCGTCGGCTGCGTCAGCAGCCAGCGGGAATTTTCAACCGAATGGTTGGGGAAACAACCCTCGTATTTCTCATCCATGGTGGCCCGACGGGCCACCCGGCGACCAAGCACTGAAGTGTTTTTGACCTTCTACAGTCGCGTCCGGAACTACATCGAAGATGCCGATGGCATGGGGCTGGCCCAACGCCAGATGTTGGAACGACTCGCCGACCGAATCTGGACGGCCGTGATGGACCGCGTCCACCGGGAGGTCACGTAAGCCCCACCTGTATAACTTCCAGCACTGAATGAGGTGGCCGTCTCTGCACCGGACACGCGGGCACTAGCGGCTCTCGATTTCACTCCGCACAACGTGGACAAGTTCCTACCTCGACGGCATGTTCGCCCACTCCACAACTTCATTGCCAGAGCTTTGTGGGCGTTTGTACGCCTCGGTTTTATGTAGAATAGTAGAGTACCCGCTCAGCGATGCTCTATGGCAAACTGCTCAACCGGCATTGCCCCGAAGATTGTAGGGCAGTAGTGTGGCTGGCATGAACGACCTGCTACTACGAGCCCGCATCACAATGGCCGAGGCCGAGTCCCAAATTACCCGCTCCCGCGATTCCGACCGGTTCCGTTGCGTCCTGGAGGTCGTCAGAGCCACTCTGGCGGCCGACCCGCCATCAACGACCGTGCCTGATCCGGCCGCTCTGTAGCCATCTGGAGCGAAATAATAGGCGATCCGCAGCAGGTGTGAATTCACCCCCTGGAATCCCCGACGACAGGTCTATCAATGTTCATCTTGCTCCCTGCCGTCCTACTCGGCCTCGTTCTGTACGTGGTCGTGAAGATCCTGAAAGCGGCCAGCAGGCATCGCGAGGCTGTACACTTCGGGAGCGGCAACGGGCTCCTGGAGTACCGGGAGAACCACCCGGACTGCTGTCGTGACGGCTCGATGACCTGCCACGCCTGCGGTGGTGCTGATATCTGGCTGGAGAAGGTTGACGACGGCTGCTTCAACCACCGGTGCCGAACCTGTGCGGCTCTTCTGTACCAGTCGAACACGAACTACGTGTCCGAGGCCCGCCGGCCCCAGCGGTACCGGAACGTCCGGGAATGGATGGAAGACGAACGACGGAAGCGTCAGGCCCAAGATCACCGGACCGAACCACAGCAGGAGGACGAGAGAATGCATTGAGGCCGCTGCCCCTTTGGGACCGTCCCTACCCAGCTTTTCGAAGGTTCCAAATTCCACATAGCTGCGGATCGCTCCCCTTTGCGATACGCAATTCTCATGCTGTTCGTTGCAGTCCGGCCCGAATGCCTGCCTCGGCACCAAAGATAATTTTTCGATAATATCTTCGGGAGTCTAAGTGGTGCTCCAGAAAAATTTCAAGGAACGGTAATGCCCTCGAACAGCGGAGCGACCTCAGCCTTGGGCCCGCTCTTACGAGATCTGGGACGACCACTGGAGCGTTTTTTCCGCAGGACTGCGTGTTCCATCGGCTGGATCGTATTCAGTCGATCAAAATGTGCTGCGGGGATGATGCCCCCCTTGCCGTATGTCTCCAGGTCCTTGTAGGGGACATTCAGGATCTCGGAAAGCCGCCGTTTCCAACCCCTGGGCGGGCGATCAATCGACATCCCCATGGCCCGCAGGGCCTTCTCCCGGAATTCCAGCCAGCGATCCAGTGGGACCTCGCGGGTCCGGGCCGCCAAGGCTTTCTTGCGGGTCTTGTTGTCGGCTTCGTGCCGCAGTACCTCGATCTCCCGATTGAGTTCAATGATCCGGGTTTCCTGGTCCTTGATGACCATGTCCTGGCGTTCCAAAAGGTCCAGGCGGTCGCCGATCAGCACGTTCATCGAACTGGGTCGGATGTCGTTGCTGTCACAATACTGCACAAGCATGTTGGCCGCGTGCAGCCGCTGGGCTGGGTCACCGTTCCACAACTGGGCGATCAGCTTTGGCAGCTTGTCGTTCTTCAGCATTTTTTTCGCCATAACGGGCACTCCACGTAGAAGTTACTTAGCTGGAACGACATCCTGTCCCTTGGACTTCACCACGTCCAGTAACGTCTCAATCATCTTCTTCTGGTCGGCAATCACGCCACGGGCTGCCTCGGCGATCTCCTGGGCCGCTTCCTTCTGAACCCGTTCCATCTCGTAGCGGTGGATGCATTCCGTCATGGCCCCGGCAACCACCGCAGCCTTGCGGCCGGTCAAATTGGTGGCGTTCACGGCCTGTGCGGCGTCCTTGAGGCTCGTCGGCAGGTGCGACATGTCGAGTTCACGGATCGGAGCCAGGGCTCGGCTCTCCAGCACCACCGGATGCTTGTCCGGCTGCCGTGCCAGCCCCTTCTCCCACTCCGCTACCCGCGGGCCAGTGGCCGATGGGACAATTTTCCCCTCATCGACCAGCCGTCGGCGGTCGCCGCCCGGTAGAAGCTCCCGGCTCAACTGGGCCTTGGCACTGGCCCGCTGGGCCGGATCATTGAACCCCATCTCCGTGAGAAGGTCGTTCATCGTGATCGGACCATGTTCCTGGATATGGGCAATCATCTCGTCGAGGCGGCTCATTCCAACTCTCCCGTGAGTTGCGACTGGCAACAGTATGTACTTGCCTAATCATGTAGATATGACACAACTAACCACTGAAATTGTCCAATAAGCAAATGGATTACAGATCACTCGTTCGATCAGAACTTTGAAACTGGTTGAATTTCGCAACAGACACAACATCCTGATTTTGTTCGTATTTCGGTCGCAGTGTAGGCCGCAATCACCGCATAATCCCGGATTAGTTCAACCCTAACGCGAGAGTGTGATGCCTACCTGTTCGAGAATGGCCAAGGGGGCTGGTGTGCCTCTGATCACCTACCGGTGATGTCCTAAAGCCAACCGGCATCGCGGGTGGCAATCATGACCTGGAAGTCGATTAGGACCTCATCGTCGTTCGCCAGTGAGGTGACACCAAATGCAGGCGGGGTGAATCTGTACCCGCAACGACCTTCGCGGTGCTGCTCACCGCCCTCGGGGCGTTAACGGTACCGGCACCGGTTGGACCGACGTGGTCGTGGCCAGCATCATGGCCACGTTGGCCCCGTCGGAAGTCGTACAGATCCTCCGGCACGCTGCGGAGAACCTATGGACCATGCCGACTCCAGCGGAGTGAAACAGGAGAGGACAAGCGGATGTTGAAACGCTTCAAGACCTGGGCGAGAACGGTGAAGCGGGATATCTTGGGCAAAGGGCCCCATGTCCCGCTGCGATGCCATCAGGCAGCGGGCCGTAGCCGGTCCAGGTACCAGTGGGGGCGGTACCGACCGGAAGACAGGGATTTCAGGATCGACTTCACATCACCGGCGGTGCGGCTGCGGTCGTAGTCTGCGGCCCAGAGGTAGGGTTCGAGATCATTGAACCCGATCCCACACGCGTAGTGGAGCCGCCACGCCAGCCGAAAGAACCCGGCGTGCCGGCCGGCACCATCGGGGATCGACTGGTACTCCCCGGTGTACCGCAGGACGAACTCGGCAATCCGGTCGCCCTTGGCCTCGCGGGCATGCTGCCGTAGCTCTTCGATCTCGACCGGGTCGGGTTCCCAGGTCTCGAACTCCTCCGGGCTCCGGTATACCGACCGCTCGACGTAGGCGTCCACATCCAGGAGGGTTCTGCGGGTTTGGTTCCAGTCTTCGAAAAAGGATTCCGCTGGGTCCCGGGCCTGACACGGCAGGTAGAACAGGCTGTTGGGCGTGTACTTACTCGCGTCGATTCCGTGCAGGGGCTTGGTCTTGCTCCGCTGCCTCTTCCCGACGTACCCAGCCTGCTCGACCTCCTGAACGATCTGCCGGACGATCTCGGCGTAGGAACGGATGTGCATCCGCTGCTTGGTTGGGATGAACACGCGGTACGAATTGCCTCCGGAGTGCGAGTTGTAGACCACCATACGAGTCGTCGGCAGGATGTGCCGCGGGATGAAGTCCGGCGGCATCTCGCCGTCGTCGATGTCCAGCCAAATGCCCCAAATATAAACGATGTTCGCCAATCCCCTTGCCGTGTCCGGGGACAGGGTGGGGTCGAATACCGTGGTGTTGAGCAGCACGTTGTCCCGGTGCTTGGCATCGACCACGACTCGGTGCAGGGATCGAAGCTCCGCAATGAAGTACTCAGCATTGGCTACACGGATTACGTTACGGTCGGTGCTGTAAATTGAGCCGTAGAGCGAGAGTTCGACCGAGTCCATGCCATGAGTCGGCACAGCCTCGCCCGGCTGATACCAAACCACAGGTTCGTCCAGGCCGGCGGCACCAGCCAAACCGCTGTCACCGTTATTGCTATACCTAGTAGAGATATTCGTGACGGCACTCTCGCCTGCTTTGGCCTTGGGGTTAACCTGCTTCTGGTCGAGCATAGCCCCGGCAATCCGCTCCCGCCGCCGACGTTGCCGTTCAGCCGGGCTCAGAGCGTTGCCTGTGCATGGCCGCCCCGGCCTCGCCTTGCCCTCGGCCTGGGCTTCGGTGTCGATGTCGATCCCCAGCGAATCGACGGTACAGCCGGGGTACAGCTTCGCCAGCCATTCGGCCGTGTCGTGGTCGGCGACGATCACCGTCGCGGTTGCCGTGGCGTCAGGGTTCCGCAGGCTGGTCCGGTTTGCCGCTTGGTACACCCACTGGCGGTAGATCCAAGCCCGCACGTCATCGCTGTCGATTCCGTACCGCCACAGGTAGCCGTACACATGCGGAGCCGGGTTCAGTGCCGGCAGCACGGCCGCCACGTGCCGTCCCTGATACTTGTTGAACCCATACGGGCTGTGAGGAAGTTCGACGGCATCCAGGTCCTTGAAGGCCACCCGAAGGTGATCCATCCGGTCCTTGTTTCCGACATACAGGGCCGGTTGGCCGAGACGCTGGAGTTCTACTCGCGTGGCATCAACCAGAGCGTTCCAGGCCGGCCGCTTGCTTCCGTCCCGGAGCGGGATCTCGCGGACCTGGAACGACTTCGTCCAGGTAGCGTCGAACCCCCACAGGATTCGGAGCCGGTGACCGTTCTGATGCTCCCTGAACTGAAGCTGGCTGACAATCTCGCGGTTCTCCACGAACTCCACCCCCTGGTTTGACCACAGCCGATACAGGATGGAGTCGGTGAACAAGGCCCCCATCATGGTCACCGACTTGAAACCGTCCAGTACCGAAGGAGAAAGATCGCTGTAAAAGTAGAGAGCATGCCGGCCTTCACGGCTGGCCTGATCCTGGATCGACCAGTAGCTTCCAGCCTCAACGCTGACGTTCCAGTGGTCAGACAGAATAGCCTCTGCTACCGGTGCCAGCATTTTCCAAACCTCGTCACCCCGCGGGTTGGCGATGTATTCCTGGAGGCGGCCCCGGTTCTTGGCGTACACCGAATGGTAGACCATGTTTGACCGTTCATCCTCGACCACATCGATGTAGTCGGTGATCACCCGGTAGGTCTCCGGCAAATTCAGTTGCCGCCCTTCGTGGCCGGCCGGCACTTCGTCGATGATGACGTGCCAGTCCTCCCGACGGTGGAAGTGCTGCAAGCCGAAGAAGCTGGCCTGGGTTGTGATCACCACCTGCCCCTGCGTGGTGTGGATCAGGTGTTCCATCAGCTTCCGCATGACCATCCCCCGCCCCTGGGTGTCGCGGTCAAACCGGAATACCGGAAGACCGGGGTCCAGAGCCCGTAACGCCTTTTCGATCTCCTCCCCCAACTCGACGGAGGGCACCACCACCAGAACGTTCTCGCCGGCCCGGACCCGGCGACAGATCACCTCCTCGGCCGCGGTCGTTTTCCCCGATGCACACAGGCCACTGACGTATTCGATTGTTGTCATTGTGCTGTCCCAAAAAAAATGGCCCGCCGGGGGTCGCAATCCCGGCGGGCCGCTGCGTACTTTGGGACACACGCAGTAAACCTACAACACCACGGGCGTAGTTCTAAAATTCGCTTCATGTGCCCCAGGGCTAGTTTGCGACCCGCCCATGTCTATTTAGGATTTTCGCGAATTCTCAGGCCAAAGGCAAAATTTCATTTGCCTCTGTTCCCACGCGTCCTGGTCTTCAGTTGGGACGGCAAGGTTTCGCCCGGTCAGATCACCGGCCCGGCCGTGACTTTGTCCGACGGCGAGAGGGAAGGCCCTCAAAGGGTTAGACGGGGCTGCTGTCAGGGTCGGTTCAGCCGAGTTTTTGACATTTCTGGAGGGTCCGGATCTCCCGGACCCGGCACCGGGCCAAGTAATCCCGAAAATTAATGCCGTCAGCGTTGACGAAGAATTGTTCATCCGCCTCAACCATAACCAAGGTGTTGCCGGCCGACTTAAAGGTAACCTTCCGGCTGCGGGCAAAGTACCCCTCCTCCCCATCGGCCATGAATCTCACCCGATACTCAGTCGGCTTGCTCTCAGAATTATAAAGCCTTGCATTGAAGCGGGAGAACCAACCACTGGAATTCGGACAGCGGAGATCTCCAAACTCAATCACTTTGTCGCCCCATATATTCAAGAAATTCTTGTAGGTATTGATTAAGAATGCCGCATGATTAGCCCAGAACTGTCTCTTCCTATTTTCCTCGGTCCGCTGGGAAAGGGCTTGATGGATGGCGATGGTGTCACCATAACCGCCACGCAGGGCAGTATTAGGGTTTTCTCTGCTCATTTCTGATCTCCTTTACGTCAAGATACTAGGTGTTCACCACGTTAACGATCCCGGCCGGGTGGTCACCCGCTTCAGCAGCACTCAGATCATGTCCACCGACAGCAGAGCCGCAGAATCAACCGGCGTCGCAGCGGCCATTCCGGGTGGATAGTAGGGCCGGATTCTGGTCTCCCTCGGACGCTGGCGGGTTGCCACTGCTCGGGGGGCCGAGCACTGCGACATCCATCACCAGCCGTTAGGCCCCGAGCCCCTTGGCGGGCACCCAGAATTCAATCTCGACCGGGCCGACTTGGCAGGGCTCGATCGGCAGCCCCTGCCGGCCCCACCACATCACCAGCAGCGACGCCAGACGCTGCGAGTAGGGCGGGGGCGAGGCAGATGACCCTATGCGTCCATGGCGTCTCCGGCCAATGCCAGAGCGATATCCGGAATATCATCGCAGTCTCCGTCCTCGAATTCGAGCTTATCACCATGATTCATATTGACCAATATCCGCTGTGCAATGCTGTTTACCCAGCGGATATCATCGATTTCGATAACCATGACTTTATCTCCTCTCAGGGCCCACCACGACCCCGCTGATCTCTGGGTACCGGATCCGAGTCCGTGATGTCGAAATTAAAGTCGCCCACTCCTGAGCAATTCCGGCGGTCCTGCCGGTTACCGTCATGTCGGCGAGCACCACCGAGGTAACCGGCATCACCTCTGGACGCCAACGGCTCCCTGATCTCCTCGGCCGCCGTGGATCACCCGGAAGACCGCCGGACGGCCGGAACACAGCATCGTGACGGTTACACTCCGGCTAGGTGCCCCCTGCCGGAGGACATCCGGCGGGAAATCGAGGCGACTCAGCCTCGGACCCCCGAGGAAGTCCACGTGGTGGCCATGGCCAATCCCGATGCCCAGCCGCCGCCCGAGGATTTGGCAGAACTCCGCCCGCTCGTGAATATCAAGCGGCTCCGGGAAGCCCTGGAGATGTTCCAGGAGGAATTCGCCAGAATCTACGGGATTCCGCTCGGCACCCTGCGGGACTGGGAACAGCGACGGAAAACCCCGACCGGACGGCCTGAACCTATCTTCAGGTAATCGCGGCCGATCCCCGGACTGTGGCCACGTTGCTCAAGGCGGCGTGATCCGAGTTTCCCGATCACGCCTGCCCTGCCAATCCTGGGATCGCATCACAACCCACTCGCAAACCCAACCGGCCGCCGACCAACTGGCACAGCCAGTCGAACTCTCCGGCAGCCCGGAGCCGCCGCATTTCCGCCTCGACAGCCCGATGCAGCCGCTCGATCCATTGTCATCGGGCAGCCGCAGAGCACGGCGGCGTCCCATTCGTTTCGACGACCTCCAACGCGGGCACATCGTACACGGCCATCGGCTCCTGGATTTCCGGAGCCCTCCCCATGACCTCCGCCGCCGCACACCGGCCTTCATGCTGCACTCCGACTTGGGGCGTTGAGAGCATGTTCCCAAACCCATGCGGGTACCGTTCAGAGCCTCGATCAGGGAGACGACACCGGAGCGGCGTCGGCCAGAGCCTTGATCGCCGCTCGGTCAATTTTCCCCCGTGTCTGCGACTCGATCGAAACGCACAGTTGTCTAAACCTCGTGTCGGTCGAGCGGGGATCAGGACCGTAGACGGCTCGGAGCTTTCGGAGTTCATCGGCAGTCTCCCGCTCCAGCCTTCTGCACCACTCTCGCCGGTCTGCCATCGATTGCGGCCGAGGACCGACGGATTGTCCGATCCGGTGGGCTGCGGCCTGGGCACTGTACCGTGGGGAATTCGGCGTCTCAGGATCGGCGGACTTCTGGACAACCGCATCCACCGGCACTGTCTCGGTGATACCCGGCGAGGTCGTCGGCACCGTGTCCAAGACCTCCTCAGCCATATGCTCCGATGCAGTTTCAGGAACAGCAGGCACTGTGGGCTGGACAGCGTCTTCCAGCCGGTCAAGGAACGCCTCAACCAGCATATCCGGGAGGCCAGCCGGAAGGTCGGACCCGCCTGCCAGGAGGTCAAGGATGGCCGGCTGGGGCAGGAGTCCAATCACGCGAGCCTGAAGGTCAGGTCGGGTCGTTGCCTTCAGAAGTACGGCGGCGGAAGTTTGATCGATGGTGGTAGCTGTCGAAAGGCTGCTCATTTCTCTCACTCTGATCACTGTGACCGCATGTCGGCGGCGTTCCGATCCGAATCATGAGCGATCAAGAGTCTCGAAAGCAAAATTCCCAGCATCCTGCAAGCCGTTGAAATTGCTGACAGTCAATATTTCTGTTCCGATTTGTGATCGTTTTTTGTCTGCCCGTGTTGGTGCATCCGGCAGACAACCGCCCAACTCTCCGGTGCAATCACCCAGAGGGCCGCGGCCACCAGCATGTTGCGAGCCGCGACATGGTTCATCATGGCATGGCGGTCCCTGATCACATATCGTCCACAGCCAAGACCGCGAAAGCCACGGCCTTCAGAACATCCTGGAAGTCCCAAACTTACAGCAGCCTCAGTTCGCCCGCCTGGACCGGCGGATCTACCAGGACGCATGACGACCTTCTGCCGGTAGATCGCCGCCCCTCCACGGCTGTACCTCGAAGATCATCACATTTCAGTCCAGTGGCTTCCCACGCATTTTCTTCACGTCAGACCGCTGGGATTTGCCCTCCAGCCGCCGCTGCTGTGAGCCATATGTTGGCTTCGTCGGCCTCCGGACCTTCGGCGGCACCGAAGCATCCCGGATCAGATCGATCAGCCGTTCACGGACATCCTCACGGTTCCGAAGCTGGCTCCGGTACGAGTCTCCCTGGATGATCAGCACCCCGGCTGCGGTCATCCGAGAGCCAGCAAGCTTGACCAACCGGGCTTTCACATCTGGCGGGATGTTCGGCGATGCTGCGACATCGAATCGAAGCTGAACAGCCGACTCGGTACGATTCACATGTTGTCCTCCCGGACCAGATGCCCGGATGAACTCCTCTTGGATCTCAGCCTCATCGATGCTGATCCGTGGTGTGACGCGAATCATCGGCATGGCAGAAATCCGGGTGGAATAGGCCAGCACCTTTTGACATGCTGGCCGCCGGGGCCGGAGGCGCGGACGAACTCCTCCTGCAGCTCGCTTTCGTCCAGGCTGATGCGGGGGTTGACCCGGATCATGCCGGACTCTCCAGCGGATGGCGGGCGCGGAAGGCGCGGGCGAGTGCCGCGAAGCCGGCGACGTCGATTTCCTCCGCCCGCGCGGTCGGGGCGATGCCGGTCTCCTCCAGCAGGGCTTCGGCGTGGCCCAGCGACTTCAGGCTCTGGCGCAGCATCTTGCGGCGCTGGCCGAAGGCGGCGGCGGTGACCTGCTCCAGCGCGCGCCAGTCCGCCGGCTCCGGATTGGCCCGCGGGGTCAGGTGGACGACCGTCGATTCGACCTTCGGCGGCGGGGTGAAGGCGCGCGGCGGCAGGTTGAACAGCACGCGGGCGTCGGAGCGCCACTGCGTGATGACCGACAGCCGGCCATAGGCCTTGCTGCCCGGCTTCGCCACCAGCCGGTCGGCGACCTCCTTCTGGAACATCAGCGTCAGGCTGACATAGGCCTCGATCCGCGCCAGCCAACCCAGCAGAAGCGGCGTCGCGACGTTGTAGGGAAGGTTCGCGACGATGGCGCGCGGCGCGGGCGCCAGATCCTCCGGATCCACCGTCAGGGCGTCGGCCTCGACGATCGACAGCCGGCCCTGCGATGCCTCGATGACATCCTGCAGCGCCTCGATGAAGCGGCGGTCGCGTTCGATGGCGATGACCTTCACCGCGTTGGTCGCCAGGAGCGCGCGGGTCAGGCCGCCGGGACCGGGACCGACCTCGATGGCGGTGGTGCCGGCCGGCAGGTTGGCCGAGCGCGCGATCCGCCCCGTCAGGTTCAGATCGAGCAGGAAATTCTGCCCCAGCGACTTGCGCGCCTCCAGCCCGAAGCGCGCGATCACGTCGCGCAGCGGCGGCAGGGCGTGCGGGTCGAAAGCGGCGGCGGCAGGAGCGGTGGGGGCGGAGATCGGGTCGGTCATTCCCGACTTATATGCATCCCCCGCCCGCTTCACCAGACGGCAGTTTGCAACACTGGCGACAAGTGGGGCTACAGCAGGCGGCGCAACAGCACGACGGCGACCACGCCGCCCGCCACCGCCACCACCATCGGCACCCGCCGGGCGATCAGGCAGACGAAGGCGGCGGCCAGCGCGTCGGACGGGCGCGACAGGGCGGCCGGCGCCACCAACGCCACCAGCACCGCGCCCGGCGTCGCCTCCAGCGCCGCATTGGCCGCCGGGCCGAGCCGCACCCGCGCGATCAGCCACGGCCCGCCGATCCGGGTCATCCAGGTGACCAGCGCCCCACCGAGCGCGATGGCGAAGACGTTCCAATCCAAGTGCAGCGACTCAAGCATCGCGCGCCCTCCCCTGCTTCCCGGCTTGCAGGGCGGCAACGGCTCCCCCCGCCACCGCGCCGGCAATGATGTGCCAGGTGCCGCCGGGCGACAGCGCATGAACGGCCAGCGCGGCGGCGGCGCTCGCCAGCCAGGGCGGCAGAGAGCCGACTCCGCGCCAGAACCCGGCGAGCAGGCAGAGGAAGACGGCGATGAAGGTGAAATCCAGCCCCCAGGCGGCGGGATCGTCGATCAGGGCGCCGGCAAGCGTGCCGGCCACCGTGCTGGCGAACCACGCCAGATACAGTGTCGCCGCCACTCCGTACCAATAGGCCAGCGTCAGGTCCGGCCCACGGCGCAGAGCCAGCGCCCACTGCTCGTCAGTCATGAAGAACAGCGCCAGCCCGGCCCGCGCACGGGGGACGCCGCGGAATCGCGGTTCCAGCGTCGCCCCCATCAGCAGATGGCGCAGGTTGACCAGCAGGATGGCGCCGACCACCGCCAGCCCGGCGCTGCCCTTATCCAGCAGTTCGACGGCGACGAACTGGGAACTGCCGGCGAAGACCAGCGCGCTCATCAGCCCCATGTCCAGCGCCGACAGCCCTGCCTTGGCGGCGAGGCTGCCGAGCAGGAAGCCGAAGGGAATGGCACCCGCCACGATGGGCAGACAATGGACGACACCCGCCGCGAACTCCTGCCGCGGGGATGCCGGTACGATGATGCTGTCCATGCTCATATGCTTGCTCGCATGCTTGCTCATGGGCGGCAAGCTAGGCGGCCGCGGCGACCCCGTCTTGGACTGGATTGCTGCCGCGCCGGTATTGGCCGGGGGAGACGCCGACACGGCCCTTGAACACCCGGTTGAAATGCGCCTGATCGCAGAATCCGCAGGCCAGCGCCACATCGGCCAGCGGCAGAGGCCCGATCAGCATCCGCTTGGCTTGCGCGACCCGGCGGTCGGTCAGATAGCCGTGCGGGGTCGTTCCCACCGCCGCGCGGAAGACGCGCAGCAGGTGGAAACGGCTGAGCCCCGCCGCAGTCGCCAGATCGGCCAGTTCGACCGGGCTGTCCAGATGGGCGTCCAGATATTCCCGCGCACGGCGGACCGCCACCGGCTCCTGCCCCGCCTCGCGCGGGCGGGCGGTCAGGTCGCCGTGGCGCAGGGCCAGCGCAGTGAAGGCGCGCAGCGCGTCGGTGTCGGTGCGCAAGGGTTCGCGATGCGGCCCCTCCAGCCCATGGTGCAGGCCGCGCAGGGCCTGGAACAGCTCCGGGTCGTCGAGTTCGGTGGCGGCGAAATGCGGCGTGGCGGAGCGGCCCAACGCGTCGGTCATCGCCTGCTCGAACAGCGTCACCGACGGGTAGAACATGCGGTAGGCATAGCCGTCCTCGGCCGGACGGCCGTCGTGCAGAATCTCCGGGTCCAGCACCACGACCTGCCCGGCCCGCGCCACCCGCTCGACACCGCGGCAGCGGTACAGCTCGGTCCCGGCGGTGATGACGCCGACCACATAGGTTTCATGCGTGTGCGGCGCATAGATGTGGCGCTGGAAACGGGCGTTCAGACATTCCATGCCGTCGAAGCGCGCTTCCCGCCACAGCCGGGCGAAGTCGCCGTGGACGGCCGGTGTCTCGGCAAGTGCGGATTGCTGGTCCATGCAGCAGTCTAACAGGCGGGACCGGCGGTCGTCTTGGACAGGATTGCTGGGACAGGATTGCTGGGACAGGATTGCAGCCTATCCCACACGCCGGCCGACGGCATGCTCCGCCGGGTCGCCGGGATGGTCGGGGAACGGGACGCCGTGGCCGGGCTGATGGCTGTCATGGACCAGACAGGCATCGGCGATCAGCGGCCACAGGTGGGAGCGGAGGAAGCGCTGGTCCTGCCAACGGTCGGCTTCCGCCGCGGCGAAGCGTTCGGTCAGCGGTTCCAGCGGCGGCAGCAGCCCGGCGATCCCGCCCCACATGCCGGCCAGCATCAGTTCGCTGTGCAGCGGGTGGTCGCGCATGACGTGGAAGGGCTTGCCCGAAGCGATCCATGCCTCGACCGCCGCCCGCTCGCGCGGGCCGACCCTGGAATCGCAGTCGCGGCAGACGAACCGCCGGACGGTCGGATCGTCGGAAGCCAGGAAGCGCCAATAGAGGCCGCTGACCGGACCGCTGCCGGGCGGCATGACCACCCGTTCCGCACCCAGCGCATCCAGTTCCGCCAGAGTCTCCGGCGGCACGCCGTCATCGTGGTAGATCCGGCAGGTCCAGCCGGGATAGACCGACCGCACCAGCCGCGCATTCTCGACCGCGCCGCGGCGGTAGATGTCCACCGTCCCCCACAGGCTGAAGGCCACCACGTCGCGGATGCGGCCCTCCGGGGCGGCGGGGCGGTCGCGAAGCGGCGGCAGGGTGAGCGCCGCGCCTTCCTGCGCCGCGATCCGCGTCTTCATCGTAAGGAGCCTGTCGCCCTGGGCCAGCGCCTCCGCCTCCCGATAGGACTGGAAGAGAAGGATGGCGAGGTTCTCGCGCGCGTCGAGAAAATCGGGCGCCAGCGCCACCGCCCAGCCCATCATGGCCGCCGCCCGCTCCAGCGCCGCCAGATCCAGGCCTGCCGCTTGCCGGGTCAGGATGCCGAGGTTGAAGGCCGCCCCGACATGGTCGGGCTGCAGCGCCAGCGATTGGCGGTAGCGGGCGAGCGCCTCGTCCGCCCGTCCGGCACGGGAGAGGGCGTTGCCGAGTTGGAACAGCCGCTCCGCCGTCGGCAGTTCCACGTCGATCAAGCGCGACAGGTCGGCGACCGCCGCCTCTGCCCGGCCCTGTTCCAACTGGTGGATGCCGCGCAACTCCAGAAGCAGGGCCAGGCGCTGCCGGGTCTCGCCGTCCTGCGGGTCGAGCGTCAAGGCCCGGCCCAGCGCGTCGATGGCGCCGCCGGTGTCGCCCGTCGTCTGCGCCGCCACGCCGAGCAGAGCCAGGGCCGCCGCGTCGTCGGGCCGCAGGGCGGCGGCGCGGCGCTGGCCGACGATGGCGTCCGCCGGATGCCCAAGCGCCTGATGGATCTTGCCGAGATCGCGATGGTAATCGGCGATGTCCGGCTGGGCGCGAACTGCGGCGGCGATACGCGGCGCGGCGTCCCGCAGGCGGCCGGTCTGTGCCAGCAGCATGCCCAGCAGATGGGACGCGGCATGCGTTCCGGGAGCGGCGTCGAGGATGCGGCCATAGAGGATTTCCGCCTCCCGCAGCCGCCCGGCCCCGTGGTGGTCGATGGCGACCCGCAAGGCTTCCTGAACCGAGGCCATGACACTCCCCAAACACATCGCGGACAATGACGTGCGAAGCCTGCCGATAGCATGGCGGCCGGCGCGTTACACACTGTTACACAGCCGCACCCCGCCGGATATTGTCCAGTTACAGTCGTGCGCGATCATGGCCGCCAACAAGAAACGACACCGGATCGAGGGCGACTGCCATGACCATTTCCAAGACCATGACCCGCGACGTGGTGACGCCGGTCACCATCGTCACCTTCATCGTGTCCACCGTGACCGGCATCATGCTGCTGCTGCACTGGAACGCCGGGCTGGTCCGCTTCTCCCACGAATGGCTGAGCGTGGCGTTCTCCGCCATCGCGCTGTGGCATCTGGTGAAGAATTGGCGCGCCTTCGTCGGCTACCTGAAGCGCCATGCGGCACAGGCGGCCTTCGTCGCCAGCATCGTCGTCTCTGTGGTCTTCACCGGCATGACGGGCACCACCGGTGGCGGCAGCGTCAATCCGGGGGCGGTGTTCGGCGCCCTGTCCGCCGCCCGGCTGGAAGCCGCCGCCCCGGCCCTGGGCCTGACGCCGGACAAGGCGATGGAGGTGCTGAAGGCCGCGAACATCGAGGCGGCGCCGGGCGAGACGCTGACCGCCATCGGCGAGCGCGCCGGCAGGACCGGGGCGGCGGTCGCCAGCCTGCTGGCCGCCGGCCGGAAGCGGTTAGCCGAACAGTAAGCTGAAATCAGAAGCCAAGTCGCGGAAGATCACGAGGGCCCCATGATCGCCATTCAACTCTCAAGCGCGATCACCCCGCGTGGACATTGAGTCGACACGGTCATCGAAGCTGCAAACGGAGATGGCCGTGCCGAAGCAACCAGCGGCCCTGCGTGTCAATGAAGACGCTGGGCTGCCGATCGATCAATTGAGCGAAAGAGAGATCAAGAAATAAGACAAGCAATCATTCAGAAAAAATGGATAACTTCCCAAAATCACTCTTTCGGAGAAAAGCCCGTGAGATCGACTGGGTTTCTCTCGATTAACTTCGCTCCATCCGCCATAAATTTCCGTTTATTTTTCCCGTTTGCCGATTTTGCTCCGTATAGCTTCTTTCTTTTCCCCCTCTCCTCTTTTGCAAATCTTTTTCTCACTCCGGCCATAGCAAGCTTGGAAACAGATACAGGTCCACCCGCTTCCCCTACGGAGATGGTTACGCGGGATACGGCTTTTCTGGAGGAACGATACAATTTCGGAAGACGCACCGCTAACGCACTCGGAGCGGCACTCGGAGCCGCAGCCTCCGCTGCAATCTTGGCCTTCCTCTGCGCAATCAGTTCCTGCAGATACCGGGGTGCCTTGATCGGATTTTGCGGATCGGAAGCCGGACGGCAGTCGAAGCCATCAAACTTCGCCATTTCCTCGGCCGTCAACTCGTCGTTCATCCCAAATTCTCCGAAACCAATTTGGGCGGTTGTCCCGGAGGCACGTCGTTGTCGCGAAAGCTCCAGGCATCCGCCGAAGCCTTGACGGCGTCGAACGATGCCTCGTTCCCAGTATTCGACAATATCACACTGGGCGGAACGAGGCGACCCGTGTCCCCAAGGAATCGCGCAATCGCCCGTACGGCTGCCGCTTTCCTCGACAAATACATGTAGTGGACTTCCACGCGATAACCAGCGGCCTTGACCCGCGAGATCAGCGCCACCGCCTTGTCCGTCGTCTTCAGCGTGGCATCGTGAACGAGGTTGAGACCGAGAGCCAATGCGAAATCAGTAAGCCTGTCAAAGAGTTCTGAGGATTCCTCATGGAGGAGGAACGCGTTCCACCCCTCATATTCCGGCAACTCCTTCTTGATGACATCGGCATCAAGAACGATGCAGCGCTCCGGCTGGTAGACCTTTTCCTTGAACCAACTCTTTCCCGATCCCCCGCGCCCACCCAGCATGATGAAGGTGGGGCGCTGTCCCGGTCGCGGAGTGGCGGCCTTGACCCGATCCTCGGAGAGGATTTTGGAGATGATCGCCTCATGCAATGCTTGCCGCGTTTCCGAATAGATGCCATCGACCTTATGCAACGCGATAGTCGAATCAGCGAGCCGGAGCGTCTTCTGCGCCTGCTCTATGCGCAGCGCGGTATCTTCTGGAAATCCGGCAAGGACGTCAGCGGGAGTGAGATCCGGCTCGTCACGTCGGGTATAATAGTCGGCCGCAGAAAACCGGTCCGGCGGGATCGTCATTCACGCCATCCCAGGCCCGATACTCTGGAGGGCGCCCTCATGCCCGCTCCGCATGCCAGGTTCTTCCCATCCTCTGCCGCCCACGACCGCCCCCTCCGCATGCGCAACCCGGAACGGTTTTGCATATAGCCGACGTCATGGCAACAATGAGTTTCCGCAAAGGTGGAACGGTACGGAACCTACTCCTCTTCTCCGTCGCCCAGCAGATAGTCGATGTCGCCTCCGTCGAGAGCGCTGACCAGCCCCTTGCCCTCGATGGTGGCGGCGGACAGGCTGCCCTTGCGGCGCTGCAGGTCGAGGATGCGCTCCTCCACCGTGTTGGCGGCGATCAGCTTATAGACGAAGACCGGCTTGTCCTGGCCGATGCGATAGGCGCGGTCGGTCGCCTGATCCTCGTCGGCAGGGTTCCACCAGGGATCGTAATGGATCACCGTGTCGGCGGCGGTCAGGTTCAGGCCGCGGCCGCCGGCCTTCAGGCTGATCAGGAAGACCGGAACCTCGCGGTTCTGGAAGCGGTTCACCGGCGCGGCCCGGTCCAGCGTGCGGCCGGTCAGCTCGACATAGGGAACCGCCGCCTTCTCCAGCTCCAGCTTGATCAGGTCGAGCATGGTCGTGAACTGCGAGAAGATCAGGATGCGCCGGCCTTCCGGCACCATCTCCTTCACCATCTCGGTCAGGGCGTCGAGCTTGGCGCTCTGACGCGACTTGCCGCCGCCAACGCCGCCCAGCGATTTCAGCAGGCGGGGATCGCAGCAGACCTGACGCAGCTTCAACAGCGCGTCGATCACCGCGATGGCATTCTGGCCCAGCCCCTTGCCGCTGGCGGCCAGCGCCGCGCGCACCGTCTCGTTGACCGACAGGCGGATGGTCTCGTACAGGTCGCGCTGGTCGCGGTCGAGGTCGATGCGCACCACAACCTCGGTCTTCGGCGGCAGCTCCTTCGCCACCGCCTCCTTGGTGCGGCGGAGCAGGAAAGGGCGGATGCGGCGCATCAGCAGGTTGGCACGGGTGTTGTCGCCGCGCTTCTCGATGGGCACGCGGTAGCGCTTGCCGAAATCCTTGCGGTCGCCCAGCAGGCCCGGCATCAGGAAGGCGAACTGGCTCCACAGCTCGCCCAGATTGTTCTCCACCGGGGTGCCGGACAGGCAGAGCCGGTGCCGCGCCGGCAGCGCCGCCACCGCGCGGGTCGCCTTGCCGTCGGGGTTCTTGATCGCCTGCGCCTCGTCCAGAACGATCATGTGCCAGGTCAGGCGCTTCAGCAGGTCGATGTCGCGCGCCACCACGCCATAGGTGGTCACGACGATGTGGGCGCGGTCGATGTCGGACAGCTTGCCGTGACGGTCGACGCCATGCAGCACCACAACGCGCAGATGCGGGGTGAAGCGCTCCGACTCCGCCACCCAGTTGGGCACGAGGCTGGTCGGCACCACCACCATACAGGGTTCGGTCAGCCGGCCCTCATGCTCCTCCATCGCGATATGGGCCAGCGTCTGGGCGGTCTTGCCCAGCCCCATGTCGTCCGCCAGGATGCCGGCGACGTTGTTGGCGCGCAGGCTCTGCATCCAGGCGAGACCGGCGCGCTGGTAGTCGCGCAGTTCGCCCTTGAAGCCCGGCGGCGGGGTCATGTCGCCAGGCATCTCGTCGGCGCGCAGGCGCTGGAGATAGCCGTCGATCTGCGCCGTCTCGTCGCCGCGCCGGGCGATCAGGTCGTCGATGTCCAGCAGGGAGTCGGCCTCGGCCAGCGGCACCTTCAGCCGGTCGCCGCTGCTGCGCCCGCTGTCCAGCATCGCTTCGAGAACGCTGAGCAGCCGCTCGATGCGCTCGGCCGGCAGGGCCAGGACGTTGCCGTCGTCGAGAACGATGTGGGCGCGGCCGTCGATGATGCGGGTGGTCGACAGGCCGCCCTTCTCCACCAGCCGGGCCAGGATGGGCAGCAGCGGCTGGCGCTCGCCGTCGATCTCGACGCCGACATCCAGGTCGAACCAGCCGTCGCCGGCGTCGCGCACCGCGACCTCCACTTCGGCGCCCGGCTCGATCACCTTGGTGCCGAAATCGGCGCCGACCTCCATGACCCAGCCGGCCTTGGTCAGGGCCGGGACCTCCGTGGTGAGGAAATGCTGCCAGCGTTCCTCCACGTCGCGGCCGGTCAGCCAGTGGACGCGCGAGCCGCGGGCGTTCAGGGCGCCCTTCGGCGGCTCGATCCGCGCCTGGGCGAAGCCGAGGCCGGACAGCCGGTCCAGCGCCCCCTGCTCGTCGGCCTTGTCGCGGCGGACGAATGTGACATCGCCGAACTCGTCCTCGTAGCGGGCGAACTGGCGCTGGTCGTCGGGTTCGATCTCCACCGGGCGGCCGGCTTCGCCATAGTCGAAGGACAGGCGCAGCACATCGACCAGCCCGTCGGCCGGTGTCACCACCCGGCCCAGCCGGGCGATGATGCGCGGCGACCGCTCGACGATGGCCGCGGCGTCGGCGGCTCCGCTGCGCACGCCGGGAATGGCGCTGTCGCGGAAATTGGAACTCGGGACAGACGGCGGTGCGGTGATGCGCGGCATCGACGCGACCCCGCCGCGCGACGGGCCGAACAGACGGGACGGCGTCGATTTCGACGGAACCGGCGGCGGGACCGGTGCGGGCGGCACCGGCTTGGCCTTCGGCACCTCCACCACTTGGAGGTCGACCGGGAAGACGGTGCCGGTGGCGCTGTCGACGCACCAATAGGACTGGCCCTTCACCAGCACGCTGCGTTCGGGCAGGCCGGTCGGGCGCAGCTTGCGGGTCGCGGGATCGCGGAAGGTGCGGACGGTGCGGCCCGGCGCCTCGGCCAGCGGGGTGCCGTCGCGCCAGCGCAGGCGCCCGGTGGAGAGCAGGCGGCGCAGCAGGCGGTCCACCGCCTCCCCCCGGCTCTTGGCGACTGGCGTGCGCTCGGTGCCGCCGCCGCCGAGCAGGCGGGCGATGGCACGGTCCGCATCACCGTCGAGCGAGCGCGGCGCCTTCGCCAGCACGTCGCGCGGGGTGGCGGGGCTGCTGTCGGCCGACCCCTCCGCCACGAACTCCGCCAGGATGTAGCAGGCGACATCGCCCTGCCCCGGCTCCAGCGTCCAGCGCAGGCTGCGCACCGGCTCCGGCATCGGCGGGGCTGGCGGGGGAGGAGGGGGCGCGAGGTTGCGGATCGGCGGCGGGACCGGCGGGCGGACCAGCGACAGCGGGGGCTTGGGCGCGGGGGGCGCGGGGGGCGCCGCCGGGGGGGCGGTCGGCTTCGGCTGAAGGGCCGGCGGGAGGCTTGCCGGCGCGGTCACCGGGGACGGGATCGGGGGCGGTGGCGGGGGTGGCGCGATCGGCGCCTTCACGTCGGCGACATCGAACAGGGAGGCGCGGCGCCATTCCGGACGGCTTTCCAGCGCCAGCATCGCCGCCGCGGCCATGTGGGCGCAGGCGTTGCGTCCGCAACTGCAGGTCCGCTCCAGCACGACGCTGCGCTTGCCCTGCACCGGGGTCACCGTCACCGACAGCCGGCGGCCGAGATCGCTGACCTCCGCCTCGATCCGGTCGCCGCCGGGAGGCCCCAGCGTCGCCGCACCGGTCATCATCAGCGTGCGGCCGCGCTGCAGCGTCTTGGCATCGAAGACGCGCGTCAGGTCCTCCTGGGAGAAGGGGACGGCGGCGCCACCCGAAGGGCCACGCGGCAGGGCATCGAATAGCGACATGCGGTGCGGAAGTGACCTGGCCGGAACGGAACGGAAACGGGGCGTCGGTATAGGACCTTGCGCCTCGGGACGCAAGCCCCTGGCTCAAGCTTGCGGGGGTGTCAGGCCTCCGGGGGCTCAAGCCTCCGGCTCACGCGCGACCGCCCGTCATACCACAGGACGCCGCCGGCTTCATCCCGATTGGTGGCTTATCCGCGGGCGCCTGGGAAGACCCGGCCGGCCAGCTCGCACAGTCCGGCGCCGCTGCCGAAATGGTGGGCGATGCTGCGGATGGTCCCCTCGACGAAGGATGGGTCGCCGGCATGGACCAGCAGGGCGAGCCCGAGCGCCAGAGCCCCCGGCAGCCAGGGCGACACGCGCAGGCGCGGCGCGGCGTCCTTGCGGCTGGTCCACAGGAACAGCAGGACCGACAGGCCGCCGATCAGCAGCCCGGCCACCACCTCCGCCCCGGAATGGGCCGACACCGCGACACGGGACACGCCGATGGCCAGCACCAGCGCGACGGCCGCCAGCGGCAGGCCGACCCTGAGCCAGACGGAGCCGGCGTTGCGCGCGGCCAGCGCCGCCACCGACCCGTAGAAGACGGCGGCGAAGGCGGCATGACCGCTGGGGCTGACGAAGCGGTCGCCGGCGAACAGCGAGGGAAACAGCGGAAAATCCGGCAGGCCGCAGCCATGCCCCACCAGCTTCAGCACCACCATGGCACCGAGGCAGAGCGACAGCGCCAGCAGCCAGCGCAATGCCAGCGGCGCCGAATGGTGCCGCCACAGGGCGGTGGCGTAGAGGGCGGAAAGCGGGACGAGTAGGCTGCTGCTGCCCAGATGGGTGATGGCGCCGCTGGCGGTGGCGAACATCGGGACCCCGTTCATGGTGGTGGAGGCGGCGGAGGAAGGAACGGCATTGCCAGATGGTGCGGCGCAGCACGAACGGCAAGGGCCGGGAAACTCCGCCCCGCCCTATCCCTCCACCTGATCGGCGCGCGCGTCGGCGATGACGCAGTTGCGGCCCGACCGCTTCGCCTCGTACAGCGCCTCGTCGGCGCGTCGGATCAGTCCCTCGGCCGTGTCGCCCAGCCGGCCGCCGATGGAGATGCCGATGGAGACGGTCACACTGATCTCGCCGCGGTCGTTCGACACGGCGAAGGGGGTGTCGGCGATGCGCGAGCGCAGGCGCTCCGCGACGATCAGCGCGGCTTCCCCGTCGGTGTCCGGCAGGATGACCACGAACTCCTCGCCGCCAAGCCGGGCGACGAGGTCGAAGGTGCGCAGGTTGCGGCTGGCGCGCGCCGACACCTCCCGCAGCACCTCGTCGCCGATGGCGTGGCCGTAGGTGTCGTTGACGATCTTGAAGTGGTCGATGTCGAACATCAGCACCGACACCGGCTTGTGGCTGTCGATGGCGCGTTCCAGCAGCCGCGGCAGATGGGCGTTGACGTAACGGCGGTTGAAGACGCCGGTCAGGCTGTCGGTCAGCGCCATCGACAGGCTCTGCTCGTAATTGGAGCGCAGCCGTTCCTGGTAGCGCTTGCGCCTGATCTGGGTGCGGGCGCGGGCCAGCAGCTCGTTCCGGTCGACCGGCTTGACGACATAGTCGTTGGCGCCGAGTTCCAGCCCCTTGGCCACCTGCCCCAGGTCGCCTTCGTCCACCATCAGCAGGATCGGCACCTGCCGCGTCCGCTCGTGCGAGCGCAGTTGCGAGCAGAGCCGCAGCCCGTCCTCGTTCAGCAGGGTCAGGCTGACCACCACGAGGTCCAGTTCGCTGCCCAGCGCGCGCTCCAGCGCCTTGGCGCAGGTGTCGGCCGACATCACCGTGTTGTGGTCGCGCTGCAGGGTCTCCGTCACCTTCTCCAGGTCGAGCAGGGAATCCTCCAGCACCAGCACAGCGGCATGCTCGAAGGATTCGCTCAGCATGGTGCCGCTGCGTTCGATGACGCCGAACTGGCCGGACGTACTTTCACGCAGCCGCCATTCGTCCATCATCATCTTCAGGCGGACCAGCGAGCGCACGCGCGCGAACAGCGCGATGTCGTTCACCGGCTTGGTCAGGAAATCGTCCGCCCCGGCCTCCAGCCCGCGCACCCGGTCGGCGATGTCGGACAGCGCGGTCACCATCACGACGGGGATGTGCATGGTGGCGGGGTCGGAGCGGATCTTCTCGCACACCTCGAACCCGTCCATGCCCGGCATCATCACATCCAGCAGGACGATGTCCGGCGATTCCCGCCGCACCATCTCCAGCGCGTCCGGCCCGTTGTACGCCGTCAGCACATTGAAGTACTCGCGCGTCAGCTTCGCCGCGAGCAGCTTTACATTGGGCAGAACGTCATCGACGACAAGAACACGCGCGGACATCGGAAGGCAAATTCCTGCAGAATTGCTACAGAGAAAACCGACTTACCCAAGAAACTTCTTGACGGTTTCCAGGAACTTCACGACTGAGATGGGCTTTGCCACATAGTCCTCGCAGCCACCCTGGCGGATTTTTTCCTCGTCACCCTTCATTGCGAATGCGGTGACGGCCACGACAGGGATCGATTTCAGTTCCGGATCGTCCTTGATCCAGCGGGTGACCTCAAGCCCCGACACCTCGGGCAGCTGGATATCCATCAGGATCAGGTCGGGGCGGTGCTGACGGGCCAGCCGCATCGCATCCATGCCGTCGCGGGTCTGCAGCGTGTCGTAGCCGTGCGCTTCGAGCAGATCATGAAAGAGCTTCATGTTCAACTCGTTGTCCTCGACGATGAGGACGGTCTTCGGCGGCTTACCACCGGCCAAGGATGGCCCGCCCGGCTCCGCTGACATGCATCCTCCCCTGGGTCTGGCCCCCGCCTTCGCGCCGTGCGATAGCCGGTTGCGCCCGCCATTCGACGATCGGGCGGCAGGCGCCCGTCCGGCATCTCACTCCGGTATACCTCCTTTCTGATTAGGTCGCGACGGTTAAATAGTCGTTACCCAGCCAATGGACGTCACTCCCTACGCTGTCCGTCATTCTGTCCCGACAGGAAAGTCCGGACCCTTTCACCCTGTCGCGACAGGAAAAGAACCGCCCGCGGCGGGCGCGGGCGGTTCTTTGAGGAATGGTCCGGGGTCTTCCGGTCCTGTAATGGCCGGACGGAGCTGCGTCTCAGGCGGCGCGCTTGCTCTTGCGCCTGGCGTCACACCTGTGTTTGGCGTCGCGGCGGCGGGCGCCCTTGGCGCCGTACATCATGGCGTCGGCGCGGCGCATCACCTCGTCCTCGCTGTCCTCGGCGCCATAGGGCTGGGTCCCGACGGAGAAGCGGACCGGCAGGCTGTGCCCGCCCCATTCCACATGGGTGGCGTCGGCGATGGCCGCCAACTGGCGGGCGCGGGCGAGGCCGCTGGCGGTGTCGGTGTTGGTCAGAAGCACGGCGAACTCGTCGCCGCCCAGCCGGGCGACCACATCCTCCTGGCGGACATTGCCGACGATCATGCGCGCGACCTGCCTCAGATAGGCGTCGCCGGCGACATGGCCGTGGGTGTCGTTGATCGCCTTGAATCCATCCAGGTCGATCATGACCAGCAGTCCGCCGGCAGCCCCGGTGCGGCGGGCTGACGCCAGCTCGCGGCGGAAGTGGCTGTAGAAGCCGCGCCGGTTCAACAGGCCGGTCAGCTCGTCCGTCATCGTCAGGCTTTCGAGGTAGGCGATGCGCTCCTGCAACTCGGCGATCGTCTCCTTGGCCTCGGAGAGCAGCGCGATCGTCTCGTCCAGCGTCTGGCGCTCGGTCCCCCGCAGAAGCCCGACGCGCGAAGCCAGCGCGACCGGCGACCAGCCCACCGGCACGTCGAAACGGTCGGAGGCATGATGCTTCAGGTCCAGGGCGGCGACGATGGCGTTCATGGGGTCGGCTCCTCTGATGAAGGTCGGAACACTTCGACCTCATCAAAGCAACCACCGTGCCAACCGGACACACCCCGCAGATACCAAGCATTTTATCGATCAGCGGAGAATTGTGCCTGCCGATCACCGGCCGGGCATGGAGCGTCTTTCCCACCCGGCCGGCATCTTCTGCCCACCACTGCCCTTTCGAGGCAGGAAATCCCTGCCGGGCAGCTTGCGACGGCATTCTTCGGGGCTTACGCCACCCGGTCAGGCGCCGGGCGGCCGGCCATCACCGCATCGATGTTGTCCAGGGCCTTGAAGCCCATGGCGTTGCGCGTCTCCACCGTGGCGCTGCCCAGATGCGGAAGCAGGAAGGCGTTGGGCAGGTCGCGATAGCCGGGATGCAGGTTCGGCTCGTTCTCGAACACGTCGAGCCCGGCCGCCGCCAACCGCCCCCTCTTCAGCGCGGCGATCACGGCGTCGTCGTCCACCACGCTGCCGCGGGCCGTGTTGACCAGGATGGCCCCAGACGGCAGCCGCCCGATCCGCTCGGCGTTCAGCCAATGGCGGGTCTCCGCCGTTGCGGGGAAGTGGAGCGACAGCACATCGCAGACCGGCAGCATCTCCTCCGGGTCGGCGTGATGGGTGGCGCCCAGCTCCAGCTCCGGGGGCAGGCGGCGCCGGTTGCTGTAATGGATCGCCATGCCGAACGCGCGGGCGCGGGCAGCCACCGCCTGGCCGATGCGGCCCATGCCGACGATGCCCAGCCGCTTCCCGCCGACATGGGTACCCATCAGCTGCGTCGGGGTCCAGCCGGTCCAGGCGTTCGCCCGGATCATCCGGTCCCCCTCCGACGCCCGGCGCGCGGCGCCCAGCAGGAGAAGCAGGGCGATGTCGGCGGTGGCGTCGGTCAGCACGTCTGGCGTGTTGGTGACGGTCAGGCCGCGGGCGCGTGCCGCCTCCAGGTCGATGTGGTCGGTCCCGACGGAGAAGGTCGCCAGCACCCGCACCCGTTCCGGCAGGGCGGCGATGGCGGCGGCGTCGAGCCGGTCGCCGGCACAGCACAGGACGGCGTCGGCTCCCGCCTCCGCGGCGTGGGCGGCGATCTCCGCCCCGCTGAACGCCCGGTCCTCCGGGTTGAGGACCGCGCGGTAATCGCGCGACGCCCGCGCCTCCACCGCATCGGGAAGGCGGCGGGTCAGCAGCACCACCGGGCGGGCGGCGGCGTCCGGCGGGGTCTCGGCAGGGCTTGTCATTCCGGCTGTTCCCTTCCATTGATTAGGAATCAAGGGTGGCGGCTCTTTCGGACCGCGGCGAAAACACCCATACTTCACCCAGAGCCGTCAATCACCTGTGGATCCCGTCTTGCTCGACCGTCTCTCTGCCCTGCCGGCGACCGTCGGCACGGTCCTCGCCGCCGCCGTCACCGCCGGTGCGCTCCTCGCGGCCACTCCCGTCCTGGCACAGCCGGCCGCCACCTCCATGGCGGCGGTCGCGGCCAAGATCCAGCCGCATCGGGCGATCTACGCCATGTCGCTGGGATCGGCGCGCAACGGGTCGAAGGTCAGCGACGTCCGCGGCCGCATGATGTTCGAATGGGCCGACGCCTGCGACGGCTGGACGACGGAGCAGCGCTTCCAGCTGCGCTTCGTCTACAGCGAGGGCGACGACATGGCGATGAACACCAACTACACGACGTGGGAGGCGAAGAACGGCCTGCGCTACCGCTTCAACGTCCGCAAGCTGGTGAATGGCGAGCTGGACGAGGAGGTGCGCGGCGAGGCGAACCTGCAGGCCGACGGCGCCGGCACCGCCCAGTTCACCAAGCCGGAACCGCAGGAAATGGAGTTGCCGGCCGGCACCATGTTCCCCACCGCCCATACGCTGGCGATCCTCGACCATGCCGAGCGGAACGAGCCCTTCTTCACCCGCACCATCTTCGACGGATCGGACGCCGAGGGACCGACCGAGGTGTCGACCGTCGCCGGCAAGCCGGGCGCGCCGAAGGAAGCCGGCAAGGATCCGCTGCTGAAGGTGGGCAAGTCCTGGCCCGTCCGCATGGCCTTCTTCCCCCTGCAGAGCGATTCGGCGCAGCCGGAGTACGAGATGAGCCTGCGCCTGCTGGAGAACGGCATCGCCGAGTCCATGCAGATCGACTATGGCGATTTCACCGTCAACGCCGTGCTGGAGAAGATCGAGGCGCTGCCCAAGTCGGGCTGCTGAACGGGCGCCGGTCCGTGACAATCACGCGCGCATCATCGCATCAGGCGGAAGAACGATGGTTTCCCTGTTGATCGCGACTCGTTGCTGCGCTTAACTGTCGGTTGGTTTCTGCGCAACAGGCCGATCCGCCCCCGTTCCGGGGGGCGGGCCGCCGTCCAAGGGTTTATCCGTCATGAGCAAGAAGCATGTCCAGATCGGGCAGGTTTTCCAAGCGGTCGGCACGGCCGGCGGCCGCGGCTGGCGGGTGACGGCGACG
>JBKHVJ010000248.1:0-3186 GCA_046570145.1 Alphaproteobacteria bacterium
GGGATCTGCAGCACGTCCACCGCCTCGGCGACCGGCGCGCACTGGGTCGACTCGTGCACGTCGGTGATGACCGGGCAGCCGAAGCGCTCGCGGATTTCCGCGAAGATCGGCAGCGCCTTGTCCATGCCCAGCCCGCGCGCGGTGGTGATGGAGGTGCGGTTGGCCTTGTCGAAGCTGGACTTGTAGATCAGCCCCATACCCAGCGCCCTGGTCATCTCCACCAGCGCGGACGCGGTCTCCAGCGCATGGTCGCGGCTTTCCATCTGGCAGGGGCCGGCGATCAGGGCGAAGGGGCGGTCGTTGGCAATGGTCAGGTCGCCGATCTGGACGGCGCGCGGCGTGGTCATCGGAGTGCTCCAAAACGAAAACGGGCGAAACGGCGCCGCCCTTCCGCCCTTGCCCGGCAGGACTGGGGGCAAGGATCTGATGACCCTTGCATCCCACTATTTCCAAGGGCGGTCAACGGCGCTGGCGTCAGGCCAGATGCGTCCGGAAGAACTCGACCGTCAGCCGGTTCGCCTCGTCGGCCGCATCCCGGTCGTAATGCTCGCCACCCGGCCGGGCGAAGGCGTGGTCCATGCCGGGATAGACCTTGGCGGTCACCCACTCGTTGTCCTTCACGCCGGCCAGCAGGGCGTCGCGCTTGTCGGGGCTGGAGAATTTGTCGTTTTCGGCGACATGCAGAAGCAGCGGCTTGGCGATCTTCCCGGCCTCGCCCAGCAGTCCTTCCAGTCCGACGCCGTAATAGCCGACATTGGCGTCCGCGTCCGACCGCGTCGCCATCATGAAGGCCAGCCGGCCGCCCAGGCAGTAACCGACGCTGCCGGCCTTGCCGGTGCAGCCCTCCTGCCCCCGTACCCAGGCGAGCGCCGCCTTCAGGTCCTCCACAGCCTTGTCCTGGTCCATGCCGTTCATCAGGGCGAAGGCTTGGTTCCACTCCGCTTCGGACTTGTCGGTCAGTTGCACGCCCGGCTGCTGGCGCCAGAACAGGTCGGGACACACCGCCAGGAACCCCTGCGAGGCATACCAGTCGCACAGTTCGCGCATCACCGCGTTGACGCCGAAGATCTCCTGGATCACAACCAGCCCGCCAGCCGGCGTCACCGTGGGCTTGGCGACATAGGCCGAATAGCGGCCGCCGCCGTCGGCGTCGATCATCACCTCAGACATGGCGTTCTCATCCTCCCATTGGCAAATCCGCCCCTGATATGGAGCGGACCCGGCCCCGGTCACCCCACCTTTCGTCAGAATCCGACGTTCAGGCCGATGAAACCGCCGTAGTCGCGGCGGTCCTCGTCACCCAGGCGGGCATTCAGGCCGAGTGTGCCGGTCACCGACGCCGCCAGCCGGAAGGAAGCCCCGGCCGTCAGATCGACATAGCTGCGGTCGGGCTTCGCCACAGCCACGTCATAGGCCAGCGTGGAGATGCTGCGGCTTTCCACCGTGATGTTGCGCTGGTCGTCCTTGAACTCCCGGTTCAACGTCACCTTGGCATAGGGAAGGACGCTGCCGAAATCATAGGCCGCCTGATAGCCAACGCTGCCGACCAGCGAGTTGCGGGTCTGCGAGCGATAGGTGAAGCCGAACAGGCTGCTATCCTCGCTGAAGCCCTCGACCTCCACATGCTGATAGCGCAGACCCAGCACCGGACCGTGGATCAGGCCGCCCATGGCGAAGTCATAGCCGCCCTCGACACCGATGGAGGCGTTGATGCCCTCGGTGTTGCCGCCGGTCGAATGATCGGTGCCGTTGATGGTGACACCGCGGCGCAGGTCGAAATCGGTGAAGCCGAACGACCCGACGCCGTTCACGAAGGCGCCACCCAGGCGGTAGACGCCGTAGCCGCTCAGCACATAATCGCGCTGCTTGTAATCGCCGCCGGTGGAGAAGCTGCCGCGGTAATGGGAGAGCGTGCCGGCCACGCCCAGCAGCAGGTTCTCGTTGAAGCGCTTGTCGATGCCGACACTGACCGACAGCGGAGTGCCGCGCACCTCCGCCTGCCCACCGGCGCCGGGATCTCCCGTGCGGTCGCTGGTCAGGCGCCCTGCTCCGCCGCTGATCCAGGCGCCGGTCTCGCCGGGCTTGCGGCTCCACAGGCTGGTCGCCGCCTGGGCGAGGATCGTCGCCGTTACCCGGTCGCGCGTGCGCAACGGTGACTCGGCGAGTTGCGCGACATTGCCCGGCGCCGTAAGCGCATTCAGCACGAAGTCGGAGACGGCACGATGCCCGGCGGTCGTCGGATGGACACCATCGGCGAACAGGTGGCTCTCCGCCGCGTTCGGCGCCACCAGGGTGGCGGAGGCGCAGAGCAGCGAACTGCTGGTGGTGCAGGCGGTTCCCGTCACGTCGGTGAAGCCGAAGGACGCCGGATTCGCCACCGCCGCCCGCAGCAGCGAATAGGTATCGATGGGGATGACCGAGACGCCCGCATTGGCCAGTCCCAGCGTGACGAGCTGGTTATAGCCGCTGACCAGCTGGGAGATCTGTCCGGCCGCGGCGGCGCCCTGCGCCTGCCCGAAGGGGGTCGATCCGATATCCGGCACGGTGGGCACCAGGATGGTGCGCGCACCGGCGGCGCGCAGCCGGGCCACCTGCGTCACCAGATCGGACGCCGCCTGGGTCACCGTCGCCTGGGCGTTCGCCGGGCTGCCCAGGGAGGCGAGAATGTCGTTGGCACCGCCCCAGACCGTATAGAGCGCATTCGGATCGGCCCGCCCGCCGGTGGAGGCAAGATAGCCCGAAATCTGCGTCGCCACGCTGGGCGCCAGCGCCGTCGGACCGGTCGCCGGCACGCCGATCGACGTGTTCACCCGCGCCCCGCCGACCGCATAGTCGGTGCCGCCCCGCACCGCCGTGACGGCGGAGGTGCCGAGCGCACCGGCAAGGCTCTCCGCCCACACCGGACCGGGATTGGTGGTGAACTTGCCGCCGAAAGGCACTAGCGACTGGAACGCGCCGCTGTCGGTCAGGCTGTCGCCGAAGAAGATGGTGGAGGAATAGTCCGCCGCGGCGGCCGGGACGGCGGCGAGTGCGGTCAGACAGGTGGCGAGTGCGGCGATCCTGACGCGGTTCATGGTTCTTCCCCCGACCATATTGTTTGGTTGCGCGATTTTCTGCGGATCGTCGCACAGGGGTGGCGGGCGCGCAAGGAAGGTGACGTATAGGGAAGGTGGTGGACATGAGAAC
>JBKHVJ010000249.1:0-83289 GCA_046570145.1 Alphaproteobacteria bacterium
CCGGCATCTCCATGTGGCGGGAGGACTGGACGGCCGTCGCGGAGGCCGTCATGGCGCTGCGCCGAGCGGGGGTCAGCGATCTGGAGAGCCACTTCGCCACCCGTCCGGACGAACTTCGGGCGCTGAAGGCGCGCGTGATGATCCGCGACGTGAACGCCTTCACGCTGGAGGAGACCGGCGCGCCCGGAAAGGACGTCTACATCGGCCCGCTCGACCGGCTGCTTCCCGAAACCGACCAGACTTTCGTGCAGTGGCTGGTGGCCTTCGGCCGCGGCGACCGGTTCTTTCGTTCCGAGGCCCATCTGACCACCAAGCAGGGCGTCGAGATCGATACGCTCTTCACCGCCATGCTGCCGCGCGATCTTGCCGGCTTTTCGAACATCGTCGTGACCTCGGTCGACATCACCGCCTACAAGAAGGCTCAGGCGCGACTTGTCGCCGCCCAAGCCGACGCCGCCAAGACCTCCCGGATTTCGACAGCCAATGCCTTCAGCGCCTCGGTCGCGCACGAAGTCAACTCACCGCTGGCCGCCATCCTGGCAAACGCCCAGGCGGCCCAGCGCCTGCTGAAGGCAACCCCGGCGGATGTCGCGGAAGCGGCGGCCGCCCTGCAGGACGTCGTCACCCAGGCCTCGCGCGCCCGCGACGTCGTGGCGCGGATCACCTCGCACTTCAGCAAATCCCCCGGATCCTTCACGCCGGTCGACATCGTCCAGGTGGCCCGCAACGCCAATCTGCTGGTGGAAACGGACCTGCGCTCCCACGGCGCGGTCATGCACCTCGCTGCACCCGACGATCTTCCGCTTGCCATAGCCGACCCCGTGCAGATCCAGCAGGTGTTCGTGAACTTGATGCTGAACGCAGCGCAGGCCATGGGAGGCCGGCCGGGCCGGCGGGACATCACCGTGACCCTTCGTGTCGCGCAGTCGTCCCTTGCCGTCGACGTGACCGACACCGGACCGGGGGTGGCGCCGGAATGGCGCGCGCAGATCTTCGAGCCGTTTCATTCGTCCAAGCCGGGCGGCATGGGCATGGGGCTGGCCATCTGCCGCAACTGCCTCGATGCGCATGGCGGGGACATCTGGGTGGACCAGGCTCCGGGAGGCGGGGCCGCCTTTCATTTCACCCTGCCGATCTTCCATGACTGAGACCGGACGGACGCGCGACGTCGTGGCGATCGTCGACGACGATCCCTTCATCCGGACTGCGCTGCGAAGGCTCGTCCTGTCCATCGGTTATGAGGTTCTGCTGTTCGACAGCGCCGAATCCCTGCTGTCGTACGGTGCGGTCGAGGATCTGTTCTGCGTGCTGGCCGATCTCCAGATGCCCAGGGTCACCGGAATCGACCTGATCCAGGCCCTCTCCGAGCGGCATCCCTCGCTTCCCCTCATCGCCATGACCGCCTATCCGAACGAAGTGATCCGGCAGCGGGCGCTGGATTCGGGCGCATCGACCTATCTCACCAAGCCGTTCGATGCGGCCATCCTCGAAACGTGCCTTTCGAGGTTCAGTTCGCGGCATGGTTCATGATTTACTGTCTTACATGAAACCGGTCATCCATATCGTCGATGACGATCCGGCGCTGCGCAGAGCGCTGAAGAGGCTCTGCGAAGCGGCGGGCCTGACTGCCGTCGAACATTCCGATGCCGAAGATCTCGCCGGAAAGACGCTTGCCCACCGGCCAAGCTGCGTGCTGCTCGACGTGCGGCTGGCGGGTCAGAACGGGCTTGCCGTGCAGGAGGCGCTGCGAGATGCCGGCAGCACCGTGCCGATCATCTTCCTGACCGGCTACGGTACGATTCCCATGACCGTGCGCGCCATACGTGGCGGCGCGATCGAGTTCCTGACCAAGCCGGTCGATGAGAAGGTGCTGTTGGAGGCGATCGGCCGGGCCATAGAAGCGGACATCGCGGCCATGGACGTCAACCGGGCACATCGCGAGCTTGCCGACCGCTATGAGACCCTCACCGACCGCGAGCGCGAGGTCATGACCTGCGCCATCGGGGGCTTGATGAACAAGCAGATCGCCGGGGAACTCGGTCTCTCGGAAATAACGGCAAAGGTGCACAAGCGCCACGTGATGGAGAAGATGGGCGCCCGGTCATTGCCCGATCTTGTCCTTATGGCGGCTCGGCTCGGGATCCTCGCCCGGCGGCGACGATGAACGGCCCGGTTCTGGGGGGCTGTTGCAAAGCCTGACGGCAAGCGCGAGACGATGATTGCGGGCATCACCGCCGGCACCATGCGTCCTGGAGTCCGCGCTGCCGGCCGATGAACCGGACGGCATCGGCGAGCGTGTCGGGTCCGACGTCGAAGACGCGTTCGGCGAATTCCGCCGCCTGCCGGCCAACCTTCAGATGGCAAAGGCGTAGTCCCGAGCGCCGCTTGCCCATTGCCCGCGGCGGGCAGGCCGAAGCATTATTTGCATCCCCCGCTTCCGCCCGACATCTGGCTGCCATGATCGACCTTCGCAACATCGAGACGTTCTACTGGGTGGCCACCCTCGGCGGCTTCCGCCGCGCGGCCCAGAAGCTGAACACCACCCAACCCGCCATCTCGACCCGGATCGGACAGCTCGAGCAGACGCTGAACACCCGCCTCCTGGATCGGGGCACCAAGAAGGTCGCCCTCACACCGAAGGGGATCGAGATGCTGATGTACGCCGAACGGCTGCTTGGGCTCCGGTCCGAGATGCTGCTGGCGATGGGCGACCGCTCCTCCGTGCGCGGCACGGTCCGGCTCGGCACCTCGGAATCGATCGTTCACACTTGGTTGTCGACCCTGGTGCAGCGGGTGAACGCCACCTACCCGCGGGTGACGCTTGAGATTACCGTGGATGTGACAGCCAACCTCCGCGATTTCCTGATCGAAGGCGAGCTGGACATCGCCCTGCTGATGGGGCCGATCAGCGCGCCGCGCGTCCGGAACGTGACGCTGTGCGAATACCCGCTGGCTTGTCTCGCTGCGCCCGGCCTGGACCTGCCGGAGGGGCGTCTGACCCTCGCCCAACTGACGTCACAGCCGATCATCACCTTCGCCCGGACCACGCGCCCCTACATGCAGCTGGCCGAGCTGTTCTCGCGGGGCGACCTGCCCTCCGCACGGATCTTCACGACCAGTTCGATGTGGTCGATCGTGCGCATGGCGATGGACGGCATCGGCACCTGCGTCATCCCCCCCGCCGTCGTTCCGGACGAGCTGGCGGGCGGGCGCCTGCGCCGCCTGGCCACCGAACTGGACGAGCTGTTGCCGCCGCTTCTGTTCACCGCCAGCTACCTCGACACGCCCGACCGGGCCATCGCTGCCGTGGTCGCCGACATCGCGCGTGACGTTGCCGACGCCTATCGCCACTGATAAAAAATTTTGATCGCTTTGGATAAAAAACTACTGTTAGACACGATTGCTAGCCTCGGTCACCATTCACCCACTTAATCGTTCAAGACCGAGGGAGTTATGGACAGGGTCGAACCCGAGAGCACGCTTGGCAGCTTAACGAAACTGTCCCCAGCGGAAGTCCGCCAGCGCATTCGCCGCGGTGATTACACCGGGCAGACGGCGAGCCTTGCACCGGGAATGGTGCAGGGCAACCTGGCGATCATGCCTGCCGACTGGGCCGACGAGTTCCTGCGCTTCTGCCAGCGCAACCCGAAGCCGTGCCCGGTGCTGGCGGTCAGCGAGCCCGGCTCGCCCGCGCTGCCGGAACTGGGGGCGGACATCGACATCCGCACCGACGTCCCGGCCTACCGCGTGTACCGCGACGGCGTTCTCACCGACGAGCCGACCGACCTCACCCCGATCTGGCGCGACGACCTGGTGACCTTCGTCCTGGGCTGTTCCTTCAGCTTCGAGACGGCGCTGCATGAGGTGGGACTGCGCATCCGCAACTGGGACGAGGAGGTCACGGTGCCGATGTACGTGACCAACATCCAGACCGAGCCGACCGCCCGCTTCGGCGGACCGATGGTGGTGTCCATGCGGCCCTTCAAGCCGGTGGAAGCCATCCGTGCCATCCAGGTGACCTCACGGTATCCCGCCGTGCACGGCGCGCCCGTCCACATCGGCGATCCGCGGCAGATCGGCATCGAGGACATCGCGAAGCCCGATTTCGGCAACCCCGTCACCATTCACCCTGGCGAGATGCCAGTCTTCTGGGCTTGCGGCGTAACCCCCCAGGTCGTCATCCAGCGCGCACGCCCACCGCTGTTCATCGCCCACCACCCGGGACGGATGCTCGTCTGCGACGTCCCCAACGCACAGCTTGCGGCGCTCTAAGCCGCCGGCACCGGAACATAGGGAAAGCTTCATGTCAAAAATCAACGTTGCCACGATCCTCACGGCGGCCGCGGCCGCACTCCTCGCGACCACGTCGCTGGCGTTCGCCGAGTTGCAAAGGAAGGAACTCAACGTCGTCGGCGGCCTGTCCAACCTGTCGCAGTACAAGAACTACGAGCAGCCGTTTTGGACGAAGCACATCCAGCAGGCCTCCGGCGGCAAGATCACCGCCACCATCACCGGCTTCAACGACATGGGCCTGAAGGGCGGCGAGATACTGCGTCTGATGGGGCAGGGCGTCATCGACTTCGGCACCACGGTGCTCGGCTACACGGCTTCCGACGACCCGCGCAACGAAGCGGTGGACCTCGCCGGCCTGGCGCCGGACATCGCCACCGCGCGGCGCGTGGCCGATGCCTACAAGCCCGTGCTCGACGCCTACTTCCGCAAGAAGTACGGCATCAAGGTGCTTGGCGTGTGGCCGTACCCGGCACAGGTCATCTACTGCAACAAGCCGATCGAAGGCATCGGGGACTTCGCCGGCAAGAAGGTCCGGACCGGCAACCGCACCCTGGCTGAGTTCGTTGAGGCGACCGGCGGCATCGGCGTCACCATGGCCTTCGCCGAGGTGGTCCCGGCGCTGCAGAAGGGGGTGGTGGACTGCGCCATCACCGGCACCCTGTCGGGCAACGCCGCCAAGTGGCCCGAAGTGGCGACCCACCTCTACGCCCTGCCGGTCGGTTGGAGCACGCTCGTCCATGGCGCCAACCTGAAGACCTGGGATAAGCTGAACGCCGATACCCAGCAATTCCTGATCAAGGAGATCTCCGGCCTGGAGGACCGCATCTGGAAGGCGGCGGACGAGGAATCCCAGGAAGGCATCAACTGCAACATCGGCCAGGATCCCTGCGTCAACGGCACCAAGGCCAAGATGACGCTGGTGCCGGTGAGCGATGCCGACCGTCAGCGGGTCACCAAGATCCTTAACGACGTCGTTGTGCCGAAGTGGGTGGAGCGCTGCGGCAAGGAATGCGCCGAAGAGTTCAACAAGACCATCGGTTCGGTCGCCGGCGTCACCGCCAAGGTCAAGTGAGATGAGCGGCCACGCCATGTCCAACAAGCGTGCCGCCAGATGGGGAGACCCGCTGGCGGTCGCCCAGAAGGCGTTGGAAACGATCAGCCGGGTTGCGGTGTGGATCGGCGGTGCGGCTTACATCGGGGTCTGCGCCCTGGTCGCGGCAGACATCCTGCTCCGCAAATTCGCGAATGTCACCATCGGGGGCGCGGACGAGATTTCCGGCTACGTGCTGGCGGTGACGACGGCGTGGGCGCTGTCCTTCACGTTGTTCCAGCGGGCGCATATCCGCATTGATGCGCTGTACAACCTCCTGCCCGTTCGCGTCTGCGCCGCGCTGGACATTCTCGCGCTGCTGGCACTTGGGTATCTCGCCTCATTGATGACGTGGTGGGGGCACACCATGCTGCTCACCTCGATCTCCTTCCATGCGACGGCGAACACGCCGTTGCAGACGCCGCTGTGGATCCCGCAGAGCCTGTGGTGGACCGGCCTCGCCTTCTTCTGCCTGACTCTCCTGGTGCTGATCCTTCGGGCCGGCCAGGCGCTCCTTCATGGCGATGCCCAGCAGGTCGGCCGCATCGCCGGAATCCGGACGGTCGAGGACGAGATCGAAAGCGAGATCGGCGCCGACCGGGTTCCGCACCATGCCAAGGAGAACCCCGCATGCTGACGACCACATTGGTTACATTGCTGCTGCTCATTGGGCTCAGCATTCCGGTCGCCGCGTCAATGGGGATGCTGGGCGTCGTTCTCAACCGGTTCTACACGCCGATGCCGTTGGAACGGGCAATGGGCGAGATCGCCTGGAGCACCAGCACCGACGGCCTGCTCGTTGCCATTCCGATGTTCGTGCTGCTGGGCGAGGTGCTGCTGCGCTCGGGCATCGCGGCGAGGATGTACGGCGCCATGTCGCAGTGGCTGTCTTGGCTGCCCGGCGGGCTGATGCACTCGAATATCGGCGCCTGCACCCTGTTCGCCGCGACGTCGGGGTCGTCGGTCGCCACCGCGGCCACGGTGGGCACCGTGGCGCTGCCGGAAGTCGGTCGCTACAATTACAATGAACGCATGTTCCTGGGGACGCTGGCTGCTGGCGGTACGCTCGGCATCCTCATCCCGCCATCGATCAACATGATCATCTACGGCGTGTTGACCGACACGTCGGTGCCGAAGCTTTACCTCGCCGGCTTCGTGCCGGGCTTGGTTCTTGCCGGGCTGTTCATGGTCACGGTGATCGTAGCCTGCCTGTTCGTACCCCGCTGGGGGGGAAGCCCGGTGCCGTCCTCGTGGAGCGCGCGCATCGGCAGCCTTCCGCACCTGTTGCCGCCGCTCGGCATCTTCCTGATCGTCGTCGGAACCATCTACGCGGGCATCGCCACCCCCACCGAGGCCGCAGCACTGGGAGTTCTGGCCGCATTGGCCCTCGCCGCCAGGCAAGGGCTGCTCACCTGGCCGGTTCTGCGCGACTCCTTCGAAGGAACCATGCGCACAACGGCCATGATCATGCTGATCATCGTGGCCGCCTATTTCCTGAACTTCGTCATCGCGGCGATCGGTCTCGCCGAGCGGGCTTCGGCGACGGTGCAGGGCCTGGGGCTGGGGCCCGTCGGGACCATCGTGATGATCATCGTCTTCTACGTCATCCTCGGATGCTTCATGGAAACGCTGTCGATGATGATCGCCACCGTTCCCATCGTCACGCCGATCATCGTGGCGCAGGGCTATGACCCGGTATGGTTCGGCATCATGCTGATGCTGCTTCTGGAAACCGCTTTGATCACGCCGCCGATCGGGCTGAACCTGTTCGTCGTGCAGAGCATCCGTCCCAAGGCCGGCCCGCTGAACGACGTGATCGTCGGCACCTTTCCCTTCGTTCTGACCATGTTCGTCATGATCGCTCTTCTCGTCGTCTTCCCGGACATCGCCATGTGGATGCCGCGGGTCATGGGCAACTGACGGAGACGCCACCTTGCCCACCCTGATCCTGCGCTCCCAGCTGTGACCGACTAAAGGCTCGATCCCGGGTGGTTGGCGACGGTCGCCGCGGCCTCTACAAGAACGGAACGCTGGCCGAACTGCGTCGCCTCGACGATCTCGGGTCTCTCGCTGGCGGCTTACCGCCGGGCACCGCGCCGCTGTGCGGCATGGTTCCGGTGACCGGCGGGGGCCGCCCCACCCCGATCCTGGACATCGGGCTTGAGGCGGGCGGCGGAGTAAAGCCCAAGAATATCGCCTGTTATGAACGATCGCCCATCATGTCGCCGAAAGACATGCCGCAGCGGCGCGACGCTTGGACATCCCGATAAAAAGTAAGCAATGCGTCGCGAACAGGTGCCGAGAGGCGTCTTCTGCTCCGACGTCTCCATGGAGGGTTGCCGTGAGCATGACCGTGAACGCCGGATCGGCGGCCATTGGTTTTCAAAACAGCATTCGGGGCAAACTTTGGTCAGCCTTCGGCGTGACGGTTGCATTGACCGCATGCGCGGGCGTGGTCGGCTTCGTATCCTACCACGCGGTGGGACAACGGATGGAAACCATCACGCAGCAGAACCTGCCGGCCATCTCGCTGGTCCGCAACCTGGCGGAACTCAGCGCCAACATGGCCGCCGCCGGTCCGACGCTGGAGGGCGCTCAGGACGACACACAGCGCCAGACCGCCTTCCGGGTGATCGAAAACAAGGCCGAACTGTTCTGGCAGGCCTTGCGGCAGGCGAAATCCCTGTTGGCCGGTGATGGCCGCGTCGCGGAGCTGGACGCCATTGCGAGTTCGGTCATCGGCAACCTCGAACGGCAAAACGCCGCGGTGGAGGAGCGCCTCCGGCTCGGGGCACGGCGACAGGAGGTGCTCGCCGAACTTGTCTGGGTGCATGGACGCGCTGTGCAGACGCTGATGCCGCTCAAGGACGCATCGCAGGTGGAGCTCCGAAGCGAGAGCGACCGGCTGGTGGACAACACGCGCTCGGCCGTGCGGGAACTGAGCAACACCGCCATCGCTAACCTGATCGACCTCTACGAGCTGCGCCGCGGAGTGATGATGGTTGCCGGCGCCGCGCTGGCCGCCGCCGAGACCGGCGAGTTCAAGGAACTCGACCGGCATTACCAGACCTACGCCAATACGGTGGTCGATGTGACGCGGCGGATCGACGTCACCGTGGAGCGCTCCGGCGCGCAGGCTCTGTCGCGGCTCGCGCCGGCGCTCTGGGACTTAGGGGCGCAGGGCAAGGGGATCTTCGACGTCCGGCGCCGGGTGCTCACCGGCCCGCCCGACCAAGCGGTCAACGCCAGCATGATCGAGCTGAAGGGGAGGGCGTCGCACCTCGTCTCCGATTTCGAGGAGGTCATCGAGCCGCTGGTCGTCTCGGCACGCACAGGCATCATGCTCTCCGCGCGCAAGCTCGAATCGAACACGTCCAAGTCGGTCGACGCCTTCCTCGACCAGGGGGTCGAGCCGCTGACCGCCTATCTCGGCCTGCTCGGCAAGGCGGACGCGCTGAAGAGCGGGCTGTCGGAAGCGGCCAACGCCTCCTCGATCGATCAGGTCGCGGCGCTGCGCGAGGCCGGCAGCACCCTCCTCGGCGAGTTGCGTGCCCTCGTCCCTGCCGTTCCCGAAGAGGTGCGCGGCAAGGTCGGCGCGGCGATCGAGGCGCTGGCGGCGCTGGCCACCGGGCCGAACTCGGTGCTCGCCCTGCGCGAGACCGAGCTGAAGCTCGCCGAGAGTTCGGCGCTGCTGCTGGAGCGCAACCGCTCCAGTGCCGAGGAACTGGGCAGTCTGGTCGCGGGCATGGTCGGCGACGAGCAGGCCAAGGCCGACGAGGCGGCACTGGCGTCCGCCCGCGCGATCTCCGGCGGCCAGATGCTGCTGGCGGCGATCGTCATCGTCAGTGTGCTCGCGGGCCTGCTCATCGGCTGGCTGTACGTCGGCCGGAATGTCGCAGATCGGCTCTCCCGGCTGTCGGAGGCCATGCGCCGGGTCTCTCAAGGGGATCTCGATGCCCCGATCCCGACCGGCGGAAGGGACGAAGTGGCCGGCATGGCGTTGGCGCTGGTCGTGTTCCGCGACACAACGCGGGCTGTCGCTGAAGCGCACGCCAAGGCCGACCGTGAACGCAAGCAGGCGGCGGAGGAGCGCCGGTCCATGCTGCGCAAGCTTGCCGACGATTTCGAGACACGGGTCCAGGCAGTCGTGGGCGCCGTGCTCGGCAACGCCGACGCGCTGCGCGGCGCCGCGGAGACCATGGCGGAGAATGCCGGACAGACCCAGGAAGAAGCCGGCGCGGCCACCATCGCAGGGCAGCACACCAGCGGGAACGTGCAGGCCGTCGCTGTTGCCACCGAGGAGCTGACCGGCTCCATCCGTGAGATCGGCCGTCAGACGTCGGAATCCGTACGCCTGGTGAGCACCGCGGTGGATGCGGTGTCCGAGGCCAGCCAGACAGTCCACCAGCTCGACGACGCGGCGGCCCGTATCGGCAGGATCGTCTCCCTCATCGACGAGGTGGCGTCACAGACCAACTTGCTGGCCTTGAACGCCACCATCGAGGCGGCGCGGGCCGGCGAGATGGGCAAGGGCTTCGCCGTCGTCGCCAACGAGGTGAAGCAGTTGGCCTCGCAGACCGGCAAGGCGACCGACGAGATATCGGCTCAGATCGCCTCCGTGCAGGAGATCACGCAGCGCACCGTGTCGGCGTTGACCGCCATCGCCCGCACCGTCAGCGACGTCGACGCCGCCACGGCCAGCGTCTCCTCGGCCATCGAGCAGCAGCAGGCCGCCACGCAGGAGATCGCCCGCAACGTGAGCGGCGCGGCATCGGGCGCGGCGATCGTCCTGCACTCGGTGGAGACGGTCAGCCGAGCGGCGGTCGCCACCGGCACGACGTCGCAACATGTCCGGAGCGCGGCCGAGGCCTTGTTCGAGGAGGCCTCGCTGATGCGCCGCCACGTCGAGACGTTCCTTGCCGAAGTGAGAGGAACCGGAACCGACGGCTGAGCACGGGCGAACCTCCCGGACACCGCAGGGAGCGGCAGCTGTGAAATACGCACCGACGGCGATATCCCGTCGAAATTTTCAAGAAGGCGCCATGAGCACGACCATCGAACCGACCATTGTTGAAACGCTGAAGATCCTGACGGCGGGGGACCGCGCGCTGATCGTCGAACTGGGAGACGGCATCGACGTTGGGCTGAACGACCGTGTCCATCGCCTGGACCGGCGGATCGCCGACGCCGCGATTGCCGGTGTGGTGGAAACGGTGCCGACCTACCGGTCCATTCTCGTCACCTTCGATCCATTGGCGGTGGAGGCCGAGGCCGTCGCCCGGCGCGTGCTGGACCTGGCGGCCGGCCTGCCCGACCGGAGCGAGCCAAGCGGGCGGCGCTGGGTGGTGCCCGTCTGCTTCGGCGGCGCGCACGGGGAGGATCTCGAGGAGGTGGCGCGCCGTACCGGATTGACGCCGGAGAAGGTGATCGAACTGCATTGCGCCGCTGACTACAGGGTCTACATGCTGGGATTCTCACCGGGCTTCGCCTATCTCGGCGGGCTGCCGGAAGCCCTGCATCTGCCGCGGCGCGAGAATCCGCGGCTGAAGACACCGGCCGGCACCATCATGCAGGGCGGTGCGCAGGCGTCGGTGTCGCCGCTGGCCATGCCGAGTGGCTGGCACCTGCTTGGTCGCACGCCGTTGAAGACCTTCGACGCGCGGCGCGCGCGGCCATTCCTTCTGGCACCCGGCGACCGGGTCCGGTTCACCGCCATCGACGCTGTCGAATACGACCGTCTGGCCGCCGAGGTCGAGCGCACCGACCTGCTTCCGCAACTGGAAGAAGAGGCGGCGTGATGGGGGCGCTCAAGATCGAGGTGGCGGGACCGAGCTCCACGCTGCAGGACGCGGGCCGTTTCGGCTTCCAGCGCTTTGGCGTGTCGGTGGCCGGCGCATCCGACCCGCTGTTGCTCGCGGCAGCAAACGCGTTGGTCGGCAACAGCCCGTTCGAAGGGGCGTTGGAGTTCACGCTGACGGGCGACACGCTGGTGGTCGAGGCTGCGTCCTGCCATGTGGCGGTGACCGGCGACGCCGTGCTGACGATAGACGGGGATCCGGCGCAGGCTTGGCGCAGCTACCGCCTGAAGGCCGGGCAGGTGCTGCGCGTCGGTGCGTTGCGCTCCGGCGTGCGCGGCTATCTCGCCGTGGCCGGCGGCTTCGCCGTGGACCCCGTGCTCGGCAGCGTCTCGACACATGTGCGCAGCGCGCTGGGAGGGCTGCACGGGCGGGCGTTGCGTGCCGGGGACCGGCTGCCTCTGCGCCTGAACGAGGCGCCGGAGCGGATGGAAGGCGTTCTCGACACCGCGGAATTGCCGCGCCCGGGCGAGGAGACGCGCGTCGTGCTCGGGCCGCAGGACGATCTGTTCACGCCTGCCGGCGTCGAAGCGCTCCTGTCCGGCACCTATCGCGTCAGCCACGAGGCCGACCGTATGGGGTATCGGCTGGAGGGTCCGAAGATCGATCACGCTGCCGGCTTCAACATCACCTCCGACGGCATTCCGCCGGGCGCGATCCAGGTTCCCGGAACCGGCCAGCCCATCGTGCTGCTCGCCGACCGGCAGACCACCGGCGGCTATCCGAAGATCGGCTGCGTCATCGCACCGGATCTCGGGCCGCTGGCCCAAAAGCGCCCCGGCGACCCGGTGCGGTTCCGCGCGGTGACGCCGGGTCAGGCGCGCGTGGCTTACAGCCGCTTCCACACCGCGCTCGCCGCCCTGCCCGGTCTGGTGCGCGCCGCAGGCGCTTTCGCACTGCACGACAGCGAACGGCTGCTGTCGATCAACCTCGTCGGCGGCATGGTCGATGGGTTGACGCCCGACCGAGGGCTGGACTGAGCGGCGGTACGGGACACAGGAGGAGAGGGGCATGGAACGGACGATCGATCTGAATTGCGACATGGGGGAAGGCTTCGGCTCCTGGGGCATGGGCGACGATGCCGCCATGCTGGACATCGTCACCTCGGCCAACATCGCCTGCGGCTTTCATGCCGGCGATCCGGTGATCATGACCGATACGGCGCGGATGGCGCGTGAGAAGGGCGTGCGCATCGGCGCCCATCCCGGCTTCAACGATCTCTGGGGCTTCGGGCGGCGAGCGATCCGGGGTGACACTCCGCAGGACCTGGAACGCATGGTCGCCTATCAGGTTGGGGCGCTACAGGCGTGCGCGGCTCTGGCGGGGCACAGTCTCGGCCATGTGAAGGCGCATGGGGCACTCTACAACGTGGCGGCGGTGGACCCTGACGTCGCGGCGGCCATCGCGCGGGCGGTGCGGACCGTGGACAGCGGGATGGTTCTGGTGGCGCCGCCGTCCAGTGCCCTGGAGCGTGCCGGCATCGACACCGGCTTGCGGGTGGCGCGCGAAGCCTTCGCCGACCGCAGTTATGAGGACGACGGGACGCTCACGCCGCGAACCGTGCGCGGTTCGGTGATCCACGATGCGACCGTGGCGGCTGAACGGGTCGTCCGCATGCTCCTGGAGGGCTGCGTCGAAAGCCGTTCGGGCCGGCCTGTGCCGATCCTCGTTGACACGATCTGCGTGCATGGCGACAACCCGGGTGCCGTCGCGATGGCCCGGACCGTCCGTGACGCGCTCGAGGCCGCCGGCATCACCGTCGCGCCGTTCACCGGCTGACGGCATCGCTCCGTTCGGTCAATGGCCGTTGCCCCTATCGTCGCTCCCGCCCATGCCAGCGGGCCGATCGCTGCAGATGGGCAAGGGCGGCTTCGTGCGACGGCGGGGCTGCGGCGGCGAGGAGTCCGGCGAGATGGCCGACGGCGAGGCTGGCGCCACCGGCGCGCGGGTCCCCGTCCGTCCGGCGCGGGCAGGTGCCGAAGGCGGCCGGCAGGACGGAGACCTCGCCGGGTGCGCAGCGGGCGTCGCCGGTGGCGGCGATGACGCCGGGATAGGCGGCGGGCCACACCGGACCGCCGCGGGCCGGGCTGGCGGCGACCAGCAGCAGGCCGTGCGACAACGCCTCCTCCACCGCGGCACGCAGCACCGGGCGATCGGCGGGAAGGCCGAGGCTGAGGGTCGCCAGCTTGGCGCCGCACCCGACGGCCCAGCGCAGGGCCGCCGCCACCGCGGCGGGGGAGGCGGTGATGCGGTCGTGGAAGATCTGGGCGTCGATCAGGTCCGCCGCCGGGGCCTGTGCCAGGACGGCGGCGGCGACGGCGCTGCCATGGCCGATACGGTCGGGCCGGGCCGGGAGCCGCTCCATGCCCAGGGTGCCCTCGCGCAGGCGGAAGGCGGCACGGTCGGCGACCGGAACACCGGGCAGGGTGATCCCGCTGTCGATCACCGCGATGCGCATGCGGCCTCCCTTGCGTCGGCGACCGGCTCGAGGCGGCCGTGCTCCAGACGGTACACCGCGTCGCAGCCGGCCAGCGCCTCGCCGCGGTGGCTGATGACCAGACGGGTGCGGCCGGCGAACAGGCGGTCCACATCGGCGATCAGCCGCTCCGCCGCCGCCGGGTCGAGCGCGGAGACCGGTTCGTCCAGGATCAGCAGGTCCGGTTTGCGCAGCAGGCAGCGGGCCAGCGCGATCCGCTGCCGCTGCCCGCCGGACAGGGCCGAGGCCCAGGCGCCGACCGGCGTGTCCAGCCCGCGCGGCAGGCCGGCGATCCAGCCGGTGAGTTGGGCGGCGGCCACCGCCTCGGCAAGCGCGTCCTTGTCGAACGCTTCGGCCTCCGCAATGGAGAGTCCGAAGCGCACATTGTCGGCGATGGTGCCGGGCAGCAGCGGCGCGTCCTGGCCCAGCACCGCCACCCGCCGACGCAGCAGGGCGGGGTCGAGGTCGCGCAGATCGATGCCGTCCAACATGATGCGGCCCTGTTCGGGGTCGTAATGGCGGTGCAGCAGGTCGGTCAGCGTCGATTTTCCCACGCCGGAGGGGCCGAGCAGCCCGACCTTGGTCCCTGCCGGTATGATGAGGCTCAGCCCGTCGAGCACCGGACGGCCTGGCCCATGGCCGAACACCACGCTTTCGACCGACAACGCGCCGCCTCGGCCGGCAGGGGAAACCGGCCGGGCGGGCGGGCGCACCGCAGGGGATTCGGACAGAAGCTCGCCCAGCCGGTCCAGGGAGACGCGGGCGCGCTGCGCCCCGACGATCAGGCCGAGCAACCCCTGAACCGGACCGGCGGCGCGGCCGAGATAGGCGGAGAAGGCGATCAGCGCGCCAAGCGACAACTCGCCGTCGATCACCCGCAGGCCGCCCCACAGGAACACCGCGGCGGTCCCGGCGGAGCCCAGGAGGCCGGGCACCCCGCCGGTGACGATGCCGACCGTCTGCTGGCGCAGAAGCTGGCCCAAACAGTCGCGGTCGAGGGCGGCGAGGCGGTCGGCCTCCTGGCGCTCGGCGCCCAGCGACTGGATCAGCTTCATGGCGGACAGGCGCTGCACGAAGAAGCCGGTCAGCGCCGCCATGGACTCGCGCAGCGCGCGGGCGCTGCGCTCCACCCAGGAGCGGGTGCCGCGCAGGAACAGCGCCTGCGCCGGCAGCAGCAGGAAGGCGATCAGGGTCAGCGCCGGATCGATCAGCAGCATCAGCGCCACCGCCCCGCCCAGGGTCAGCAGCGCGTTCAGCGCCGACAGCGGGGCGTCCACGGCGAAGCGCTGCACCTCCGCCAGATCGCCATCGAGCCGCCCCAGCACGTCGCCCGCCGACCAGCGGGCGTAGAAGCGCGGCGGCAGCGTTTGCAGGTGGCCGTAGACATGCTCCCGCATCGCGAACAGCACGCCGGCCGACGCGCGGGTGTAGACCAGCCGGTTGACCCCCGACATCAGCGTCGAGACCAGCCCCGCAGCCAGCATGCCAAGCGTCAGCAAAACCAGCAGCCGGGCGTCTCCTCCGGTCAGGCCGTCATCGACGATGCGCTTGGTCAGCCAGGGCTGCGCCAGCCCGATGCCGGTGCCGGCCAGCGACAGGGCGACGCAGACCGCCAGACGGCCCCGGTGCGGCCGGACGAAACCGCCGGCCCAGCGCAGGGAATGGGGCATGGAGGGATCCTGGGACGAGGGGGATATCCCCGGGGACGGAAGAGGCACTTGTTCAGCGCCGGATCACCCGCAGGGAGGCGATGCCCTGGTCGGGGCAGCCGGCGATCTCCACCTGACCGACGCGGTCGAGCGTGTCGGTGCTGTAGACGCCGATGTCGCAGCCCGTGCCGCCGACATAGACCTCCGTCCCATCGCTGGAGACGTTGATCGAATAGTAGGTGTGCGGCAGGTCCACCCGCTTGACCAGCTTGCCGCCGTCGGCGTCGATCTTCGACAGCTGGGTGTAGACGGAATAGGCCTCCGTCCGCTTCACCGGACTGACGACGGACGAGAAGATGACGGCGCTGGTGTCCTCGAAATCCCGCATGTCCATCCGGCCGGTCGCGAGGTCGAGCGTCATCAGCCCGGTGCGGAAGGCGCCGGGATCCGTGGCCGCCAGATCGGTGCGGGCGGTGAAGTAGGGGGCGGACAGCGTCGCCGCCTGCTCGAACTGCGGCCAGATGTCGAGCACGTCGGGCGGGCTGTGGTCGGCGAGCGTCCGGTTCAGCACCTTGTGCGTCTCCTTCACCGCCCCGGTTTGCGGATCGAGCCCGTAGATGTCCCAGCCGAGCGCCCACAGCGTCCCGCCATCCCTGGAGAAGGCGAGCACGGCGATGCGGCGCGGCGCCGGCAGCAGCCGCACCGGCTTGGCGCCGACCCCGTCGGCGGTGCTGTAGACGGCGATGCGCGTGTCCTCCACCCGGTATTCGCCGGGCAGCATGCGCACCGGCGCCTGGAAGACGTACAGCTCCTTGCCGTCGGGGCTGACATCCATGCCGAACAGGCCACGGACGCGCAGATCGCCAGCCGAAAAATCGGCACGGAAGACCTGCCTGCCGCTGTCCAGCTCGATGCCGGAAACGCTGCCCATGTGGTTGTTGATGACATAGGCGACGCGGCCGTCGGGCGACGGCACGATGGTGCCGGGCGCCACCCCGCCGCCGGGGATGGTCAGCACCCGCTCCACCTTGCGGGCGGCGGCATCGACCAGCACCAGCTTGTCCGGCTTGGCGCCGGTCAGCAGATAGTCCTTCGCCGCGGCGGGGGAGGCGGCGAGCAGCAGGGCGGCGAGCAGGCCGCCGAAATGGGAGATGGTTCTGGCTGAGGGTCGGCGGCTTCTCATCGGACGGACTCCGTTTGCATGGGTCTTCATGGCGGTCAGTCCTTCGGGAACACCGACTGGAGAGCGCGCCAGTCGTTCTGGGCGGAGGCCGCCTTGGCGTTCCAGTCCGGGTAGCTGTTGATGGTGTCGGGCACCTGCGCCGGCCACCAGCAGGGGTCGGAGCAGCCGTAGAGATCCGCCTCCATCGGCGCGCAGAGGGCCGAGACGCTGCCGAAGGGATCGACCTCCCAGCCGGGATCCATGGTGGCGGCGCAGCCGACCACCACCTGCATCGCCACCACCTCGTCCAAATGGCCGTCCTCGACGGCTTGGTCGACCAGGCGGGCCTTCTTGTTGATGGGCGTCAGATGCTTCATTTCATCCCCCTGCGCGGCGCGACGTGGCGCTCGATGAACTGCGGGTTGGCGACCATGATCTCGGCATAGGCGCGGATGCCGAAGTCGATCCAGTCGCGCATCAGGTCGCAGTAGTGATAGGTCGGGTGCGCCGGATCGGCGTAGCGGGCATAGGATTCGTGATAGCAGCCGCCGGCGCACAGCTTGCGGATCCAGCAGGTCTCGCAATCGGTGCCGCTGCGGTTCGCCATGCCCTCCAGGAAGCTGCCCAGGCTGTCCTTGGCGATGCCGTCGCCGACATTGCCGTAGGTCGGCTGCGACGATCCGGTGAAGCGGTGGCAAAGGTGCAGATCGCCTTCCTTGTCCACCGCCAGCATGCCCAGGCCCGCGCCGCAGGGCAGCGACTTGGTCGTGCCCTCCGACAGGTCGGTCATCAGCTGGTGCATGTTGGAGAAGCCGGTGTTGACGCCGCGCTTCGCCGCATCGACATAGGCGCGGCCCAGCTCCTTCATGTTGCGGAAGACGGTCGCCAGCTCGTCGCCGGTCAGGTTGAAGGCCGACATCGCGCCCGAGGTGACGGGGGAGAAGCCGACCTCGAAGAAGCCCAGATCGTTCTTCAGATGCTCGTGGATCGCCACCACGTCGGTGACGCCGGCGGTCAGCGTCACCCGCGCGCCCACCGGGCGGGAGCGGTAGCGCGACAGCAGCATCTGCGCCTTGGCCGCCACGGCGTCGTAGGAGCCTTTGCCGCCGACGGTGCGGCGGTTGCGGTCGTGCAGCGGCTTCGGCCCGTCCATGCTGATGGTGATGCCGAAACGGTGGGCGTCGAACCAGTCGACGGTCTCCTCCGTCAGCAGCACGCCGTTGGTGGTCAGGGAGAAGTCGATGCGGACCCCGGCGTCGCGCCCGCGCTGCTCGGCATACTCCACCACCTGACGGATCAGCGGCAGGTTGGTCAGCGGTTCCCCGCCGAAGAAGACGACGTTGACGCTGTCGCGACCCTTGGCCTCCTGCAGCAGCAGGTCGATGCTGCGGGCGGCGGTGTCGAACTCCATCCGCTCGCCCTTGGCGGGGGTGGTCAGATCCTCCTTGTAGCAGTAGGTGCAGCTGAGGTTGCAGCCGGTGTTGACGTTCAGCACGACGGTGCTGAGCGGGAATTCGCCGATGGTCACCGGCGGCTTGGACCGCTTGGCGGCGGGAACGGCCGGGCCGCTTTCGACGACGCGCAGCGTGATCAGCTCGCGCAGGCTGTCGATCACCTCGGCCGGGTCGGCGACGCCGTCGAAGCGGCGGCGGACATCCTCCTCGCTGACCTCGCCCAGCTCGGCGAACAGGTCGATCAGGGCGCCGCCGACGCGGTCCAGCTCGAACAGGCCGCTGGTGGGAACATGGAACAGGACACGCCGGTCGCCGACCGTCACATCGCGCATGTCGTCGCGAACCAGATGAAGGGTTGCCATGGCTCTGCTCCTCAGTTGATGGGCGGGTCGTTCCAGCGCTGGACCGTGCTGATCAGCCGGCCGGTGCCGGTCAGCGTCGCGGAGCCGCCGGCCGCCGTGCCATCGGTCACCGTGCCGATCACCTTCATGTCGCCGATGTTGTTGGTGCCGAACTGGCGCTGCGGGTTGGGGCCGGCACCGGCGGGGGTGAACAGGCCGTTCGGCGCCATGGCCCCGGCGAATTTCACGTCCTCCATCAGCGCCGCCGCTTCGTTGAAGGGCTCCAGGCTCCAGGCCGCCGGCATCGGGCCGACGCGCACGTCGTCCGCGGTGCCGGGCTGGCCGTCCGGGCCGTTCAGGTAGCCGACCGCTTCGAACTGGGCGGTCACCGGCGGCACCGGCCCGCCATTGCCGCCGACGCGGGCGATGGTGAATTCCGGCTCCACCCGGATGCTGTCGAGCCTGGCATAGACCGCAAAGCCGGCGGCCTTGGCGCTGCCGACCGTCAGGCTGCGGGCGCCGGGGGCGGCATCCGCGGCGGCTGTCGCCTCCACCGTGACGGAGGTCGGGCTGCGCGACAGGATCTTCGCCGAAACGCCGGGACCGAAGCCGACCTCGCCGCGGTCGAGCCCGCTGCCCCACAGGGTGATGCGGGCGGTGGTGCCTGTCTTCAGGTAGCTTTGGCTGGTGCCGAGGATCGCGCTGTCGGCGCCGCCGATCCGCAGGGCGTGCAGGCTGCCGCCGACCTCGTCCTGTTGGGTCAGGAACCAACGCCCATCGAGACGGCTGCCGTCGCGCGACGCGGCGAACACCTCGCGCACCGGCTTGCCGTCGAGCGTGCCGCTGCCGCGCCATTCATAGCCGGTGTAGACCACCGATTTGCCGTCGCCTTTCAACGGCTTGCCGGTGGCGTCGGTCAGGTCGTAGGCGATGCGATAGCCGTCACCCGCTTTGGTCACGGTCGCGGTGCCGCCGTAGGAGCCGATCCCGGCCCGGTGCCCGGCGACCGCCCAGGTGCCGGACAGGTCGGGCTTGGGCGCCGCCTGCCAGCTGGTCCAGGCGTCCGTCCTGAAGGGGAACTTGCCCCCCAGCGTCTTCGGGACCTCGGTGGAGGCGATCTCCCACCATTTGCGGTCGCGGCCCTGGGCGGAATATTCGATGGTCGGCCATTGGCCGAGGTGGAAATTGACCAGCCGGCGCCATTCGTCGGCATCGCGGCGCTGAAGCCCGACGCGGGCGACGCTGTGGCAGCGGGCGCACATCACCGACAGGTCGCCGTCGGTCACCGGCTCCTCCACCACCGCCGGGCGGCGTTCGAGGACGTAGCGGTAGGGGGCGGCTTCCTCCGGCGCCAGACCCTGGCGGTCGGCGAAATGGCGCACCAGCCTGCGCTGCTCCTCGTCCGACAGCGTGACGCCGTGGAACTGGCGCATGCGGAACAGCGTCATCGTCCAGCCTTCCGGCGTCTTGCGCACATGGTCGATGCGGTGCAGCGTCCCGTCCGCCTCCTTCTGGTGACAGGCGGAACAGCGTTCCTCGACCAGCGCGCGGCCGTCGGCCGCCAGCGCAGTCTGCGCGGTCGCCAGCGCGCCGCCGAACACCACGCCGCCCGCAGCCGCACCCAACAGAAGGCTCATGGGCCTGTTGCGCCAAGGCCTGCCATCTCTTCGCGTCTGTCCCATCGGTGCTCCCCTGTTCTTGGTCGTTGTCGTCACGGTCCGGGACGGGTTGCCCCGCCCGGCAGGAATCCGTTGTTCGCCAGCCAGGCGAGGGCGACCGCCACCCGTTCCGGCGGCAGTCCCAGTTGGTGGCTGCAGCGTTCGGCCAATTCGCCGCCGCGGCCCGGACCGGCTTCCACGCTTTCCAGCAGCGGCCACAGCTCGACCCCGCCGATCGCCAGCACGCCGCGCGGCAAAGCGGGGGTGACCAGGACCGGGCGTTCCTCGATCCGGTCGTTCACCACCACGGCGCGGCGGCGGATGCCGCGCTCCGCCGCCGGCAATGGGGCGGGCGGCCATGCGGCGCGTCGGCACCAGAAGGGGCGGTCGGGCCAGCGTTCCTCGGCGCGGTAGAACCGGTTGCCGGCATCGGCGGCGTGGGCGAACAGCTCGGCACAGCGGTCCTCGACGAAGCGCCCGACCGCCGGAAGGGCTGTCGGATCGGCCGCCAGCGTGTTGACGGCGGCAGCGGCTGCGAAGGCCCAGGCCACCGCGGCATAGACGCCGTGGCCGGACAGGGGGTCGACGGCGAAGGCGGCATCGCCGATCCGCAGCCGGTCGGCCGCCAGTCCCGGCGAGCGCCTGATCGCCGTGGCGTCGCGCACCTCGGCCTCGCCCATGAGGGTGCAGCCTGCGACCCAATCCGCCGCCTCCGGCAGCGACGCGACCGCCGCTTCATGCCAGGCGGTCAGATCGGCGCGGGCCGGGCTGTCGGCGCCGTCGATGACCAGTTGCACGACCCGCCGGCCGTCGGGCAGGGCGGCCAGCCACGCCCAGCCGTCGGCGAAGGACAGGGCGGCGCTGCCCACCTCTCCGACAGGGCCGTGGTAGACCCGGCCGACCGCCAGCGTGCGCGGCCCCGTTTCCCGCGCCGGGGCGTTCGGTGCGCGGCGGCCGCGGGCCTCCACCAGGAAGCGGCCGGAACCCAGCGTCGCACCGGCCGCATCGACCGCCCGCCACCCGTCCTTCCCCTGTTCGACCGCCGCCACCGTTCCGTGGGAGAGGACGGCGCCGCCGGCCGCGGCGTCGCGCAGCAGGGCGGCATCGACGTTGCCGCGGTCGAGCAGATGTTCGCCGTTCAGGGCGGTGCGCCGTCCGTTCCAATCGACCCGGCGCGATGCCGGCCGGCTGGCCGCCGCGGCCGCCTCCGCACAGCCGGCGCGGCGCAGTCCTTCGACGGCCCGCAGGGAAAGCCCCTCCACCGCCGGACGGCGGGCGCAGGTCACCAGCGTCACGCCATGCCCCAGCGCCGTCAGCCGCCGGGCGAGCACCGTGCCCGCCGGACCGCCGCCCAGGATCAGCACATCCGTCATGCCGTGCCCTCCCCGCCGCTCGTCATGTCCCATGGGTGTCGCCCTGGCCTGCCGGCATCGATCGGCGGCACTGTGGCTGACAGGGATCGTGCAATGGAGGCAGGGCTTCCATCTATCCGCTTTGCGAAAACGCAGACGATCTTGCAGATTTTTATGGAGAGACCGGAATGAAAACGAGCGACCCACGGCGATATGTCGCAAATGATCTTCACTGACGTGCCGATAGATATGGTCACTATATTTGCTGGCGGCCTCGTGGTGCAGGGATGCGAGAAGCTTCGTTACATCTATGCTGAATTTGGTCGATATACTTAAAACGATTGCGACCAATAATGAATATTTGTTTGTCTGGCATATTGTTGAAAAGCTCCGGCAATGTCCTTGCTCTGGAGCCGGTTCCACGGGTTTGAAAATGGCAAATGCACTTGTCGGCACGTGAAAACGGCTGGGAAGGTTAAAAATTTTTAATTCGGAAGATTTTTGCCTGGGATGATGCCGCTATTCAGCGCTGATAGGTGCATTCCCAGAACTGCCTGTGGTTTCGGCAGGAAATATTTATAGAAGGCAGTGAACTGTCCAAAAAACAGCCCTATCCGTTTTGCGAAATGGCAGGGATCATTCTTCTCTGTGTTTGACATCTTCTTGAAAGCGCGGAACATGGCCGCTCAGGCATGACCGTCGCCTGGAAAATGCCGCCATAGCCACACGAACCGGCCCGAATGTGCCGTGCCTGGAGCAACAGCGGATGGTGGAGCCGAAGACCCTCCGGCTGGAGACCGACCTGACCGAGGATGTGTGGGAGCAGGAGAAGGCCCTCGTCGGCTGGACCCAGCATTACCGCCAACTGCAACCCGGTCGTTTCCTCGGCCGGCTGAGGGAGGTGGCGGCCCCCGGCATCAGCGTCTTTCAGGAGGACACCAACCTCCGCCTGCATCAGCACACCGCGCCGCCGCCCGACACGCTGGTGGTCGCCGTCCCGCTGCCGGGCTCGGCGCCGTCCCGGCTGGACGGGCGGCCGGTGGGCGAGAACGACGTCCTGCTCCTGCGCGGCGGCTCTCTGTCCGAGTTCCTGTGCAATGGACCGATGTCGGTTCTGGCCTTCGCCATCGACCGCTGGCGGGCCGATCAGCTCCGCGTGACGCTGCCGGATGCCGTGGAGGCACCGTCCAGTGCTGTCACCTATGCACGCAGCGGCGAATTGCGTACCGTTCTGCAATGCCTGCTCGCCGCGACGCCGGCCTTGCTGGAGCAGAGCGCCGTCCTCCTTCCCCTGCTGGACCAGTGCGTGTCGGTGGTCGAGGCCGGCATCCTGCAGGCCGTCCGTCCGTCCACGGTCGGCCATTCGCAGCGCCAGAAATTCGTCCGCCAGTTCCGCGACTGTGTGGAGGCCCATCCCGAGGACCGGCTGTCGGTGGCGCAGGTCGCCCAGGCCATCGGCGTGACGACGCGGATGCTCGAATACAGCTTTGCCGACGTCATGGGCGTTTCGCCCAAGGATTACCTGAAGATGGTCCGGTTGAACGCGGCGCGGCGGGCCCTGCGCGTCGCCGACCCCCGGACGACGACGGTGGCCGAGATCGCGATGGACCACGGCTTTTGGCATCTCGGCCGGTTCTCCGCCTATTACGGCGAGATGTTCGGCGAAAAGCCGTCGGATACCTTGCGCGCGAATGGCGCGATCTGATCCGGCCGCGCATCCCCGCCACCGAGCAGCGCGTCGATCCTGTCGCGCAGCGCCAGCAGCGCCGACCGGTCCTTCTCCGCCAGATCCGGCGCGGCGTCGATCCGGTCCAGCTGGCGCGCGCACCGCCGCACCGCCGACAAGGCGCGGGGCAATGCCGGCTGTGCCTCGCGCCTCATCCGCCGCGCCAGCCGGACGGTGAGCGCGCCGCCCTTCGCCTCCCGCCACAACGCCGCCTGCGCCTCCGCATCGCGCGCCCGCGCGATCTCGACCAGCAGCGAGCGCGATACCACCCGCCGCACTTGCGGGTATTCCGCCTTGATCCAGTCCGGCAGCCGGTTCAGGCTCAACAGGTCGCCGACCCAGCTGGTGCTGCGCCCGACCAGTTGGGCCAGCGCCTCGCGCCCCCAACTCCGCTCCACGAGGCGTTGGAGCGCTTCGGCCAGTTCCAGCGCGTCCAGCCCCTCGCGCTGCGTGTTCTCGACCAGCGACAGCACCGCCGCGCTTTCATCGGACACCAGCACCGCCGGCACCCCGGCCCGGCCGAGCGCCTGCACCGCGCGCAGCCGCCGTGCCCCGGCCAGCAACTCGTACCGTCCATTTCCCAGCGGACGGACGGCGACCGGCTGCAGAAGACCGACCTGCTCGATGGAACGGGCGAGCGCATCCACCCCGTCGGCGTCGAAGCGGCGGCGGGCATGGCTGTCGGGCACGGTGATGGCGGCGACGGCGATGCACGCGGCGTCGCCCATGGCGGCAAGGCTCATGGCGCACGAACTCCTCAAGCCGCGCGCCTGGGCAGGGGGCTGGGCACAGGCACGCGGCGGGTGGGGCAGGGGATATGTCGGGGAGGGCGCGGTTCGCCCGCTGCCGACACAGATCCTGCCCAACCATAGGAATATTGTCAAGCGCCAGACGAGATCACGAAGCCGCCGGCGCGCTACACCGCACCGTGCCAGGTTCCGGCGACACGGCGGGGCAGGATGCCCGCCATCGGGGCCGAGGCCGCGTCGACGGCGTCGCGGTCGCCGCGCAGTACGGCATAGCAATCGTCGCCGAACCACTCCAGCGAGCCTTCCGCCGCGGGATCGTCCGCCAGTTCGGCGAGGAAGCGGCGATAGTCCACCACCCCGTCGAACAGCGGCACCATGCCGTCGCGGCGCCCGGCCGCGGCATAGACATTGGCCGGTTCGAACACCGACAGGTCGTCGCGGGCGCGGATGTTCTTCAGGTGATAGTGGCCGATGTGCGGACGTAGCGCCCGCCGGGCCGCGACCGGATCGTCGCCGCCCTCCCAGACATGCAGCACGTCGAAATTGACCTTCAGCGCCGGGTGGCCGACCGCGGCGATCAGCGCGCGGGTGGCCGTCAGGTTGTCGGCTAGCGTGCCGGGGTGGGTCTCCACCAGCAGCGACAGCCCATGGTCGGCGGCCAGCCCGCACAGCGTGCGCAGCCGTTCCGCGATGAAGATCCGGCGCTCCGGCGAGGTCTCCGCACTGCCGGTGCTGCCGGCGAAGGTCCGGATCTTGGGTGCCCCCCAGCGCTGCGCCAGCCGGCAGAGGTCCAGCGTCTTGTGCACCAGCGCGTCGGGATCGCCGTCCAGCGGCAGGTAATCGCTGACCATCGGCACCGACAGGCCGAACTCCGCCAGCCAGTCGCCGCCGCGGTTGGACACCGACGCCATGTTGCGGGCATGCGCGCCCCACAGCTCGATCCCCTGGAAGCCGTTGCCGGCGGCCCAGACGGCCAGTTCCTCCAGCGACACCAGATGGTGGCGGAAGCTGATGGTGCAGAGCGACAGTCTCATCATGCCACCTCGGCGGACCGGGGGGCGGACAGGGGGGCGGAAAGGGGGGCGGAGTTGGGGGCCGCAATGGCGGCGGCGCGCCATTGCCGGAAGACGGCGCCAAGTTCGCCCTTCAAGGCCGTTTCCTGCCGGTCGAGCAGGTCGAGCCTCGCGAACAGATCGGGGGCGAGCCCCGCATCGCCGGTCTGGGCGAGGCGGAGGATCCCGTATTGCAGCGCCTTGAAGCCCTGGAACAGCTCCTCGATCTCGTCGCAGCGGGCGAGGAAGCTGTCGTCGGGCAGACGCAGCGCCCGCCAGAAGAAGGCGAAGCCGTGCTCGTAGGCGTATTTGCGGATGGCGAACACCGGCAGTTCGCGCAGCGCATGCGAGAGGCCCGCCGGCGACAGGCCGTCCGATCCGTCCAGATGCGCCGCCAGGATGCCGCGCACCGCGGCGGTCAGCGGGTTGGCGTCGGGCAGGAAGCAGGCTTCGAAATAGGCGGCGACATCGGCCGGCCGGGCCGGGTGCAGATCGCGCCGGTCGAACAGATAGCCGCCGGCGACGCTGGGCTGGAGGAAGGCGGTGGCGATCCGCTCCCGCGCGATCTCCCCTTCCCAACGGAAATCGGGGTCGCGGACCATGAAGGTCGCCGGATCGCTGCCGGTCTCCAGCATCAGGTAATGCGGGAAGGGGTTCTGGTTGAACTTGTTCTCCCGCTCCGGCAGGTGGAACAGATCGATCATCGCCATGATCGAAAGGCTGTCCGACCGCCGTTCCACCAGATCGACCAGCAGGGCGAGGTTGTCCTCCTTGCTCCGGCCATTGTCGTACCATTGCCGCACCTCCGCCCCGTAGAGGCGGCGGTACCAGTCCCGGAAGACGTCGTGGCTGACGGTCGGCCCGTGATAGCGCAGCACCCGGTCGGCCCCGACCTCGAACGCGGCGTCCCAGACCCCGAAATAGAAGGGTCGATGGTCGATCCCCGCCCGCTTCAGCGCGTCGCAGACGCAGCTGACGAAGCAGTGGATCTTGAGGTCCTGATACTCCTCGCCATGGACGCTGCCGGGGGGAAGCTCCTCCGCGGCGGCGGCCGGGCGGGTGCCGGCGAACAGGCCGGCCACGTCGGCCACCGTCGCCAGATCGCGCGAGGTGATCAGCTCGTCCGGCGCCTCCAGCCCGAAGGACAGCTCCAGCTGCAGGAACAGCTCCATCATCAGCACGGAATCGAGGTAGAGATCCTCGTTCAGCCGTGCGTCCGGGCCGAAGCGGTCGAGATGCCGGTTCTGCAGATGGTCGCGCAGGACGGTATGAATCGCGTCGATAACCTCATGCTCGGTCTTGGCCGACGTCATTCCGCGGCCTCCGCATAGCGGGCGGCCACCTCGCGCCGGCTGATCTTGCCGTTGGCCATGCGCGGCAGGGCGTCGGCGCGGATCAGCTCGCCCGGCTGCTGGTGGGCTGCCAGATTCTCCCGGCACCAGTCGCGTAGCGCGTTGTCCGTCACTTCGGCGGCGGCGGAGAACAGCAGGGCGACCCGTTCGCCGGCGAAGCGGTCGGTGCGGCGGAAGGCGACGGCGTCGGTGACGCCGGGCAGCGCCATCGCCACATCCTCCACCTCCTGCGGATAGACGTTGAGGCCGGCGACGTTGATGGTGTCGTCCAGCCGCGACACGAACATCAGCATGCCGTCGTCGCGCAGATAGCCCAGGTCGCGGGTGCGGATCTCGCCATCCGGAACGGACAGCATGATTTCCGCCGGGGCGTCGGCGGTGCCGGTGGACAGGCTGTGGTGGGGCAGCACGCGGCCCAGTTCGGCGCTGCCCGCCATGTCCGGGTTGATCGCGATGCAGCCGGCTTCCGAGCAGCCATATTGCTGGAACATGTGGGTGGTCTTGACGCGGATCCGCTCGAACCAGGGTTCCGGCAGCAGCGTGCCGGAGGTCATCGCCGCATGGATGCGCTCGCCCTCCGGCAGCAGACGGGCCAGCGTGTGCAGGATGACGGGGGAGGAGTAGAACAGCGGCTTCTCGATCTGCCGCAGTGCCTTCAGCAGGAATTTCGGGTTGGTGGTGTCGAGGATCACCGGCTCCGCCCCGCGCCGCAGCCCGACCAGCAGGCCGCAGATCAGCCCGTAGGAATGGGTGGTCGGGCAGGCGATCACCGGGGTCATGCCGGCCGGCTCGGTGAAGAAGCCGACATAGCTCTCGATCTCGCGGTCGATTTCCGACCAGCTGCGGGCGATGCGCTTGGGCGCGCCGGTGGTGCCGGAACTCATCTGCAGGAGTTGGCCCGGCTCCGGCGCCGCCGGCAGGGGGGCGATCTCCTCTGCCGTCAGGCTGTTGTGGTAGAGGGCATGGCAGCCGGCCTCGCGCGCCAGCCGCCGCGCCGCCTCCAGCGGGGTGGAGGGGTGCAGCGGCAGCAGGCTGCCGCCCGCCGCCCGGATGGCGAAGAACAGGGCGAGCCAGTCGATGGTGTCGGTGAAGCAGACGGCGAAGCGGGCACCGGGGCGGTCGGACAGGCGGGCCCGCTCGGCATGGGCGGCGGTCAGCGATTCCAGCTCGGCCTGCGAATAGGATCGGTCGTCGATGCGGATCATCGGGAGCCCTCAAGCGCGAAGCGCGCGAAGATGTTGGGAACGGTGTGGTGAATTTCCTCCCGCGCGCGCAGCAGCTTTCCGCGCAGCAGGGATTCGGTGAGGATCTCGGGTGCGGCGTGGCCGACGCGGCGGTGCCGCTCCTCCAGCCCGTGGCGGCGTGCGTGGGCCTCCAGCAGGTCGTGGACCCGCCGCCAGAACTCCGGCTCGGGCAGCCCGTGCTTCAGGGCCAGCAGGTCGGACACGTCGGTCAAATTGAAGACGAACAGCGTGTCCATCGCCAGTTCTCGCAGCGCGTCGACCCCGCCGGCCCAGTAATAGCGGTCGGGCGGCGCGTCGCGGTAGGCCGGGTGCAGGTTGGGAAAGTCCGGCAGCAGGCCGGGATCCGCCACGAAGTCCGGGGCGTATTCCACGCTGTCGTGGAAGTCGCGCAGGATCAGCCGCACCGGCCAGCCGTCGCGGTGGACCAGCACCATGTTCTGGCCGTGCGCCTCCACCGCGATGCCGTGGCGGACCAGCAGATGCCAGACCGGCAGCACCGCCACCTCCAGCAGCCGGTCCAGCCAGGGCAGCAGTCCGTACCGCTCGATCCAGGGTGCCGCGAAGGCGGAGCCGTCGGCCTCCGTCACCATCAGCATGTTGAAGGGGATGGCGGATTCGCCTTCGCCCAGGGTGGACTGAACGCTGCGCCGCCACAGCGCCGCCATCTGTCCGGCCAGCGGGCCGTCGCGGTCGGCGATGATCCCCGCATATTCCGGCAGCAGGGTCAGCGGATAGCGGTCGCGGAAATCGGCATCGCCCGCCACCACCGCCGTCAGCCATTCGGAGATGGCCGGGCCGGTGCAGACCGAATGCGGGTCGATGATGCGGCGGGAGGCGGTGTTGACGATGTTCAGCGCCAGCTTCACGTCGGCCTTGCGCGGGTCGTCGGCGTTCATCACCGTGCGGACCGACTGGCTGGCCCGGTAATGGTCGCCGAGCGGACCCAGGCAGACGGCGCGGCCGTCGGCCAGCCAGGGCCGCAGCCAGTACGCCCCCTCTCCCTCGCGCAGGTCCCACCATTGCCAGGGGTGCAGCGGCAGCAGGCAATGGTCGGTCGCCGGCAGGTTCAGCTCTTCCCGGCGCCGTTGGATCTCCTCCCAGGCGGCGGGGCCGAGTTCGGCGCGCCAGAACGCTTCCTCCTCGCCGGGGATCGCCAGATGCAGGCAGGAGCGGGCGACCAGCAGCCAGACGAGCTGGAAGCGTTGCCCGACCTCCGGACCGAAGGCGGCATGGTCGGCCTCGTCGAAGCCCAGCCGCGCCTTGAAGCAGGGATGGTAGGGATGCCCCTCCTCCAGCCGGCATTCCAGGTCGGGGAAGGGTAGGCCGCGTCGCGGGGTGGCTGGCAGGTTGGCGGCGTTCCATCGGCAGAGCGACACCGTGCGCTCCAGCTCGGCCAGCAGGCCGGCCCGGTGCGGCTCGGGGGCGTCGAGCCCGGCGACCATCCGGCCGAGGGTGGCGGCGCGCCAAATACCGTCCTCGCCCCGCATCTCGACCGAGCCCGGCCGGAGGCGCGGACGGCCGAACGGCCCGGTGGAGGCGAGGCAGCGGAATTCCCGCCCGCCGGACCGCCAGACGAGCCGGCGCTCTCCCCCGTCCACCCCGTCCACCCCGTCGGTGGCCGGTTCGACGATCCCCTCGAACAGCAGGGCGGCGGCAAGCTGGCGGACCACACGTTCCGCTGGCCGTTCCTCCGGGCGGCCGGGCAGGTCACGCGGAAAGGGCATGGCGTCCCCGCTCGGCTGCCGCGGCGCCGGTCCGGCACAGCGGGTTGGGCCATTGGGCGTAAAGATCGGCCTCGTTGGCGACCTGAAGCTCGTCGATGTTCAGCAGGCGGGTCGTCAGGTTCAGCTTGGCCCCGATGGTCGGGCTGTCCAGCACCCCTTCGGCGAAGCGCCGTCCGGCTTGGGTCAGCGACAGGGCCAGCCGTTCCAGCCGGGCACGCAGGATGCGCAGCAGGTCCTCCTCCGCCGCCAGCCGGTCCTTGCCCATGCGGGCGATCACCGAGAAGATCTGGTTGACGATGACGTAGTAGGAGAAGCGCCGGTTGATTTCACCCTCCTCGTAATAGAGGGAGCGGATGTTGTCGGCCTCCGGGATCAGCCGGCGCAGCCGGTCGCGGTAGGCGGCCGACAAATAGAAGCCCTGGTTGTCGCGGTAGAGGAAGCGGGCGGGCATCCCGTCCCGCAGTTCGAGCAGCCCGTTCTGCTGGTGCGCCTCCAGCGCCACGCCGTGCGTGTCGTACAGGCGCAGCACGGGATCGAGCGCACAGTCGAGATAGGCGTCGAACCAGCGCCGCGCCGCCTCCGCCACGCCGCCGTTCCGTTCCATCGCGACGCGGCGGACGATCCGCTCCAGCCGGGATGGACGGCCGGGAAGCGGATCGGCGGCCAGCGCCGCGATGGTGGCGACGCCGCGCTGACGGCCTCCGGCGAAGGGGTTTTCGCGCAGGATGACTTCGAACCCGCTCTCGCCGCCGTCCGGTGACTCCAGCGTGATGTAGGCGGGGTCGAGCACGAAGCCGAAGCGCGGGCCCATATCGCGGCCCGTCTCCCTTCCAATGGCGCCGATCAGCTTGGCCATGATGACGCCGGCATCCAGCTCGTGCCGCCGGTTGACGCGGATGGAGTTGGTGATGCGCACCGGCAGCGAGAATTTCAGCATCCACGGGCTGTCCGGGCTGTAGACCGTCCGCACCGACGAGGTGGCGGTGAATTCCGGTCCGGCGTCGCCCAGCGCCCGCAGCGTGCCGCGCTCCAGCATCGCCTGCACCGCCGGGTCGAGCGCCAGCGCCTCGGCCTGGAGCGGATGCATCGGGATCAGCAGTTCGTCCTCGCGGGGGGCGAGCCGGAAGAGGGAGTCGCCCAGAATGGCGGCGATCATTTCCGGCGCCGACTGGCGGACGGCGGAGCGGTGGCTGACCCGCGCCGCCGGGGCGGCGAACCAGCGCAGCCGGAAGCGCCCGCCCAGTTCCGGCGCATAGACCGGCTGCTGCCACGGCGTCATGCCCTGGAGGCTCTTGGGCGTGGGGTGCAGCCAATGGCCGAAGACCAGCGACTGTTCGGCGGCGATGAACTCGTCCTCGTCGTCCTCCGTTGTCGGGCTGGCGTCGAGATAGCGCTGGACCGACTGGTAGCTTTGCAAGACGCGCAGCAGCAGTTCCAGCTCGCTGCCGCGCAGGTCGGCCCCGGCGCCTTTCCCCTCCATCCGGCGATAGCTCTCGCCGGCCAGACAGCAGAGCGCGGTGAAGGGCTCGGTCGGTTGCCAGGAGGTATCGGCGGAGCCGTCCGGCAGGGCGCGCTTCCAGATGCGTCCGAAGCCGCAGGGGCCGCACAGCGAGCGCGAGACGATCTCGGTCCGCAACGCCGTCCGCTGCGACGGCAGCAGCCATTCGACGCACTCGACGCCGGGCTCGGCCTCCGTGCCGTGCCGGATGGTCCGGCCGGCGTCGATCTCCCGCCAATAGCAGTTGGCGAAATTCTGGAAGGTCGCGTGCTCGGCGATCTGTTGGGTGGAACGCATGGTTTGCCGATCCTGAAGGGCTTCGGGCAAGGCGTGGGCTGGAGCGGGCGGCGTCAAGCCGCCCAGGCGAGCTGCCGGTCGCCCTCGCGGAAGGCGAAGCGCAGCAGGTGCCTCTCCACCACCGACTGAAGTTCGGCCAGTTCCTCCGCGGTGGGGGCGCTGGCCTCGATGATCAGGCGGTCGGGAGCCGCCCGCAGCCGGGCGGTGCCGATTGAGAACCGGCACTCCCCGCCCTCTTCGGTCTCCACCGTTTCGATCTTGTGGGCGAAGTGGCGGCAGAGCTGGCTGGCGTAGCGCTTGCCATGCTCCGTCTCGAAATGGGCGGTCGACTGCAGCATGCGGGGAGGCTCCCGGTTGCGGTGTGGAGGTCAGAAGCTCGCCGAGGCGGTCAGCAGGAAGGTCCGGCCCGGCTGGTAGAGCGGGGTGACGGTGCCGAACTCCTGCCCGTAGGTGGCGCGGTCGGCGTAGGTCTCGTCGAACAGGTTGCGGACGTCGGCGCGCAGCGTCAGGTTGGAGTATTGCGGGATCTTGTGCTCGACGAAGAGGTTGACGGTCTCGTACCCCTTCAGCGGGCGCTGGCCGGCCTGGACCTTGTTGTAGTCCAGCACGATCTCGACATCGGCGCCGAAGGTCAGCTCCCATTTCGGGATCGTGTGGGCGCCGCCGATGGTGTAGACGCGGCCCACCGGGGTGGCGATGTAGGTGCCGGTGTCGGAATCGGCGGGCAGACCGTCGATGGTCACGTCGATGTCGGCATATTTGGCGCGGACGAAGCCGGTATCCCAGGCATAGCCGACGCCGAGTTCGTAGCCCTTCGACCGCACGTCGCGGGTCAGCGTGCCGCTGCCGGCGGCGAAGCGCGGGGCGCGGACGTCGTCCAGGTCGGTGCGGAAGACGCGGCCTTCCGCGGTGAAGCCCTGGTAGCGGCCGACCAGCCCGGCGGTCAGGTTGCGGGCGGTCACCGGCTGCGGACCGGCGCCATAGCGCCAGACCGGGTTCATGACGAAGTTCTCGGCCAGCTGGACGCCGCCCCAGCTGCGCGACCAGCCGGCCTTGGCGGTCAGATATTCGGGCAGGATGTCCACCTCGCCCGAAACATTGTGGCTGAAACCGCCGTTCGTCCAATCCTGGCCGGTGGTGCCTTCGAACCATTGCCGGTCGGCACGCATGCCGAAGGACAGACGGACCCGTTCCACCGGGGACAGCCGCGCCTGTCCGTAGACGCCGATGTTCCGGGCCTTCTCGAGCGCCGTCATCGTCTGGTCTTCATAGTGGGCACGGTCGACGTAGAAGTCGCTGCCGGCGGTGATGGTGCCCATGCCGACGTTGAAGACGTTCTCCAGCTTGCCGTTCAGCGAGCTGGTGGCACCCTGGCCGGGATAGCTGCCGGGGACCGTGCTGCTCCCCACCGGACGGGTGTAGATCGGCGTCTCCACGTCGGTGCGGCCGTAGGCGACCACCAGCTTGGGGTTCCACAGATCGGTCGGCAGGCTGTCGGTGTAGGTGAAGACGAGGTTCTGGCGGTCCAGCGTATAGTCTCGCACCCGCGGCTCCCAGGCCGGGCGGCCGGAAATGAAGCCGACATTGGCGCGGAACGGGCGCGGGGCGTCGTCATAGACCCGCTCGTAGCTGACCTGGAAGCGGTGTCCGGCCTCGGTCTCATAGGCGACCTTGCCGAGGCCGCTCTTCAGGTCGGTCTTGGTCCCCTCCACCTTGTTGCCGTCGCCATCCTCGAAGCGGGCGCCCTTGCCGTAGGTGAAGTAGCCCAGCCCTTCCAGCCCCTTGTGGCGGCCGTAGCCGGCGACGCTGTTGGTGAAGACGGAGCCGTTGGTGCCGAAGCTGGACTTGACGAAGGCGCCGATGCCGTCGGCGCTCAGGAAGTCGCGGGCATCCTTGGTCTCGTAGGCGATGGAGCCGGCCAGCGCGCCCGGTCCGGCATCGGCGGGCGCCACGCCGGCATCGACACGGGCGGTCTTCAGGAAGACGGGGTCGATCAGGGTGGTGCCGTTGTGGTGGAAGACCTTGTTGTTCTGCCGGCTGCCGTCGATGCTGACGGACAGGTTGGTCTCCTCCACGCCGTTGACGTAGACCTTCTGCGACATCGGCACCGAGCTGCCGACGCGGATGCCCGGCTCGCCGGCGAAGACGTCGCGGATGTCGCTGGGGTTCTTGCGGTCCAGCTCCTCCTTGCCGATCACGATCTGCGCCGGGCCGCCCGGCGCCGGAGCGGCGGCGGAGACCGAAACCGGGCCCAGCGCCATCGTGTCGCCCCCGGACGAGGCGACGGGGGCCGGGGCCAGCGTGGCGGTGGCCGGGCCGGTCAGGCGATAGGTGACGCCGGTGCCGGCCAGCAGGGTTTCGAGCGCCTTTGCCGGCGGCATGGAGCCGCTGACCGGTCGGGAGGTGCGGCCGTCGGTCAGCGTGCCGGGATAGCCGACCTGCCAGCCGGTCTGCCGGCTGAAGGCGTCCAGCGCGCCGCGCAGCGGCTGCGCCGGCAACGAGAAGGTCGCGGGGGCATCGGCCGGCGCCGTCTGCTGCGCCGCAGCGGGAAGCGCCGTCAGCACGGCGCCGAGCGCCGTGGAGGTCATCAATGCGGCAAACAAATGCCCGGCGATCCGGGATCGGCTGAAATCTGCAACTTTGACTATCGATGCCGTGCGGCGGACCATTTCCTGCAACTCCCGTCTCAAGCTGGCGCGGGGGGCTCAATCGCAGGCAGACAAGCCTAACCCCCTGTTCGCCAGACGTACGGGATCGCGGACCCTCACAAAAAAAGTTGCGAGCGATTCTCATGCCCGCCCACCTCGAGCCGGCACGGGTCAGCGCAGGACGAGGATTCCGCCCGGCAGGCTGGTGATCCGGGCGCCGACCATCCCGGCCAGCGCCGCCAGCGCACCGGCGGGATCGTCCAGCCGGTAGTTGCCGCTGACGCGCGTCATGGCGATGCGGTCGTCCAGCAGCAGGATCGGCGCGGGGTGGTAGCGCCGCAGGGTCCCGACCACGGTGTCGAACCGCTCGTTGTGGAAGGCATAGCGGCCGTCGCGCCAGGACAGCGCCTCGGCGGGATCGGGGCGGGGCTGCATGGTCAGGCCGCGCGCCGTCGCGGTCAGCCGGTCGCCGGGGGCGAGGGTCACCGGCCGGCCGGGATCGTCCAGACGGCTGACGGTCACCCGCCCGCGCTCCAGGAAGACGGAGTCGCTGCGGTCGTCCGACTGCACGCTGAAGGCGGTCCCCGTCACCTCGACCGTGCTGAAGCCGGCCACCACACGGAAGGGGCGGGCGGTGTCCCGCACCACGTCGAACCACGCCCGACCGCGCAGCAGCGCCACCCGGCGCTCCTCCCCGCCGAACGCCAGCGCCACCGCGCTGTCGCTGTCCAGGACCAGCCGGGATCCGTCCGGCAGCGCCACCTCCCGCCGCTCGCCGACGGCGGTGCGGTGGTCTGCGCTCCAGCGGGTCTTCAGATCGGGATAGAGATGCGACCCGACCACGGCCAGCAGACCCGTCGCCGCGACCGCGCCCATCCAGGCGCGGCGCGAATGGCGCGCCTGTCGGATCGGCACGGGCGACGGATTCGCCGGGAGATGTGCCGCCGGGAGATGCGCCGCCGGGAGATGCGCCAGGGTGGCGCTGTGCAGTTCCGCCATGCCGCCGACATCGGTCAGCCGGTCGAACGCCTGGGCATGACGCGAATCGCTCTGTCGCCATGCCCGATAGGCGGCCAGCGTCGCCGGATCGGCCGGAGCGTCGAGCAGCCGGACGAACCAGTCGAGAGCCGCATCGGTCACCGGATCGGCATGGCGGTAGCCGTGTTCCGCCTTCTTCCCGCTGGACCTGTCCTGCCTCACCCGCGTTGCCCATCCTCTGTCAGCATGCCCCCGCATCTTAGACGTTCGAAGCGTGGGACGGCCACAAATTGCGCCGGCAAGATTTACGCTGGGATTGCCGGAAGCCCTTCGCGGACAGATAAGCCCGAACCACCGACCATCCCACCGGCGATCCGAGGCCCGGCTTGACAGCAGCAACTGCGAATCATTATCAATCTCTGACGACCCCGGAGAAGCGCCCCGTGCGACGGATAGACCGACCATGCCCGCAAGTCTGACCGCCATCTATCTGGATCACCGCCAGTCCCTGCTCGGCCGGGCATTGCGCATCGTGCGCGACGTGCCGACGGCGGAGGACGTGATCCAGGAAAGCTATCTCAGGGCCTGCAACGCGGTGCAGAAGGGCCCGATCGACAACATCGGCGCCTTTCTTCACCGCACCGTCCACAACCTCGCCCTCGACCAGATCCGCCGCCGCCGCACCCAGGAGCGGTTCGAGGCGCCGGCTTCCGAGGCCACCGATCCGCTGGAGGTCGCCTGCGGCACCCCGTCGGTGGAGGACAGGCTTCTGCACCGCGAGCGGCTGGCCCAGTTCATGGGCGCGATGGAGGCCCTGCCGGACCGCGCCCGCCGGGTCTGGGTGCTGAACCGGGTGGAGGGGATGTCCTACCCGCAGATCGCGGCCCATCTCGGCGTGTCCCAGGGAACGGTCTTCAACGACATGAAGCTGGCGATGGGCCATTTCGTGGACGCCCTGTCGCGCGCCGACCGCGGCTGAGTCCGCAAGATCGCCGGGCGGCGGGGCACGGCTCGTCCAGGGTCCTTCCAGACCCCGGCGTTCTTCTAGACCTAGGTGTGGTATCCCGTTTCCCCCCCGTCCGGATAGGATGCGCGTGGCGCCAAGGACCGGCGCCCTTCATTCGGTCGAGGCAACACGACGTGTCCAATGCACCCCTGATAGCGGTGGTCGACGACGACGAGGCGATCCGCGAGGCGTTGGACGACCTGTTGCGGTCCGTCGGCTTCCGCTGCCGGCCCTTCGTCTCCGCCGAGGATTTCCTGGCCCATGCGGACCGGGCGGCCATCGCCTGCATCATCCTGGACGTGCGCATGCCCGGCCTGTCGGGGCTGGATCTGCAGGAGCGGCTGAACGCCGACGGCGGCGGGCATCCGCCGATCCTCTTCATGACCTCCTATGCCGACGACAGCACGCGGATGCGGGCGCTGGGCGGCGGCGCCCGCGACGTTCTGGGCAAGCCGGTCGACGACCATGTCCTGATCGCCTCCCTCAACAGCGCCATCGCGGCGCAGTAAGGGCGGTCGGGCCGCGCCCGTCAGCCGATCGGTCCCCGGCGCCTGCAGGTGGAGTCCCCATCCGTGACAAAATGCCGCTACCATGGGCGCGCAAGCGCGGGAGAGGCCGGTACATGGAGCTCAGTTTCGATCATCTGACGGCGACCGGTACCGGCGGCCACGTCCTGGGCAGCGACGGGGAAAGCCGGCTGCTGCGGGTGATGCGGCCGGGCCAGCCCTTCCCGATCCTGGTCCGCATGGCGCTGACGCATGCCAACGATCCGGGCGGGCGGTCCGACGCCGCGCTCGACCGCCTGCGGCGGGAGCATGACCTGTCGCGCCGGCTGGATCCGGCCTGGGCGGTCAAGCCGCTCGACCTGCTGCAGCATGGCACGGTCCCGGTGCTGACCCTCGCCGATCCGGGCGGACAGCCGCTGTCGGCCCTGCCGGTGCCGGCGATCCCCTTCCGTCAGCGGCTTCTGCTGGCGATCCGCATCGCCGGGTCGGTGGCGCATCTGCATCGCCGCGGCCTGCTGCACGGCGACCTGCGGCCCTTCAACCTGCTGGTCGGCGACGACGGACCGGTGCGCCTGACCGGCTTCGGCCGGGCCAGCCCCTTGCCGGTTCCTCCCCTCGATGCGTCCGCCGAGCGGCCGGACGCGCTGCTGCCCTACATGGCGCCGGAGCAGTCGGGGCGGATGAACCGTCCGGTCGACCGCCGCAGCGATCTCTATGCCCTGGGCGTCACGCTCTACGAGCTGTTCACCGGCGAGCTGCCCTTCGCCGCGCGCGACGCGATGGAGTGGGTGCACAGCCATCTGGCGCGTGCGCCGATCCCGCCGGCCCACCATGCGCCCGACCTGCCGGCGGCCATCGTCGACATCCTGCTGCGGCTGCTGGCCAAGACGGCGGAGGACCGCTACCAGACCGCCGACGGCCTCACGCGCGACCTCGCCCATGCCCTCCGGTCCTGGGATGTCGAAGGCCGCATCCCCGCTTTTCCGGTCGGCCGGCGCGACATGCCGGAGGGGCTGGGCGCGCCGCCGGACCTCTATGGGCGGGACGAGCCGGCCGCCGCACTTCAGGCCGCCTTCGAGCGGGTCGCCGCCCGCGGACGGATGGGAGTCGTCCTGATCGCCGGACGGTCCGGCGTCGGCAAGTCGGCGGTCGTCCGGGCGCTGGAGGAGCGGCTGGTGCCGCCGCACGGCCTGTTTGCCGCCGGCAAGTTCGACCAGGGCAAGCGCGACCTGCCCTATGCCAGCTTGGCGGAGGCCTTCCGGGCGCTGGTCACCCGCATCCTGGCGCTGCCGGTCCTGCATCGCGACCAGTGGCGCCGCGCTCTGGCGGAGGCGGTGGGCGACGGCGGCGCGCTGATGACCGCCCTGATCCCCAATCTGGCCCTGCTGATCGGCGAACAGCCCGCCGTGCCGCCCCTGCCGCCGCGGGAGGCGCAGAACCGCTTCGACCTGCTGTTCCGGCGCGTGCTGCAGACCTTCGCCCGCCCCGACCACCCGCTTGTCCTGTTCCTGGACGATCTGCAATGGTTGGACCGCGCGACGCTGGACCTGCTGGACCGCCTGATCGCCGATGGCGGCATCGGTCATCTGCTGCTGATCGGCGCCTACCGCAGCGACGAGATCGGCGCCGGCCATCCTCTGGAGGCGCTGATGCGCCGCATCCAGGCGGCGCGCGACAGGGCCGCCGGCGAAGCGATCGATTGCGAGGAGATCGCCCTGGGGCCGCTGTCCCCGGAGGATCTGCGCCGCATGATCGCCGACAGCCTGGACCGCAGGCCGGAGGAGGTGGCGGCGCTCGCCGCCCTGCTGCAGGAGCGCACCGGCGGCAACGCCTTCTTCGCGGTGCAACTGCTGACCGCGCTGGAACGCTCCGGCCGCCTGTGGTTCGACCGTGACGGCCGGCGCTGGGACTGGGATCTCGCGGCGGTGGAGCAGGCGCCGTCGGGTGGCAGCATCGCCACGCTGATGACGGAACGGCTGGGCCGCTTTCCGGCGCAGGCGCGCGACCTGCTGTCGCGCCATGCCGCGCTCGGCGCCGCCGTCCGGCTTCCCACCCTGGCCTTCGCCGCCGGCCTGACGGAGGAGGAGACGGAGCGCCATCTGGAACCGGTGCTGGCCGAGGGGCTGATCCTGCGCAGCGAGGACGGTTTCCGCTTCCTCCACGACCGGGTGCAGGAGGGGGCCTATGCCCTGGTGCCGGCGGAATCGCGCGGCGCGCTCCACCTCGACATCGCCCGCGCGCTGCGCCGCGGCTTCGCCGCCGACCTGACGGGGGACCGGCTGTTCACGCTGGTCAGCCAGTATGACCGCTGCCTTCCCCTGATCCAGGGCGGTCCGGAGCGGGCTGAGGTGGCGACGTTCCATCTCGCCGCCGGCCACCAGGCCAAGGCCGCCAGCGCCCACGGCTCGGCCCTGGCCTACGCTCTGGGCGGCCTGCGCCTTCTGGACGGCGGCGGGATCGAGCGCCGGCACCGGCTGGCCTTCGCGCTGGAGCATCTGCAGGCGGAATGCGAGTTCCTCTGCGGCGACCTGCAGCAGGCGGAGCGGCGCCTGCTCGGCCTTGCCGAACGGGCCGAATGCCCAGCGGACCGCGCCGTCATCACGGCCCTGCTCGTCACCGTCTACACCGCCATCGACCGCAGCGACCGCGCCATCGACTCCTGTCTGGCCTATCTGCGCGGCGTCGGCATCGACTGGGCGGCCCATCCGCCGGCGGAACTGGCGCATGAGGAATATGGGCGGCTGCGGGCGGCCATCGGCGACCGGCCCATCGCGTCGCTGGCATCGACCGCCGCCGCGGCCGATCCCGACAGCCGGGCGACGCTGGACGTGCTGGCCGCGGCATTGCCGCCGGCATTCTTCAGCGACCGCAACCTCGTCTGCCTGATCCTGTGCCGGATGGCGAACCTGACCCTGCGGAACGGGCGCAGCGACGCGTCCGCCCTGGGATTCGCCTATCTCGGCATGATGGCCGGCCCCTATTTCGGCGACTATGCCGCCGGCTACGAGTTCGGAAGGCTCGGCTACGATCTGGCGGAGCGGCAGGGGCCGACGCGCTACCGGGCGCGGGTGCTGATGACCTTCGCCTATCACGTCGTCCCCTGGACCCGCGACATCCGCAGCGAGCGCGCCCTGCTGCTGCGCGCCTTCGAGGAAGCGCGGGAGGCCGGCGACGTCACCTATGGCGGCTTCACCAGCGTCACCCTGGTCACCAGCATGCTGGCCGCGGGCGATCCGCTGGCGACGGTGCAGCGCACGGCGGAGGCGCGGCTGGCCTATGTCCGGCAGGTGAAGTTCGGACTGTGCGCCGATATCCTGACGACCCAGCTTCAGCTGCTGCGCGCCCTGCGCGGACAGACCGACGCCATCGGCCGCTTCGACGGGCAGGGCTTCGACACTGCCGCCTTCGAGGCGCGGCTGCTGGCCAATCCCAGCCTGGACATCGCCACCTGCTGGCACTGGATCCGCACCCTCCAGCTCCGCTGCATCGCCGGCGAGATGGCGGCGGCGGTCGAGGCGGCGGAGCGGGCGGAAGGGCTGTTGTGGACCACGTCCGGCCATTGGGAGATGGCGGAGTTCCATTTTCACGCGGCATTGGCGCGGGCCGGGGCGATGGACGATGGCCGACCGGACCGCCGCGCCCACCACGCCGCCGCGCTCGCCCGCCATCTCGACCAGCTGCGCGACTGGGCGGGCCACAGCCCCGACAGCTTCGACGCCCGCCTCGCCCTGGCCGAGGCGGAGGCGGCGCGGACGCAGGGGCGGACGGAGGATGCCATGCGCGGCTACGACCGCGCGGTCCAGGCGGCGCGCCGCACCGCCCTGCCGCATGTGGAGGCGCTGGCCCATGAATGCGCAGCCGGCCTCTATCGCCGGCTGGGCGTGCCGACGCTGGAACTCGCCTGCATCCGCGACGCCGCCGGCTGCTATGCGCGCTGGGGGGCCACCGCCAAGGTCGGGCAACTCGCCGGGCGTCATCCCTCCCTCGGCCTGGATGCGGCGGAGCCGGTGTTGCCGGAGGCGCCGCGCGCCTTCGACGGCATCGATCTGGCGGCCCTGCTCGGCACGCTGCGCACGGTGTCCGACCAGGCGAGCGTGGAGCAGCTCACCACCACGCTTCTGACCCTGGTCCTGGGACATGCCGGTGCCAGCCGCGGCATGCTGATCCTCGCCCGCGGCGAACGGCTGCGGGTGGAGGCGGAGGCGACGACCGGGCTGTACGGCGTGTCGGTCCGGCTGGTGCAGGAGGATGCCGACCGCATTCCGCTGCCCCACGCCATCGTCCATGGCGCGATCCGTGACCAGGAGGCGGTGATCGTCGACGACACCCGCGCCCCCGGCCCCTTTTCCGCCGATCCCTATCTGCACGAGACGGAGGCGCGCTCCATCCTGTGCATGCCGCTGGTCCGCCGCCGCCGCGTCGTCGGGATTCTGCATCTGGAAAACGCGCTGGCGACCCATGCCTTCACGCCGCAGCGGGTCAGCATCCTGACGCTGCTCGGCGCCCAGGCGGCGGCGTCGCTGGAGACCGCGACGCTGGAGGAGAAGGAGGCGCTGCTGAAGGAAATCCACCACCGGGTGAAGAACAACCTGCAGCTGGTCACCAGCCTGCTCAACCTCCAGGCCCGCCGCATCGAGGACGAGGCGGTCGCCGCCCTGTTCGCCGACAGCCGCGACCGGGTGCGGTCGATGGCGCTGGTGCACGAGAACCTCTACCGGCTCGGCAATTTCGCCCGCGTGCCGATGCGCGAACATCTGGACTCGGTGTGCGCCCATCTGCTGCGCGCCTATTCCCGGCAGGCCGGCGCGGTCCGGCTGGACACCGACATGGACGACCTGAAGCTCGACCTCGACCGGGCGGTGCCCTGCGGCCTGATCGTCAACGAACTGGTCTCCAACGCGCTGAAGCACGCCTTTCCGGGCGGGCGGGGCGGGGTGCTCCGCGTGGGTCTGGCGTCGGACGGGCGGAATTGCCGGCTATCCGTTCGCGATGACGGCGTGGGCTTGCCCGAAGGGTACGATCCCGATAGGATGGACACGGTCGGCTTTCAACTGATCGCTGACTTGACCAGCCAGTTGCACGGAAATCTGAAATACAGTTCCAGCGCTGGGACGGAGTTCATCGTCACCTTTCCTTTGAAGGGGCGCAATCGGGGAAGTGAATGATCGCGGCACGGATCCTGATCGTCGAAGACGACCGCATCGTTGCGCGCGATATTCAGCATCAACTGTCCCGGATGGGGCATGTCGTGGTCGGCATGTCGGCCAGCGGCGAGGAGGCGGTGCGGCTGGCCTGCAGCCATCAGCCCGATCTGGTCCTGATGGACATCCGCCTGGAAGGGGAGATGGACGGGATCGAGGCGGCGCGCCAGATCCGCGATGCCCAGCGCATTCCCGTCGTCTTCCTCACGGCTTACGCCAATGACGAGGTGGTGCAGCGCGCCAGCCTGACGGAGCCCTTCGGCTATCTGCTGAAGCCCTTCGAAGAGCCGCAGATGCGCACCGTCATCCAGATGGCGCTCTACAAGCACGCCAGCGACGCCAGGCTGCGGATGAGCGAGCGGCGCTATGCCGCCACGCTCGCCAGCATCCGCGACGGCGTCATCCTGTGCGATCCCCAGGGCCGCATCGATTTCATGAACCGGGTGGCGGAGACGATGACCGGCTGGACGGCGATGGAGGCGGCCGGGCAGCCGCTCGCCACCGTCTTCGTCGCGGTGGACGAGGAAACGCACGAGCCGCTGGAGGATTTCTCCGCCGTCGTGCTGCGCAGCGGCGCCTTCGCCCCGCCGGAACGGCTGTCGCGGCTGCTGCCGCGCGGCGAAACCGCTCCGGGTGGGGTGGTGGTGGAGGAACGCTGTTCCGCCATCATCGACGACAGGGGGGAGGTGGTCGGCTCCATCCTGGTGTTCAGCGACCTGACCCAGCGCCGCCAGATCGCGGAGGCCCTGCGCAAGGCCCAAGCCGACCTCGCCCATATCGGCCGGCTGACCATGATGGGGGAACTGGCCGCCGCCGTCGCGCATGAGGTCAACCAGCCGCTGATGGCGATCATCACCAACGCCGGCACCTGCCTTCAGCACCTGTCGCAGCCGCATCCCGACTTGGCCAAGACCCGCGTCGTGGTGGAACGGATCGTGCGCGACGCCCAGCGCGCCGGCGATGTGGTCCGCAGCATCCATGCCCTGGCGCGCCGGACCCCGGCCGATCCGGGATGGGTCGATATGAGCGCGCTGATCGCCGACACGCTGGCGCTGGTGCGGGCGGAACTGCGCCGCGCCCGCATCTCGGTGGAGACCGACCTCCAGGCGGGATCGCCCTGGGTCCATGGCGACCGGGTGCAGTTGCAGCAGCTCGTCCTCAATCTGGTGATGAACGCGGTCGAGGCGATGGCGGACCCGGATCTGCCCGAACGGCGCCTGCGCATCGTCACCGCCAGCGAGGAGGGCTGGTTCCGTGTGCGGGTCGAGGACAGCGGGACGGGCATAGCGGACGCCGATGTCGAGGCCATCTTCCGGGCCTTGTACAGCACCAAGCCGGACGGGCTGGGCATGGGCCTGTCGATCAGCCGGTCGATCGTGGAACTGCATGGCGGACGGCTGACCGCGATGCCGGGCACCCCTTGCGGGAGCGTGTTCGACTTCGTGCTGCCGGTATCGTCCGGAGGGGCGTGATGAGGGGCAAGGCCGAAACCGTCGCGGCTACGGTGACCGTGGTGATCATCGACGACGACGAGGCCGTCCGCGAAGCGCTGGAAGGGCTGCTCGATTCCGTCGGGCTGCAGGTGAAAAGCTTCGGATCGGTCCAGCAATACATCGACCAGCGCCCGGCCATCGATGTCGGCTGCATGGTGCTGGACGTGCGCCTGCCGGGGCGCAGCGGGCTGGATTTCCAGGCGGAACTGGCGCGGTGCGGCAACAGCCTGCCGGTGATCTTCATCAGCGGGCATGCCGACGTGCCGATGTCGGTCCGCGCGATGAAGGCGGGTGCCTTCGAATTCCTGACCAAACCGGTGCATCACCAGGAATTGCTGGACGCCATCCACGCCGCCATCGCCCGGCATGGCGAGCAGCGCGACCAGGAGCGCGGCCTCGTCACACAGCGCGCCCGCTTCGACACGCTGACCGCGCGCGAGCGCGAGATCACGATGATGGTGGTGTCCGGCCTGCGCAACAAGCAGATCGCCGACGACCTCGGCCTCAGCGAAGCGACGGTGAAGCTGCACCGCGGCCAGGCCATGCGCAAGATGGAGGCCCGGTCGGTGGTGGAGCTGGTGCGCATCGTCGACAGCCTGATGCCCGGCCGCTTCCACTGATCGCGCCCATCGGCGGGGCCGGTCGGCTCCTTCCTCAGAAGCGTTTGGAGCGCCGGCGCAGCCGCGACAGCATGGCGGCCAGCGCGAAGCCGCCGACCAGCCCGAGATGCTCGAAGAAGGCGTTGGTCGCCATGAAGCGCTCCTGACCGGCCATCGTCCAGAAGTCATTGGCGATCAGCGCGGCGAGCACGGTGAATACGCCAAGCGCTCCGGCCCCCAGCCACAGCGCCCGGTCCAGCAGGATCAGCAGCGGCCCGACCAGTTCGACCAGGATGGTCAGGGCCGCCCACAGTTCCGGCGGATGCAGGCCGAAATGCGCCTGCTCCGCCACCGCCCCCGGCCAGTCGGTCAGCTTCACCAGCCCGCCCAGCAGATAGGCCCCGACCAGCGCCAGCCGGGCCAGAAACCATGTGCCGTCCCAATCGAGGATGCGGTCGATTGGGCGTTCCAGATCGCGGAAGGTCATGGCAGTGGCCGTTTCTTATGTTTGCGGGGAAGGCGAAAATCCCCCTCTCCCCGGGGAGAGAGGGACCTGCTTCAAGGTCGAGGGGATCACACCGCCCAGCAGCCGCAGCCGAGCGCGCCCCAGAAGGACTGCACGTCGGCGGCCGGAACGTCTGCGGCATAGGCTGCGGCATGGTCGTGGCCATGGACGCCGCAGCCGGCGGCGCAGCCGCAGGCCGAGGCAAGCGCCTTGCGCTGGTCGCCCGCATCGCGGTCGGCCGACTTGTAGTAACCACCGAAGGTGCGCACCGGCGACCAGTCCGGCATCGGCTTGGGCAATTGCGGCGCCAACGGGCCGAAATCGCCCTCGCCATGCACCACCGCACCGCCGAGCATGGTCAGGACGGAGCCGAGATGGGCGATCCGATCCTCGGAAACCGAGAAGAAGTCGTCGGACAGAACGGCGAGGTCGGCCAGCTGCCCGGCCTTGATCTGGCCCTTCTTGCCCTGCTCGTTGGAGAACCAGGTGTTGGCCTCCGTCCACAGCCGCAGCGCCGTCTCGCGATCCATCCGGTTGGACTGGGGATAGAGGCTGAGACCGCCCACCGTCCTGCCCGTGACCAGCCAGGACAGCGAAACCCACGGGTTGTAGCTGGCGACGCGGGTGGCGTCGGTGCCGGCGCCGACCGGCAGGCCGGCCGCCATCATCTTGGCGATGGGCGGGGTCCGTTCAGCCGCCTTCGCGCCGTAGCGCTCGACGAAATATTCGCCCTGATAGGCCATGCGGTGCTGGACGGCGATGCCGCCGCCGAGTGCGGCGATGCGGTCGATGTTGCGGTCGCTGATCGTCTCGGCATGATCGAAGAACCAGTGCAGCCCGTCGAAGGGGATGTCGCGGTCGACCTTCTCGAACACGTCCAGCGCCCGGCTGATGGTCTGGTCGTAGGTGGCGTGCAGACGCCAGGGCCAGCGGTTCTCGGCCAGCAGGCGGATCACCGGCTCCAGATCGCCTTCCATGTTGGGCGGCATGTCGGGGCGGGCGACGCGGAAATCCTCGAAATCGGCGGCGGAGTAGACCAGCATCTCGCCGGCGCCGTTGTGGCGGTAGCTGTCGTCGCCGTCGCCGGGCTTCACTTTCGACGCCCAGCCGGCGAAGTCGGACAGCTCCTCCTTCGGCTTCTGGGTGAACAGGTTGTAGCTGATGCGCAGGGTCAACTCGCCATCGGCATGCAGCTTTTCGATGATGGCGTAGTCGTCGGGATAGTTCTGATAACCGCCGCCGGCGTCGATCACCCCGGTCACGCCCAGCCGGTTCATCTCGCGCATGAAATGGCGGGTGGAGTTCAGCTGGTACTCGGGCGGCAGCTTCGGCCCCTTCGCCAGCGTCGAATAGAGGATCGTCGCGTTCGGCTGGGCCAGCAGCAGGCCGGTCGGGTTGCCGGCGGCGTCGCGCACGATCTCGCCGCCGGGCGGGTTCGGCGTGTCCTTGGTGTAGCCGACGGCGCGCAGGGCCGCGGCGTTCAGCAGGGCGCGGTCGTAGAGGTGCAGGATGAAGACCGGCGTGTCGGGGGCGGCGGCGTTCAGCTCCTCGATGGTCGGCAGGCGCTTTTCGGCGAACTGGTGCTCGGTGAAGCCGCCGACGACCCGCACCCATTGCGGCGGCGGGGTGATGGCCGCCTGCCGCTTCAGCATCGCCATGGCGTCGGCGAGGCTCGGCACGCCGTCCCAGCGCAGCTCCATGTTGTAGTTCAGGCCGCCGCGGATGATGTGCATGTGGCTGTCGATCAGGCCCGGGATCACCCGCCGACCCTTGGCGTCGATCACTTTCGCCTGCGGGGCCGCGGCGCGCACCTCTGACTCCGTGCCGACGGCGAGGAAGCGGCCGTCGCGGATGGCGATGGCGCTGGCCTGCGGGTTGGCGCGGTCCAGCGTGGTGACCTTGGCGTTGACGAGGATCACGTCACCGGCGGCTTGATTCTGGGCGGCGGAATTCGGCATGGCGGCGTTTCCTGGTCTGGACGCGAGGGTGGACAGCAGCGGCGATGCCAGCAGAGAAGCGGCGGCGGTACCCGCCATCGCCTTGCGGCGGTCGATGGAGGATGGCGGGGTCATGCCTTGTCTTCCTTGGCGGCCGACGGCGTTTCCGATCCGGCATGCGGCCCCAGCACATGGCGGGCGCAGTCGGTCTGGATGAAGGCGAGCACCGGCTCGCCGGCCACCAGCCGCTTGACGACGGGCACCACCTGCTCGCCGACCAGCATGCCGAGCAAACCGATCAGGGCGATGGTCGGCGGCGCCGGGGAACGAACCCCAAGCAGCGCATAGATGACGCCGACCAGGATGCCGGCGCCGGCCGAAAGAAGATAGGGCATCATGGGGTCCGCTCTCCCGCTTTCCGGAATGGGGGCCGGCGCCCGGTCGGAACCGGGCGCCGGCAAGGGCATGCAGGCAGGGATCGGGCGTGCTCGTGCTTGAGGCCCCCGACCACCTTGTGCGGGAATTCGCCGCGCTGCGGGGCCTTGTGGAGCATGGTGTAGGCGTAATCGACACCCATGCCGTAGGCACCGAAATGCTCGCGGACGATGTTCATGACGCCGTCGTAGCTCTCGCGCTTGGCCCAGTCGCGCTGGATTTCCAGCAGGACGTTGATGGCGGTGATGGAATGGGCGCCGGCCTGCTCCATGCGGCGGACCGCGGCGTCATGGGCCTCCTGGGAGGTGCCGCCCGAGCAATCTGTGACGATGTAAACCTCGAAGCCTTCCTCGATGGCGCACAGGGTCGGGTACAGCAGGCAGGCTTCGGTCCACAATGCTGCGATGACCAGCTTCTTCTTGCCGGTCGCCTTGACGGCGGCCACCAGCTCTTCGGAGTCCCAGCTGTTCATCGAGGTGCGCTCGATGGGATCCTGCTTCAGGACGTCCATCAGTTCCGGCCAGATGTAGCCGGAGAAGCTCTCGGTCTCCACGGCGGTCACGATGGTCGAGGCGCCGAACAGCTTGGCGGTCTTGGCCAGAGCGATGGTGTTGTTCTTCAGCTGCTGGCGGTCGATGTTGACCACGCCGAAGGACATCTGCGGCTGGTGATCGATGAAGATGAAGACGGTGTCGTCGGCGTTGATGAGCGACTTGGCGTTGAAGGTCATGATCGTTTCCTGTTCCGTTTGGATTTTTAAGGAGTTGGCTGCCGTTTTCGTCGGCGCCGCCGTCTGAAGGAACAATGGCACGGCTTGGTGGCGCGGGACAATCTGACGCATCGGAACATAATTGTTGCTGATACAGGGACAGTGTCCCGCGTCCCGGTTATGCGCGGATGAAGGCCAGCAGTTCCTCGTTCACGAGGTCCTTCTGCGTGGTGCACATGCCGTGCGAACCGCCGGAGACGATTTTGAGGGTGCCCTTCGGCAGCAGCGCGGCGGCGGCCTTGCCGGTGGTGGCGAGCGGGACGACCTGATCGTCGTCGCCGTGCAGGACCAGCGTCGGGACGATCATCTTCTTCAGATCTTCGCGCTGGTCGGTCTCGGAAAAGGCCTTGATGCACTCGTACTCGGCCTGCAGGCCGCCCATCATGCCCTGCAGCCAGAAGCTGTCGATGACGCCCTGCGACACCTTGGCGCCCGGCCGGTTGAAGCCGTAGAAGGGGATGGTCAGGTTCTTGAAGAACTGCGACCGGTCGGCCTTCACGCTGGCGCGGATGCCGTCGAACACCTCCAGCGGCACGCCGTCCGGGTTCCAGTCGGTCTTCACCATGATCGGCGTGATGGCGCCGATCAGCACCGCCTTGGCAACGCGCGACACGCCATGGCGGCCGATGTAGCGGGCAACCTCGCCGCCGCCGGTGGAGTGGCCGACATGGACGGCGTTCTTCAGATCCAGTGCCTCGGTCACCGCGGCCAGATCGTCGGCGTAATGGTCGAGATCGTTGCCGAAGCCCGGCTGCGACGAGCGGCCATGGCCGCGGCGGTCATGGGCGATGGTGCGGTAGCCATGCTGGGCCAGGAACATCATCTGGTCTTCGAAGGCGTCGCCGGTCAGCGGCCAGCCATGGCTGAAGACCACCGGCTGGCCGGTCTGCGGCCCCCACTGCTTGACGTAGATCTGGACGCCGTCCTTGGTGGTGACATAGCTGCCCTGGAGCATGGGTTTCGTTCCTTCGATCGTGTCTTTGCGTTCGGTCTGCGTGGCGGCGGCCGCGGCGGGACCGGCGAGCGTGGTGCTCAGCACGCCGCCGGCGACGGCGAGGGCGGCGCTGCCGGACAGGACCGTCCGGCGCGACGGGTGGAATTCTTGGGCGGTCATGCGACGTCCGTTCGGGTCCGTGCCGGGCGGCAGGACCGGCTCCGGCTGTCTTGATGAACGGATGGTACGGAAAGGGCGGAGGGCTTGATTGCCTCATCGGAACGGCTTTTGCCGGTTCTGTGCATCGCGCTGCCGGGAATGCAAAAAGCCGGTCCTCCTGGGGGAGGGCCGGCTTTTTGAGGGGCGGTTGCATAGCTTCTCCCGTGGCGGGAGAGGGAACTAACCGGCCAACGACACCCACGCGGCGTTGCGGCGGCTGGACACCACCGCGCCATGGATGAAGCGCACGCCGCGCACCCCGTCCTCCACCGTCGGCAAGGGTACATCGGCGGGGGCCGGGCGGCCGTCCAGGCGGGCGGCGATGCGGTCGGCGGCGTCGCGGTAGATCTGGGCGAAGCCTTCCAGATAACCTTCGGGATGGCCGGCGGGGGTGCGCGAGATGGCGCTGGCGGCAGGCAGGCTTCCCGCCCCGGCGCGCAGCAGGCTGCGGGTCGGCTCGCCCAGCGGGGTGAAACGCAGCTCGTTGGGCTGCTCCTGCTGCCATTCCAGCCCTCCGGCCTCGCCGAAGACGCGCAGGCGCAGGCCGTTGGTGGTGCCGGGGCAGACCTGGCTCGCCCACAGCATGCCGCGGGCGCCGCCGTCGAAGCGCATCATGATGTGGGCGTTGTCGTCCAGCCGCCGGTTGGGCACGAAGGCGGTCAGGTCGGCGGCAAGATCGGTGCAGCGGAGGCCGGTCACGAACTCCGCCAGATGGAAGGCGTGGGTGCCGATGTCGCCGATGCAGCCGGCGATGCCGCTCTGCGCCGGGTCGGTGCGCCAGGAGGCCTGCTTCTGCCCGCTGGCCTCCAGATCGGTCGCCAGCCAGTCCTGGGCATATTCGACCTGCACCACACGGATCTTGCCCAGTGTCCCGGCTGCCACCATGGCGCGGGCCTGCCGGATCATCGGATAGCCGCTGTAATTGTGGGTCAGCACGAAGACGACGTCGCGGTCGCGAACCAGCCCCGCCAGTTCCTCCGCCTCCTCCACCGTGTGGACCATCGGCTTGTCGCAGATGACGTGGATGCCGGATTCGAGGAATGCTTTGGCGGCGGGATGATGCAGGTGGTTGGGCGTGACGATGGCGACCGCGTCGATGCCGTCGGGCCGCGCCGCCTCCGCCGCCGCCATCTTGCGGAAGTCGTCGTAACAACGCTCCGGCGTCAGGAACAGCTCCGCCCCGCTGGCCCGCGCCCGCTCAGGATCGGAGGACAGGGCGCCGGCGACCAGCTCATAGCGGTCGTCGATGCGGGCGGCGATGCGGTGGACCGCGCCGATGAAGGCGCCCTGGCCGCCGCCGACCATGCCCAGCCTCAAGCGTCTTGCGGAGGCGGGCGATTGATCCGCGCTCATGATGTCCCTTTCCCCAGACCCAGAATCCGGCGGTTGGCCGCCTCGTCGGTTCCGGCATCGGCGAAATCGTCGAAGGCGCGGTCGGTGACGCGGATGATGTGGTCCTGGATGAAGCGGGCGCCCTCGGCGGCTCCCTGCTCCGGATGCTTGATGCAGCATTCCCATTCCAGCACCGCCCAGCCGTCGAAGCCGTACTGGGTCAGCTTGGAGAAGATGCCGCGGAAATCGACCTGCCCGTCGCCAAGCGAGCGGAAGCGGCCGGCCCGGTCCTTCCATGGGGCATAGCCGGAATAGACGCCCTGCCAGGGGGTGGAATTGAACTCCGCATCCTTGACGTGGAACATGCGGATGCGGTCGTGGAAGACGTCGATGTAGCCGAGATAGTCCAGCTGCTGCAGGACGAAATGGCTGGGGTCGAACAGGATGTTGCAGCGCCTGTGCCCGCCCACCCGGTCGAGGAACATCTGGAAGCTGGTGCCGTCGAACAGGTCCTCGCCGGGATGGATCTCGTAGCAGAGGTCGCAGCCGGCCTCGTCGAAGGCATCGAGGATCGGGCGCCAGCGCTTCGCCAACTCGTCGAACGCGGTCTCGATCAGGCCGGGCGGGCGCTGCGGCCAGGGGTAGAGATAGGGCCAGGCCAGTGCGCCGGAGAAGGTGGCGTGGGCGGTCAGGCCGAGGTTGGCGGATGCCTTCGCGGCGAGATGCAGCTGCTCCACCGCCCAGGCCTGCCGGGCGTCGGGACGGCCATGGACTTCCGCCGGGGCGAAGCCGTCATAGAGCGCGTCGTAGGCGGGATGGACGGCGACCAGCTGGCCCTGCAGGTGGGTGGACAGCTCGGTCAGTTCGACGCCGGCGTCGGCGAGCGTGCCCTTGACCTCGTCGCAATAGGTCAGGCTGGTGGCGGCCTTGTGCAGGTCGAACAGGCGGCGGTCCCAGCTGGGGATCTGCACGCCCTTGAAGCCGAGGCCGGCGGCCCAGCGGGCGATGGCGTCCAGCGAGTCGAATGGCGCGGCGTCGCCCGCGAACTGGGCGAGGAAGATCGCAGGGCCTTTGATGGTCTTCATGGGTTTTGGCTCCCTGATGCGGGGAGGTGCGGCCACTTCCCCCCACCCTGACCCTCCCCCGCTCTCAGCGGACCTGCGGTCCGCCTGTCGCGTCAGCACAAAGCGGAGCTTTGTGCGAGAGCCGGGCGAGGGAGGGGAAGAGTGCTTGGGCGGGAGAGTGGCGGCAGTCCCTCCCCCGCCAGCGGGGGAGGTCAGGTGGGGGGCTAACGTCACCAAAGATCAGTACGGCGAATCCGCGAAGTAGAACTCCTTGGCGTTCTCCTTGGTGATCAGCGCCGACGGGATGATGTAGGTCGCCGGCAGCTTGTCGCCCTTCAGCCGCGCTTCCGCGGTCATCTTGATGGCGTCGTAGATGAACTTCGGCGAATAGGACACGTCGGCGTTCAGCAGCGGGTTGGAGCCGTCCATGATGGTCTTCACCATCGTCTTGGACCCGGCGCCGCCGAACACCTCCTTGATGTCGGTGCGCTTGGCCTGCTCGATGGCCTTCAGCACGCCGAAGGCCATGTCGTCGTCGGCGGCCCAGATGACGTCGATCTCCTTGAAGCGGGTCAGGAAGTCCTGCGTCACCTTGAAGGCGTCGTCACGGTTCCAGTTGGCGTATTTGGCGTCGAGGATCTTGATGCCCGGATGCTGCTTCATCACGGCGGTGAAAGCCTCCCACCGCTCGTTGTCGAGCGTGGTCGGGATGCCGCGCAGCGCCACGATGTTGGCCTTGCCGTTGTACTTCTTCGCGATGTATTCGGCCGGGATGCGGCCGAAGGCGGTGTTGTCTCCGGCGATGTAGGCGTCCTGCGCGCTCGGGTCGGTCAGCCCGCGGTCGACGACGGTGACGTAGACGTTCTTCTTCTTGGCCTGCATGACCGGCTGGGTCAGGGCGGCGGATTCGAAGGGGAAGATGACCAGCGAGTCGATCTTGGTCACCGTCACCAGATCCTGGAGCTGGTTCGCCTGTTCCGGCGCGCCGCTGGCGGTCTTGACGGTGATCTTCAGGTTGGGATGGGCCTTTTCCAGCTCCGCCTTCGCCTGATTGGCCCACCAGACGATGCCGCCGGTGAAGCCGTGGGTGGCGGCCGGGATGCTGACGCCCAGCTTCACCGCGTCCGCCGCGAAGGCGACGCCGCCCAGCGCGACCGTCGCGGCCATCGCCAAGCCCGTGCCCAGCACCATACGGCGGGTGTAACGCGCAACTTCCGACATGACGATTCTCCTCCTTATGTTTGTTTTAAGGGCGCCGGCGCTGCAGGAAGGCGACGGCGATGATGACGCAGCCCTGGACCGCCGCGTTCAGGTAGACGCTGATGATGCTGGTCAGGTTCAGGATGTTGCTGATGACCGACAGCAGCACCGCACCGATCACCGTCCCGGCGATCCGTCCCTCGCCCCCCTTGAAGGAGGTGCCGCCGACGATCACCGCGGCAATCGCCTCCAGCTCCCACAACAGTCCGGTGGTGGGGGAGGCGGACCCCAGGCGCGGCACATACAGCACCGTGGCGATGCCGACGCAGACGCCCAGCAGCCCGTAGGTCAGCAGCTTCACCCGGTCGACATCCACCGCGGCGAAGCGCGCCACCTGTTCGTTGGAACCGATGGCCTGGACATAGCGGCCGAATGCGGTCCGGTTCAGCAGCACGGCACCGGCCGCCGACACGGCCAGGAAGACCCAGACCGGCACCGGAATGCCCAGCAGGCTGCCGTAATAGACCGGGCCGTAGGCCTCCGACAGATCGTTGTCCAGCGTGATGGCGCCGCCGTCGGCCAGCCAGGTCAGCACGGCGCGGAAGATGCCCAGCGTGCCCAGCGTGACGATGAAGGGCTCGATCCGTCCGCGCGTGACCAGATAGCCGTGCGCCAGCCCGAACCCGCCGCCCAGCAGCAGCGCGAACAGCATGCCGAGCGCCACCACCGCGACCGGCGACCCCACCGATCCGGCCAGTGCGTTCATCAGCAGGATCATGCCGCCGGCGATCAGCGCCGCCATCGATCCCACCGACAGGTCGATGCCGCCGGAAATGATGACGAAGCACATGCCGATGGAGATGATTCCGATGAAGGCCGTGCGGGTCAGCACGTTCATCAGGTTGTCCCAGGTCGCGAAATCCGGGTTCAGCGCCGTGCCGACGATCAGCAGCAGCACCAGCCCGATGATCGGACCGAAGCGGTGCGGATCGAAGCGGCGGCTCGGCTTGCGCGGCGCCGCACCGTCGCGCCGGACGTCAGTGGCGGGTGTGGGTGCCGATGTCTGTCCCGATGGCATGGGCAATCAACTCCTCTTCGCTGAGCCGGTCGGCGGGGACGGTCGCGGTCACCCGGCGCCCGCGCATCACGATCACCCGGTGGCAGAGCCCGATCAGTTCGATCAGTTCCGACGAAATAACGATCACGCCGCGCCCCTCGGCGGCCAGCCGCGCGATCAGGAAATAGATGTCCCGCTTGGCACCGACGTCGACGCCGCGTGTCGGTTCGTCCAGCACGAAGACGCGGGGGTCCGGCTCCAGGAACTTGGCGATGGCCAGCTTCTGCTGGTTGCCGCCGGAGAGCGACGACGCAGCTCCCCGCGGGTCGCCGCGGATGCCGAAGTTGGCGACGGCATGCTCCAGCGCCCGATCCTCCGATGCCGGCGACAGCAGCGGCTGGGCGTGATGGCGCAGCGTCATCAGGGTCAGGTTGTCGCGCAGCCCCATATTGACGTGCAGGCCCTTGCCCTTGCGGTCCTCGCTGAGATAGGTCAGGCCGTTGCGCATCGCCTCGCGCGGGGTGCGCAAGGAAACCGGACGGCCTGCGATCTCGACGGTCCCGCCGCTGCGCGGGCGCAGGCCCAGAATGCCTTCGAACAGCTCGGTGCGGCCGGCGCCGACAAGGCCGGCGAAGCCCAGGATCTCGCCGGGAGCAAGGTCGAAGCTGACATCCTCCGCCCAGCCGGGCACGGTCAGGCCGCGCACCGCCATCAGCGGCTTGCCGATGGCCGGGACGTGCTTGTCCGGGAACATGTCCGTCAGCTCGCGCCCGACCATCAGCGTCGCCATGCGCTGGCGCGGCGTCTCGGCGGTGGGGGCGCGGGCGACGAAGCGGCCGTCGCGCATGACGATCACCTCGTCGGTGATGCGCTCAACCTCGTCCAGCTTGTGCGAGATGTAGACGATGGTGACGCCGTCCTGCCGCAGCCGGTCGATCAGCCCGAACAGCCGGTCGCATTCGGACGGTGTCAGGCTCGCCGTCGGCTCGTCCATGATGAGGAGGCGGGCATTGCGCAGCTGCGCCTTGGCGATCTCCACCAGCTGCTTCTCGGCGACGATCAGGTCGCGCACCTTGGTGTCGGGATCGCGTTCGAAGCCGACCTGATGCAGGGCATGGGCCGCCCGGTCGCGCATGGCGCTGTCGTCCAGCAGCCAGCCGCGCTTGATCTCGTGCCCCAGGAACATGTTCTGGACGACGGTCAGGTCGTCGGCAAGGCTGAGTTCCTGGTGGATCAGCACGATCCCGCGGTTTTCGGCATCGCGGGAACCCTTGAACGCCACGGCGTCGCCGTCGATGCGCAGCGTGCCGGAAGTCGGCGTGTGATAACCGGCGAGGATCTTCATCAGTGTCGACTTGCCGGCGCCATTCTCGCCCAGCAGCCCATGCACCCGGCCCGGATGCAGGTCGAAACTGACGCCGTGCAGCACGCGCACGGCTCCAAATTCCTTGGTGATGCCGTCGAAGGCGACATGCAGGCTCATGGCTCCGCACCCCCTGACGGCCTTCCCACCGGCCGCAAAGCTGCGGCAGGGCGGATACCGTCCATGACGTTTCTCCCATTGCGGAGCGTGTCGTCCCGGAAGACGCCGCTTCGTCTGTTAAGCGGATGGTAAGCCCGATGCTTTGGACAGACAATGGACGACTTCGAACATAATTTGGCAAAAGTGGGATGGGTGTGGTAGGGCTGGGAAGGGGCAAAGGCACATCAGAAAGGCATTCGCCGATGGTTGACTGGCAACGTCTGTCCGACGGCGAGCGCGCCATGCTGGAGCGGCTGTTCTGGTCGGGCGGGCTGTCGCGCGGCGAACTGGCGTCGTCCGTCGACTTCTCCAAGAGCAAGGCGAACCTCGCGATATCCAGCCTGATCGGGCGCGAACTGATCGAGGAGGGCGGGGTGCAGCCCTCGTCCGGCGGGCGGCGGCCGGAGGTGCTGCGGCTGAGCCACCGCATGGGGGTGCTGGCGGGGATCGACATCGGCGCCACCAGCGTCGACGTGGCCCTGCTGGCGCCGGACATGACGGTGCTGGACCACCGGTCGGAGCCGGCCGAGGTCCGCGACGGTCCGGCCGCCCTGTTCGCACGCGTGCGGGATCTGCTGCGCGAGGCGCGGGAGCGCTGCGGGATCGGTGCCGCGCAGGTGCTGGGGATCGGGGTCGGCGTGCCGGGACCGGTCGCATTCGACAGCGGCATGCTGGTCAACCCGCCGCTGCTGCCGGGGTGGGAGCGCTTCTCGATCCGCGATTGTCTGGCTGAGGAGTATGCCGCCCCGGTCTTCGTCGACAACGACGTGAACATCATGGCGCTGGGCACCCATTGGCGCCTGCGGGGACAGCTTCAGAACTTCCTGGTCATCAAGATCGGCACCGGCATCGGCTGCGGCATCATCTGCCACGGCATGGTCTATCGTGGGCGGGACGGCTCGGCCGGCGATGTCGGGCATATCTGCGTCGATCCGCAGGGGCCGCTCTGCCATTGCGGCAATGCCGGATGCGTCGAGGCGATGGCGGCGGGTCCCGCCATCGCCCGCATGGCGGAGGAAGCCGCCCGCGCCGGGGAAAGCCCGCGGCTGATTGAACTGCTGGAGCGCAACGGTGCGCTGACCACCGTCGATCTCGGCAACGCCAGCCGTGCGGGCGATGCGGCTTCCAACGCCATCGTCCAGCAGGCCGGCGCCCATATCGGCCGGATGCTGGCCGCGGTGGTCAATTTCTTCAACCCGTCGCACATCTTCATCGGCGGCGGCGTCGCCCGGATCGGGCCGCTTCTGCTGGCCTCGATCCGGCAGAGCGTCTATCAGCGCTCGCTCGCCCTCTCCACCCGGCATCTCGACATCCAGTATGTGCCGGAGGTGGAGAGTGCCGCGGTGATCGGGGCGGCGGTGATGGCGGTGCAGGAAACCATGCTGGCGGGGGCGGGCAGGGAACGGCCCAGCCGCCCTTGATGCCGCCCCTGACCCGTTCCGGTATGCGCGTTACGCCACGCGCACCGCGGTGATGAAGGACGCGACCTCGCCGCGCAGGGTTTCCGCTTCGCGGGCAAGGCTGCTGGCGGCGTCCAGCACGTCGGTGGCGGCGGAGCCGGTTTCCAGAACCGCCCGGTTGACGCCGACGATGGTGGAGGACACCGACGTGGTGCCGCGCGCGGCCTCCGTCACGTTGCTGGCGATGTCGCGGGTCGCGGCACCCTGCTCCTCGATGGCGGCGGCGATGGTGGTGGTGATCCCGCTGATGCGGCCGATGGTCTGGCCGATGCCCTGGATCGCCTCCTGCGCGCCGCCGGTGGCGAGCTGAATCTCCCGCACCTTGGCCTGGATCTCGTCGGTGGCGCGGGCGGTCTGGCTGGCCAGCGCCTTCACCTCGCCGGCCACCACGGCGAATCCCTTGCCGGCCTCTCCGGCGCGCGCCGCCTCGATGGTGGCGTTCAGCGCCAGCAGGTTGGTCTGGGCGGCGATGGTGTTGATCATCTCCACGACATGGCCGATCTGGTCGGCCGCTTCCACAAGGACGCGCATGGTGGCGTCGGTCTGTTCGGCCTGGATCACCGCTTCGCCCGAGATGCGGGTGGAGGCGGCGATCTGCCGGCCGATCTCCAGGATGGAGGCCGACAGCTCCTCCGTCGCCGAGGCCACCGTCTGGACGTTGGCGGACGCCTGTTCGGACGCCGCGGCGACGGCGGTCGCCTGCTCGCTGGCCTGGGAGGCGGTGGTGGACATGGCGCCGGCGGTGCCCTGCATCTCGGTGGCGGCCGACGCGACGGTCTCCACGATGTGCATCGCCTTGGCGTCGAAGTCGCGCATCAGCGCCTCCAGATGGGCCGCGCGCTTCTCCTTGGCGGACTGTTCGAGGGCCTGTTCGGCGGCGAGCCGGTCGGCGGTGATCATGCTGTCGCGGAACACGGTGACGGCCGCGGCCATGCCGCCGATCTCGTCGCTGCGGTCCAGTCCGGGGATCGCCACCGCCATGTCGCGGTCGGCCAGCCGGCGCATCGCGTCGGTCATGGAGTGGATCGGATCGCTCACCCGGCGCTTGGCGACGATCAGACCGACGACGGTCAGGACGACGGCGGCCACCACCAGCAGGCCGGCAATGACGGCGTCGCGCGTGGCGTGTGCCGCCTGGGAATCGGCACGGGCGACCATCCGGTCCACCGCGGCCAGCGCGGCATCGACGATATAGCCCTGGCTGGCGGTGTCCTGCCGGCGCATCGTGCCGATCTCCACCGGCGGCTTGCGTCCTTCGGCGAGCGCGGCGAGCACCGCCTTGCGCTGTTCGACCAGCGGGCCTTCGAAATTCACCTTCGCCTTCTCGACCGCGCTGCGGATGGCGTCCGGCGTATCGGGGCGGGCGGCGGATTCCGTCACCAGGGTCCAGGCCTGGGCGGTGCGGCCGATGGCTTCCGCCACCGCCTGTGCGTCGGCCGGAGTCCAGGCCTGTCCGGTGGCGACCGCAGTCTGGATGCGCAGCGCCATGCCGCCGGCATTCAGCCGGGTGTTCCAGGCGGCGCGCTTGACGCCCAGCAGGTGATCGACCATCGGGTCGGCCAGCTTCAGCGACGCGTCCAGCAGATCGGTGGCGGCGGTCAGCGCGTCGAGATAGGCGACCGGGGCCGTCACCCATGCCGCGGCCACCGCAGGGTCACGCGCCGACCGGCCCTGCCGGAGGGCGTCGTCGACCTGCCTGCGCAGGGCGGCGAGCGTGTCGTGCGCGCTGCGCAGCTTTTCCATTGCAGCCGGCAGGCCGGGAAGGTCAAGCCCGCCCAGCTTGGCGGCGATGGCGGCGTAGCCGGCCTCCGCCACCGCGCGGTTGGCGGCGATCTCGCGGAGTTCGGTATCGCCGGCTTGCCCTTCGGCCCCCAGCGCCGGCCCTACCAGCCCGCGCTCCAGCCGGATCGCCAGCAGGGTGCGCAGAAGCTCGCGGCTGGATTCGCTGAGCGTGGCGACCCTGTCGGCGGTGCGCGTACGGTTCACCACGTCGATCATCGTGTAGGTGCTGGTGGCGATCAGCAGCAGGCCCAGCGCGGCGACGACAAGGCCAAGCGTGGCGTGGATCGACAGCCGCGGAAGGAGCGTGATCATGGTCAGGTCCTGTCTATGCGAAGAGTTCCGGCCCGTGTGAAGGGAGCGACAGTGGCGCCGGCCGGCATAAGTCCCGGAGGTGACCGGGGCCGTGCGGCAGGGGGCTTTCGACATGGTCCATGGTTCAAACCGAAGACAACAAAGGAAGCGGGGCGGTCTGCCGGGCTCTTCCCTTACTGACAACTGGACTTGTCCTTCCGCGGGGGCATTCCTTCGATGTTGATATATTAGTATTCTAACGCAGATAATATTGAGAATGCAGTCATATTGAAAACGTGGATCAAAATGCCGCAGCGAAGCCCACCTCGGTGGCGAAAAAGATTTTCAAAAATTTCGAATAAAATGACGGATACGGGATTGGGATATCTTGCGATGGCAAGAGATGTTGAGGCTCTGCGATCAAAGTTTGTGCGTTTTCCGGACCTGACCAGGACGGGAGTCTTTGCAGCGCCTCCAGCACAACGATAGTTTGTGCGGATCGCGCCATGGAGCATTAATGGAAGCCGCCCCCTGGTCCGGGGCCAGGTCCGCGGGGGCCTCCGCCGGAACCCCGGCCGAAGCCGCGGCCGGGAGTCCCGGCCGGACCCCTGTGCGGCCCGCCGAACGTGCCATCGGCCGGCGAGGGTGCGCCGGGAGAGGGAGGGCTGGCGGCGCGCGCCGGTCCGGGTCTTGCGTCTTCGCCAGCGGCGGAGCGGCCGGGTCCCGGCGCCGCACCGGGAGCGGCATATCCGGGATGGGCGCGCATGGCGTCGTTGGGACTTTCCGTTCCCTCCGGTGGAGCTCCGTCCATGCCCGGCCCTCCCGGTCCCGGCGGGCCGTCGGGATGCTGGCCATCCGGACGTTGGCTGTCCGGTCGCTGGCCGTCGCGCGCCAGCCCGGCGGCGCGTGCCGCGGGATCGGCGCCGGACAGCGACCGTCCGCCCAGGCGCTGGGCGCCGAAGGCGCGGCTGCTGCCTAGCCCGCCGCCGGAGGTCACCACGCTGTCGATCACCACCCGCACCGGGGCGGCGGCACTGCGATCCGCCATGTCCAGCCGTGGACCGCCGGGAATCGCCGTCTGCCCCGACGGATCCACATAGGTTTCGACCGACAGCGCGCCGACGGCCGTGCCGAAGGGATTGAAGGGATCGGGTTCGACCGCCAATGCCGAATCGCCGGAGGCACCCGCCGCGGCCCGCATCCCGGCGACGCGCACGAGACTTCCGACCGGTGGCGCGGCAACGTTCAGCCCACGCCGGAGCGTCACCCCGGCAACGGTCAGGGTGGTGGGCGTGACCGCATCCAGCCGGCCGCGCAGAACCCAGCCCCGGGCGGGGTTCCAGGGATCGACGCGGCTGGCGTCGACGACGCCGTCCGGACGGCGCAGGCCGGAAACGGCGACCCAGCGGCCGGGGGTGAGCGCCGTGGTCCCCTCCGCATCGGCGAGGTCGATGCGCTGCCCCATCACCAGACCGCTGCTGCTCTCCGCCCGCTCCACCGGACCGGCCACGGCATAGCGGACCTCCAGCGTGCGCGCGGTGAGCCCGGTCGGTCCGCCGGGGCTCGCCGTCATGGCGACCGTGTGGCCGAGCCTGACCTCGCCGGGCTCCGCCGACTGACCTTCGATCCGCACCGCGGTGGTGGGCGGCAGATCGACCCGCAGGCCGTTGACCCAGACGCTGCCGAAGGCGGTCACGGTGCCGACTATCCCGGTCCCGCCGATCCCGCGGTCGGCAAGCGAAATGCCGGTTCCGCCGATCCCGCGGTCCGCCACGCCTCCATCGCGGGAGGAGCCGTCGCGCAGGGGGCCGCAGCCTGCGACGACCAGCATCAGCGTCAGCAGAAGGTTGCGCGCCAGAGTGCCGGCCCGGGTGTCGGCCCGGGTGTCGGCTTGACCGCGAAGCGGGGGGCTGGCCGGAGCGGTCACGGCGGGGCCGTTTCCCCGCCGGCATCGGCGGCTTTCAGCGCAGGAGCGGGCGGTTCCGCCTCGTCATAGAGGTAGAGTCCGGCGGTGAAGCGGTGGTTGGCATCCTCGCGGCCGGCATCGCCGTCGGCAAGATCGGCGGCCATCCGGTTCAGTTCAACCAGCATCGCCATGCCCAGCCGGTCCGCCTCCCGGCGCAGGGCGTCGATGGATCCGGGGCTCAGCCGGTCGTAGGCCAGCGCCCGCTCCAGAAAGGGCGGCGCGCCGCCGGCCAGATTGTGCCCGGCCGCCGCCAGATGATCGGCAAGGTTGCGGCCATAATAATAGGCGAGCTTGTCAAGATCGCCCCGTGGCACATGCGCCGCCGCGGCGAGTTCGAGCAGGCCGTCCGGCCGCTCCGCCACCAGCCCGGCATGCAGCAGTTCGTCCAGCAGGGCGCGTGGGCGGATGTCCCTGCTGAAGCCGGTCACCAGCGTCTCGAAGCTGGCCCCGCCACCGGAGGAAGCGGTGCGGGGCAGGGCGCGCGGCCCGCCGCCGGCATCGCGAAATTCAGCCTCGGTCAGCCAGCGGCTCAACACCTGCGATCCGAACGACGGTGCCGCGGCGGCGGCGGCTTCCGCCGGCTGCGGAGCGTTGCGGATCTGGCTGACGTCCTTGCGGTGGACGCCGGTCAGCAGGGTGATGCGGCTGTCGGTCATCGGCTTCCCGGGCAGCGCGAAACCTCGCTCCGCCACCTCGACATACACCGACTTCAGCAGGTTCGCCAGCATCGGCCAGGACACCCCGAAGCCGATCAGCGTCCGCACCAGCGGAACCAGCATCCGGCGCACCGCCGTCAGCACCGCCGGAGGGGGTGCCGCCCCGGATAAGCCGGCCCCCTTCAAGCCGGGCTCCTTCTGGCTGTCGGATTCGGGATTGCGGGTCGGCACGCGCCGGAAACTCCAACAAAGCTGGCCAATGACGAGGGCGATCATGCCCCGGGACAGAGCCGACAATAGCGCGGGGCGGCGGAAAGGGAATCACCTTTTCGCTTGATGTGGGAAATTTTCCCACGCATCATGCCGGCGGTGCACCGGTTTCCGCCCCGGCGCACCGTTGCAGCGCCCGGTGGTGAAGGAGCGGCCGTCCGGCCGTAACCCGCATGAGCCCAGTATCGTTCGACCAGTCCGCCCTCAGGGACTCATCGGCTCCGACGCCGGGCTTCGGGGGCCGGTTTACCTCTCCGGTCCTTCCTTTCCGAATGCGAGCGTCCGCCATGGCGTCGTCCACCGCCCGTCACGCGGCCATCAACCGATCCGCCCTGGTCCGCAGCGGCCTGTTCGGGGCGCTGGCGAACCTGCTGGTGGCCGGCAGCGCGCTTTACGCCGCGCCGCTCCAGGCGGCCCTGTGGGATGGTGCGGGGACAGGCGCCCTGCTCGCTCTGGTCGCCGTCGCGCTGGGGCTGTTCGCCCTCCACGCCCTGCTGGACTTCGCCCAGGCGCGGGAGTTGGCGCGGCTGATGCCGTCTGCAGGAGCCATGGCGTGGCTGGACCGCGTGTGGGTGCTGGAGGCGGCATGGGCGCCGATCCATCTGGCGATCCTGGCCATGCTGCATCCGCTGCTGGGTGCGCTGGCGATTGCCGGTGTCACGGCGCCGGCGGCGATGATCGCGCTTGGCGCCACCGGACCGGCGAGCCCGATGACCGGGCAGTCGCAGGTCGGACGGCTGGCCGGCGGCGAGGGCTTCGGCGGTGCCGACGCCTTCCTGGCCGGGCTGCGCTATTGCGAGACGGTCTATCGGGTGCTGGTCGTCGGCATGGCCGCTGCGCTGCTGATGCGGGGCGACCTGCAGCCGGGCCTGTTCGTCGCCGCCTCGCTGATCGGCATCGCCGCGATGCGCACGGCCACCCGCGCCGCCGCCCGCTGGCATGGCGGACGCCAGGCGGTGGCCGCCTTGCTGATGGCCGGCCGGACCTGAACCCTGCCGAAAGCGCGGCAGCGGTCCAAAGGAAAAAGGCCGGTCCGCCCCGGAAGGGGCGGCCGGCCTTTCATCTGCGGACGTCCCGACCGCAAGCCCGGCGTCAGATCGCCGGCCACGCCTTCGCCACCAGCCTGCGGACCTCGTCGGCGCTGTCGGTGGCCAGCGCCGCTTCGGCGACGCGGCGGCAGTCCTCCATGCGCAGGGTGCGGATGAAGGCCTTCAGGTCGGCGATCACCGCCGGGGTGGCCGACAGTTCGGTCACGCCCAGCCCGATCAGCAGCGGCGCCGCCATCGGGTCGGAGGCGGAGCCGCCGCAGACCGCGACCGTCCGGTCATGGGTCTTGGCCCCCATCACCGCGAGGCGGATCAGCCGCAGCACGCCCGGATGCAGGGCGTCGAGCTGGGCGGCCACATGCGGGTTGCCGCGGTCCATCGCCAGCACATACTGGGTCAGGTCGTTGGTGCCGATGGACAGGAAATCGGCCACCGCGCCAATGCGGTCGGCGATCAGCGCCGCGGCCGGCACCTCGATCATCGCGCCCAGCTCGATCGGTTCGGCGCGGCCGAGCCTTGCCCGCTCCTCGTCCAGCATCGCCCGCACCGCCAGCAATTCCGACGGCGAGGCGATCATCGGCACCATGATGCGGCAGGCGCCTGCCGGCTTCACCCGGAGGATGGCGCGAATCTGCGCCCGCAGAAGCTCCGGCTCACGCAAGCCCACGCGGACGCCGCGCAGGCCCAGCACCGGGTTCTCCTCCTTCGGCAGCGGCAGATAGGGCAGGGGCTTGTCGCCGCCGACATCCAGCGTGCGGATCACCAGCGGCCGGCCTTCCAGCGCGTCGGCGATCTGCTGGTACTGCCGGTGCTGCTCGTCCTCGGTGGGGGCGGACTGGCGTTCCAGGAACAGGAATTCGGTCCGCAGCAGGCCGCAGCCCTCCGCCCCTTCCACCACGGCGCCGGGGGCGTCGCTGACCCGGCCCAGATTGGCGAACACCTCGATCCGGGTGCCGTCGGCCATGCGGCAATCCTCGCCGGCGGTGAGGCGGTTCTCCTCGCGCCGCGCGGCGCGGGCGGCGACGGCGGTGCGCGTGGTCGCCAGCATGTCCTCCGGCGGGAAGACCAGCAGTTCGCCGCGGTTGCCGTCGATCACGACGGGGGCGCCGTCCGGCACCCGCTCCGCCTGCCGGCCGAGCGCCACCACGGTCGGCACGCCGAGCGCCGCCGCCAGGATGACGGCGTGCGAGGTCGGGCCGCCATGCACCATGCCGATGCCGGCCAACCGCCCCGCCGGAACGCCGGCAAGGTCGGAGGGGAGGATTTCGTCGGCCAGCACGATGCTGCCGGACGGCAGTTCCGCCAGACCGACGCTCGGCGCCTTGCCGGACAGCACGGCCAGCACCTGCTGTTCCAGGTCGCGCAGGTCGGCCGCGCGTTCCGCCATGCGCGGGTCGGCCAGCGCCGCCAGCGCATCGGCCTGCTGCCGCGCCGCCCGCTGCCAGGCCCATTCCGCGCTCTTGCCGGCGCGGATGTCGGCGAGTGCGCCGTCCAGCAGTTCCGGGTCGTCCAGCAGTTCGCGGTGGGCCTGGAAGATGGCGGCATGGTCCGGCATCCGCTCGGCCGAGCGGCCCAGTTCCGCGATGACGCTGTCCAGCGCCTGACGCAGCCGCGGCTCCTCCACCGCCGGTCCGGCGCCGTCCTCCGTCACGCGCACGGCGCTGCGGAAGCGGCGGACGACGGATCCCACCGCCTGACCCGGCACGGCGATGGTTCCCTTCAGCAGAACCTCCTCGCCGGGGGCGAAGAGCGGGCCGATCTCCTCCTCCGCCGGGTGGGCCGGAGGTACGGCCGGGGTGGCGGCACCCGGCGCGGCAGCGGTCGCGGCGGGTGCCGCGGCTGCGTCGACGACCGGATCGCCCAGCCCGCCTTCGATCAGCACGGCGATGCTCTCCGCCATGTCCTGGGCACCGGGGCCCGCGGCGCGCACGGTCAGCCGGTCGCCGAGCACGGTGCCGAGTCCCATCAGTGCGACGACGCTCTTGGCGTTCGCGTTGCGGTCGCGGCATTGGATGGTGACGGTCCCGGGATAGGCCTTGGTGGCGGCGACCATGGCCGCGGCCGGCCGGGCATGCAGGCCGTTGGCGATGGGCAGGACAACGCTGCGCTCGCCCGTTTCGTCCGAGTCGGGAGCGGCATCGGCGGAAGGGGCGGCAAAGGGCGCGGCGGCATCGGCGCCGCTGCCGCCGTGGATGGTCATCGCCGGCTCGCCCACCGCGATCTCGCGGTTGACGGATTGGCCGTCGACGGTGAAGCCGTCATTAACGACCACCATCATGCTGACCAGACTCTGCGCCCGGCTTCCCACCAGATCCATGTCGAAGCCGATCAGGAGATCGCCGGCCTTCACCGCCTGCCCGTCGCGGACATGGGCGGTGAAGCCTTCGCCGTTCAGCCCGACGGTGTCGACGCCCAGGTGCAGCAACACCTCCGCCCCGCCGGCGGCCCGCAGGGTGCAGGCGTGGCGCGCGCGGTGGACCGACAGCACGACGCCGTCGCAGGGGCTGCGCAACTCGTTCACGGTCGGGTCGATGGCCATGCCGGCTCCGACAAGCCCCTGGGCAAAGGCGGGGTCGGGAACTTCGTCCAGCGGCATGGCCCATCCGGCCAGCGGTGCTGCAAGCGTGATCGCGGTCATGTTTGGTTGGTCCTCATTCTTAACGCATCGACCCCGGCGGGCGCCTTCGCGTCGGACGGCTGCGATCCTGGCACGGTCGCCGGATCGTTTGTATGCGCGCAGACGCCGCATGGCCCAGGCGCAATTCCCGCTATAGATTATCGAAACTTTCTGTTCGGAAAAGGCGGAAGCCTGCGGCCAATCCGCGCCCGATCGGGCGCATCCGGGATAAGCCTCCAGCCTTGCCTGACAAGCTATGTCGCCTATGTCGTGAAACCTGTCCCCCTTGCGGGTTGTATTCCCGTCCGGGGATGACGATGTTGCCGCCGCCGGACAAATTGCGGGAGAGCCGCCATGGCATTGAACCCCTTTGCGTTTCTACAGAAAATCGGCAAATCGCTGATGTTGCCGGTGGCGGTTCTTCCCGTCGCCGGTCTGCTGCTGGGCATCGGTGCGGCGAACTTCGAATGGATGCCGCCGCTGCTGTCGATGCTGATGAAGAATTCGGGCGACGTGATCTTCGGGAATCTGCCGTTGATCTTCGCCATCGGTGTCGCGCTGGGCTATACCGAGAATGACGGCGTGTCGGCCATCGCCGCCACCATCGGCTATATCGTGATGCTGGCCACGCTTGGCGTGATGACCGGGGTCTGGGGGATGGAGCCCAAGACCATCATGGGCATCAAGTCCATGGAAACCGGCGTGTTCGGCGGCATCCTCGCCGGCGGTCTGGCGGCGGCGATGTTCAACCGCTTCTACAAGATCGCGCTCCCGGCCTATCTCGGCTTCTTCGCCGGCAAGCGTTTCGTGCCGATCATCACCGCGCTGGCCGCCATCGTGCTGGGCGTCGTGCTGTCGGTGATCTGGCCGCCGATCCAGGGCGGCATCAACAGCTTCTCGCACTGGGCGGCGGTGAACGATCCGCGTCTGGCGGCGACCATCTACGGCTTCGTCGAACGCCTGCTGATCCCCTTCGGCCTTCACCACATCTGGAACGTGCCCTTCTTCTTCGAGATCGGGTCCTTCCAGAATGTCGACGGCCAGATCGTCCATGGCGACATCGCCCGCTATTTCGCCGGCGACCCCACCGCCGGCATCCTGTCCGGCGCCTTCCTGTTCAAGATGTTCGGCCTGCCGGCCGCGGCCATCGCCATGTGGCATGCCGCCAAGCCGGAGAACCGGGTGCGCGTCGGCGGCATCATGATCTCCGCCGCGCTCACCTCCTTCCTGACCGGCATCACGGAACCGATCGAATTCTCGTTCCTGTTCCTGGCGCCCGTGCTGTACCTGATCCACGCGGTGCTGGCGGCGACCTCGCAGTTCATCATGAACTCGCTGGGCGCCCATATGGGCTTCACCTTCTCCCAGGGCGGCATCGACTTCGTGCTGTTCAACGTGCTCAGCCCCTATTCGCAGAAATGGTGGCTGGTGCTGATCCTGGGGCCGGCCTATGCGGCGATCTATTACGTCGTGTTCCGCTACACCATCCAGGCGCTGAACCTGAAGACCCCCGGCCGCGAGGATGCGGCAGAGGGCGGCGCCATGGCCGCGACCGGAAGCGAGCGGGCGCGCGACCTCGTGCTGGCCTTCGGCGGGCGCGGCAACATCTCCAACCTGGACGCCTGCATCACCCGACTGCGCGTGGTGGTCCAGGATCCGGCCCGTGTCGACGAGGGCAAGCTGCGCGCCATGGGTGCGTCCGGCATCCTGCGGGTGCGCGACAGCGTGCAGGCGGTGTTCGGCACCCTGTCGGAGAACCTGAAGACGGAAATGCAGGAGTATCTGCGCTCCGCCGGTGCGGAAGCCGACGGACCGGCCGCAATCGCGGCGCCCGCATCCGCCAAGCCCGTCTCCGCTAAGCCCGTCTCCGCTAAGCCCGTCTCCGCCCCGTCCTCCGCTGCTCCGGCCGCACCGCAGCCGACCGACCGGGCCGCCCGCATCGCCGAGGCGTTGGGCGGCGCCGGCAACATCAAGACGCTTGCCGCCTTCGCCACCACCCGCCTGCGGATCGAACTGACCGATGCCGGCAAGGCGAATGCCGATGCGCTGAAGCGGGCTGGCGTGCGCGTGGTGATGGAGATGCCCCCCAACGGCCTCGACCTGATCGTCGGCAACGACGCCGACGCGCTCGCCGGGGTGCTGACCGGCCTGCTGCCGGGCGGGCGCCGTGCAGCCGAGTAGCGCATGTTCCATCTGGTATTCGACTGGTTTCATCATGCGGCGCGGCCCTTCCAGGTCGCGCCGCTTTTCATTTGCGCAGTGCGAGCAGGGTTGCGGTGCGATTCCACCAATGGGCGCTGGCCTCCGGCACAATAAGGTCTTACATTGGTATCTATACCAGTCAATCGCGAGCGCCGCCATGACAGAGCAGAAGCCGCCCCGAAATCCCCCCCTGATGGCAGCGGAGGCGGCAGAGGCGCCCGCCGCGGTGGCCCGGCAGATCGAGCGTTGCGGCGCCGGCTTCGCCGAATTGGGGGAGCGGCTGCGCCGCCATCCGCCGCGCTTCGTCGTCACCTGCGCCCGCGGCAGCTCCGACCATGCCTCGGCCTATGGCAAATACCTGATCGAAACCCGCATGGGCCGGGCGGTGGCCTCCATCGGACCGTCCATCGCCTCGGTCTATGGCGGGCGGCTCAGCCTGGAGGGCGCGCTGTTCGTCGCCGTCTCGCAATCCGGCCGTAGCCCGGACCTGTTGCGTCTGGTGGAGGCGGCGAAGGCCGGCGGGGCGCTGGTGGTCGGCTTCGTCAATGCGGAGGACTCGCCGCTGGCGGGCCTGTGCGACCATTTCCTGCCGCTCTCGGCCGGGCCGGAGCGCAGCGTCGCCGCGACCAAATCCTGCATCGCGTCGCTCGCCGCCTATCTGCAGCTGGTCGCCCACTGGCAGGACGACCCGGCGCTGAAGGCGACGCTTGGCGTCCTGCCGGAGACGCTGGAAGCGGCGAAGGCGCTGGACTGGAAACCGGCGCTGATGCCGCTCGTCGATGCGCGGAACCTCTATGTGCTGGGGCGCGGAGTCGGCTTCGGGGCGGCGCTGGAGATGGCGCTGAAGTTCAAGGAGACCTGCCGCCTGCATGCGGAAGCCTTCAGCGCGGCGGAGGTCGTCCACGGGCCGCTGGCGCTGGTCGGTCCGGGATTCCCGGTGCTGGCCCTGACCCAGGCCGACGCGGCGGAGCCGCACACCCGCGCGGTGGTGGAGCGCATCGTCGGGCTGGGGGCCGCCGTCGCCACGACGGAAAGCGGCCTTGCCGGCACCACGCTGCTGCCCGGCCTGCCCAATCTGGCGCCGGAGGCCGCACCGCTGGCGGCGTTGCAGAGCTTCTATGGCGCGGTCTATGAACTGGCGCTGGCCCGCGGCATCGATCCCGACAGCCCGCCCAACCTCGCCAAAGTGACGAAGACCGTCTGATGCGACAGATCCTGACCGGCGCCCGGATTTTCACCGGCGAGACCATCCTCGAAGGCCGCAGCCTGCTGGTCGGGGATGGCCGCATCCTCGACATCGTCGCCCCCGGCCGCACACCGCCGGATATCGAGCGGACGGTGGAACTGGAGGCGGACGACCTGCTGGCTCCCGGCTTCATCGACATCCAGGTGAATGGCGGCGGCGGCGTGCTGTTCAACGAGCGGCCGACGCTGGAGGCGACGCTCGCCATCGCCGCCGCGCACCGGCGCTTCGGCACCACCGGGCTGCTGCCGACCGTGATCACCGACACGCCGGAATGTCATCGCGACGCCGCCGAAGCCGCGGTGGCGGCGGTGGCGCAACCCGGCAGCGGCGTGCTGGGCATCCATTTCGAGGGGCCGTTCATCAGCCCGCAGCGGGTGGGCGCCCATGATCCGCGCTTCGTCCGCGCGCCGGACGGGGCCGACCTGGACTTCATCGGCGGCCTGCCCGGGCGGATGCCGGGCGGGCGGGTGCTGCTGACCCTGGCGCCGGAATGCGTGGAGGATGCGGCCCTGTCGCGGTTGATGGCCGCCGGGGCGATCCTGTCGGTCGGCCACACCATGGCGAGTGCGGAGCGGGTGGTGGAGGCCTTCGATCTCGGCGTGCGCGGGGTCACCCACCTCTACAATGCCATGCCCGGCATCGCCAACCGGCAACCCGGCCCTGCCGGCGCGGCGCTGGCCGATGGGCGGCCCTGGTGCGGGCTGATCGCCGACGGGCACCACGTCCATCCGCTGATGATGCGGGCGGCGCTGGCCGCGCGGCCGCGCGGGCGGATGATGCTGGTGACCGACGCCATGCCGCCGACGGGCACCGATGCCGACAGTTTCGAACTGAACGGCCGGACGATCTACCGGCGGGAGGGGCGGCTGGTGCTGGCCGACGGAACGCTGGCGGGGGCCGACCTCGACATGGCGACGGCGGTGCGCAATGCGGGAACGTTGATCGGACTGCCGGTGGAGGAGTCGCTGCGGATGGCATCGCTCTATCCGGCGGAGTTCCTGGGCATGGCCGGCGAGCGTGGGCGGATCGCGCCGGGCTGGCGGGCGGATCTTGTGCTGCTGCGGCCGGACCTGACGGTGCGCGGGACCTGGGTGGAGGGGGAGTGGCGGGGGGCTTGAGGTGGGGGAATGTCGGTTGACGATCCCCCACCCCAACCCTCCCAAGTATCAACCGCCCACCGCCACGATCTCCAACCCATCCTCGTCCACCCGCACCCGCAGCGCCGTCAGATCGGGCAGGCACAGATTCCCGCCCAGCTCATGCGCCGGCAGTGTCGTGGTCAGCGCGATCACCCGCGCGCCGGCGGCGTGGCCGGCCTCCAGGCCGGCCGGGGCGTCCTCGAACACCACGGTCTCGCGCGGGTCGAAGCCCAGCTTTTCGGCGGCGGTGCGGTAGCCTTCCGGGTGGGGCTTGCCCTGGGTGACATTGTCGGCGCCGATCAGCAGGTCGGGCAGGGGCAGGCCGGCCTGGGCGATCCGCTTGCGCGCCATGTCCTGTGGGGCGGAGGTCACCACCGCCCAGCGATGGCGCGGCAGCGATTGCAGCAGCTCCAGGGCGCCGGGAACGGCGCGCACGCCTTCGGTGTCGTTGGTGTAGCACTCCTCCACCAGACGCACCTCCTCGTCGATGTCGGCACCGGCGGGGGCGAAGCGGCGGACCGTCTCGATGCTGCGGACACCGTGGCAGACGGCCAGGATGGCGTCGGGATCCAGATCGTGCCGGGCCGCCCAGCTGCGCCAGGAGCGTTCAACGGGACCCGTGGTGTCGATCAGGGTTCCGTCCATGTCGAACAGGATGGCCCGGACACGGAACGGGGTATCAAGGGCAGGCTTCATCGCGCGCTCTCGTGGGGAAATTTATCATGGGAGGGATGATCCGCAGGGATCAGGCCAGCGACAGCTCCACGACGAAGTCATAGGCGTCGCCGCGGTAGTGGGAACGGACGAACTCCAGCGGGGTTCCGTTCTCCAGGAAGGTGCGGCGCTCAATGTAAAGGGCGGGGGCGCCGTCGGGAACCCCCAGAAGCGCCGCCTGATCCGCCGGCAGGCGAATGGCAGACAAGCGTTGCAGGGCACGGAAGGGCGGATGGCCACGCCCGCGCAAAGTCTCGTAGAGCGAGCCCTGCACCAGTTCCGGATCGGGCAGGAAGCCGGCCGGCAGGGCGCTGAGCTCGATGGCGAGCGGCGTGCCGTCGGCCAGCCGCAGACGGTGCAGCCGCACCACCTCCGCCCCCGGCCGCAGCCCCAGCGCCATCGCCTCTTCCGGTGTCGCCGTTCCGACGGACCGGCTGAGCCAGCGCGAATCCGGCTTCAACCCGCGCCCGCCGATGTCCTCGGTGAAGCTGGTCAGCGTCGACAGCCGCTGTTCCACATGCGGGCTGCGGTTGATGAAGGTGCCGGCCCCCTGGCGCTGGTGCAGCAGCCCTTCCGCGATCAGTTCGCGCAGTGCCTTGCGCACGGTGACGCGGGACACGCCGAAGGTTTCCGCCAGCTCGCGCTCTCCGGGCAGGGCGTCCTGGTCGGTCAGCCGCCCTTCCACGATCAGCGTCCGCAGATGCCGCGCCAGCTGCAGGTAGAGCGGAAGCGGCAGGGCATCCGACAGGGCGGTCGGGTCGAACGGGGCCGCGGCGGCGGCGGTGGACATCGGCAGCCACTCCAGTGCTTTGGGATGGGCATGATACCACTGAAAGGCCAATCGGCAACAGCCGCCGGGCGGCGGAAAGAGGCAAAGGCGAACAATCAGATTGCGATTGCGGAGAAACCGGATTTTGGTATGCTGCACATACAGTCCAATCTAATACCACCGATGGCCGGCAGGCGGTCGGGGACGGGGCGCCCGGCAAGGGCGGCGAGCAGAGCGGGAGCGGTGGGCATGGCGGGCGGCACGGAGGATACGGCGCACCGGTACGGCCGGCTGGACCTCTGGCCGACCAATGAGCTGATGACGGCCCTTTGGGAGGGGCAGACGCGGGCGCTCGCCGCCTGCGCGCCTGCCTTGCCGGCCGTCGCCGCCGCCGTGGAGGCCGCGGCGGACCGGCTGTCCGGCGGTCGTGGGCGGCTGGTCTATGCCGGGGCCGGGTCCTCGGCCATGGTGGCGGCGCTGGACGGGCTGGACCTGGGGCCGACCTTCGACTGGCCGGCTGAGCGTCTGGTCCTGTTGATCGCGGGCGGGCTCGACCTGTCGCGCGGGCTGACCGGTGCGGCGGAGGATGACGAGGATGCCGGCCGCGCCGAGGCCGCCCGTGCGGGCATCGCCGCGGATGACGTGGTTGTCGGCCTGTCGGCCAGCGGCGCCAGCGCCTACACCGTCGGCGTCCTCCGCGCCGCGCGGGAGAGGGGGGCCCTGACCATGGGGATCGCCAGCAGCGCCGGGTCCCCCCTGCTTGAGGCGGTGGAGCATCCCATCCTGACCCTGACCGGGCCGGAGGTGATCGCCGGTTCCACCCGCCTGGGGGCCGGCACGGCGCAGAAGGTGGTGCTGAACCTGTTTTCGACCGGCGTCATGACCGCGCTCGGCAACGTCTATGACAACCTGATGATCAATGTCCGGCCGGAGAACGCCAAGCTCCGCCGCCGCTGCGCCGCCATGGTCGCGCGCATCGCCGGGGTGGACGAAGCGCTGGCCGGCGCGGCGATGGAGCGGCATGGCGACGTCCGCCGCGCCGTGCTGGGGCTTGCCGGCCTGGACGGTCCCGACATCGACCGCCTGCTGATCGAGACCGGCGGCAACCTGCGCCGGGCGATGGAACGTGCCGGGTCCATCGCCCGGCAGTCCTCCTGACGGGCGGCATGGCGGGACGGCCGCGCTCCGCCCCGTCGCCGGATACCCGAAATCCAATCCTGATGCCCGGCCCGGTGAGGCCCGGCCTGTTGTAGGGGAGACGTCCGAATGTCTGCTGATCGTTTTTCGGGCGACCGTTTTTCGGGCGTCCAGAGGCTCGGGCGGGCGTTGATGCTGCCGATCGCCGTGCTGCCCATCGCCGGGCTGCTGCTGCGCATCGGCCAGCCCGACCTGCTGAACATCGCCTTCATCGCCGCGGCGGGCGACGCCGTCTTCTCCAACCTGGGCGTCCTGTTCGCCGTCGGCATCGCCATCGGCTTCGCCCGCGAGAACCATGGCGCGGCCGGTCTGGCCGGCGCGGTGGGCTACTTCGTGGCGGTGAAGGGCGCCGTCGTGCTCAGCGGCGTGCCGCCGGAACTGGTGGCGAAGATGTCCAGCCGCATCAGCATCCCGGTCGGCATCCTGATCGGCATCATCGCCGGCCAGCTCTACAACCGGTACAAGGACATCAAGCTGCCGGACTATCTCGCCTTCTTCGGCGGCCGGCGCTTCGTGCCCATCGTCACCGGTCTGGCGGCGCTGGGGATCGCGCTGATCTTCGGCTATGGCTGGCCCGTCGTCGATGCCGGGTTGAGCGCGCTGACCACCGGCGTGCTCGGGTTGGGCAAGCTGGGGCTGTTCCTCTACGGCGTGCTGAACCGGGTGCTGATCATCACCGGCCTGCACCACATCATCAACAACATCGCCTGGTTCCTGTTGGGCGATTACCAGGGCGTCACCGGCGATCTGAACCGCTTCTTCAAGGGCGATCCCGCGGCCGGCGCCTTCATGGCCGGCTTCTTCCCGGTGATGATGTTCGGCCTGCCCGCGGCCTGCCTCGCCATGTACCACACGGCCAAGCCGGAGAACCGGGCGGCGGTCGGCGGCGTGCTGCTGTCGATGGCGCTGACCGCCTTCCTGACCGGCGTGACCGAGCCGGTGGAATTCGCCTTCATGTTCCTGGCGCCGGTGCTGTTCGCCGTCCATGCCGTGCTGACCGGCCTGTCGATGGTGCTGATGGATGTGCTGAACGTGAAGCTGGGCTTCGGCTTCTCGGCGGGCCTGTTCGACTATGTGCTGAATTACGGCAAGGCGACCAACCCCATCCTGCTGCTGCCGGTGGGTGCCGCCTATTTCGTGATCTATTACACGCTGTTCCGCTTCGTCATCCGGCGCTTCGACCTGAAGACGCTGGGCCGCGACGACGTCGCCATCCCCGCCGGGCAGGCGGCGGCGCCTGTGTCGGCCGTGCATGCGCCGGCATCCGCGGCGGTGGCGAGCGACCGGGCCGGCGCCTTTGTCGCGGCGCTGGGCGGGGCCGGCAATCTGCGCTCTGTCGAGGCCTGCACCACGCGCCTGCGCCTGGCCGTCGCCGACGCAACCCGGATAGACGAGGCGGAACTGAAGCGCCTGGGCGCCCGTGGCGTGGTGAAGCCGTCGGCCAACTCCGTCCAGGTGATCGTCGGGCCCATCGCCGACCAGTTGGCCGGCGAGATCCAGGACACGCTGAACCTGTCGGCCGGCATGCGGGTTTGATTGATGTTACGGCGCCCTCTCCCGGGGCGGGAGAGGGCGATTGTTGCCAATGCTGTCGTGCTGTCAGGCCGGTTCCGTCTCGTCGGCGAAGATCGCCTTCAGGTCGATGCGGCTCTCCGTCCTGGCCTCCAGATCCAGCTGACGTTCGACCTCGTCGAGGTGGTCGATCATCAGGGCGGTCGCCTCGCCCGGCGCATTGCCGATCAGGGCGGCGATCAGGCGGCGGTGATCGTCGGCGGAGCAGGTGTGCGACGACCGCCGCTCGAAGGCGGCGATGGCGAGGCTGGAGCGGTCGATCAGGTCGGCCAGGATCCCCGTCAGCGTCGCGTTGCCGGCGAATTCCGCCAGCAGCAGGTGGAACTGGCCGGACAGCCGGATCATCGCCTTGCGGTCGGCCGCGAGTTCCGCGGCATCCTCCAGCGCGCCATGGCCGCGCAGCTTCTCCAGCACATCGTCGGGCAAGGGGCGCGGCATCCGTTCCAGCCGTTCCATGATCGCGCGTTCGATCACCCGGCGGGCCTCGAACACCTCGCGTGCCTCCTTGGGCGTCGGCTTGGCGACGAAGGCGCCGCGGTTGGGGATCAGCGTCACCACGCGCCGCTGCGCCAGCAGAAGCAGGACCTTGCGCACCCGTTCCCGGCTGACTCCGAAGGCTTCCGCCAGGCTTTCCTCGGTCAACTTGGTGCCGGGCGGCAGGCGGCGGTCGGCAATCGCCTCGCCGATGCTGCGGACGATGCGGGATTCGGCGCTGGCGCGGGCACCGGTGCGGGCGCGGGGCGTGCGGCGGGCTGGCTTGGCGGGCGCGGCGGTCGTCATTGGCTGGCAGGGTGCTTTTAACGGTGTGCGGGAAACATGCAGCACATTGTGCACAAACTGGGCCAGCGGTGAAACAGCAATCGCCGGAGTGGCGCGTCGGCGGCTGCTGGAGTTAGGACTGCCCAGAATGGCGCCATCGCGCCGAGATGCTGCACAAATGCCGATCCATTGCGCAACGAAGCGTCGGAAAACCGGTTGATTTCCGGGATTCCGCCGCTGGCACGCGACATGCACAAGGCGAACCGGTCACAAACGACCGCGCAAATTGTGCACAATGTTGGAGGCCATCCGATGACGGCGGGTTCGACGGTCGAACTGGTGAAGCTGCGCAAGGCCTATGGCGCGACCGTGGCGGTGGACGGCATCGATCTGCGGATCGCCGCCGGCTCCTACTGCTGCCTGCTGGGGCCGAGCGGCTGCGGCAAGACCTCCACCCTGCGGATGATCGCCGGGCATGAGGACATCACGGATGGCGACCTGCTGATCGGCGACACGGTGGTCAACGACGACCCGCCGGCCAAGCGCGGCACGGCGATGATGTTCCAGAGCTACGCCCTGTTCCCGCATCTGGACTGCACCGACAACGTCGCCTTCAGCCTGAAGATGAAGGGGGTGGCGAAGGAGGAACGGCGACGCCGCGCGGCGGAGATGCTCGACCTCGTCGACATGGGCAAATATGCCGGCCGCCTGCCGTCGCAGCTGTCGGGCGGGCAGCAGCAGCGCGTCGCGCTGGCCCGCGCGCTGATCACCCAGCCGGGCGTGCTTCTGCTGGACGAGCCGCTGTCGGCTCTCGACCCCTTCCTGCGCGTGCGCATGCGGGAGGAGCTGAAGCGCCTGCACCGCGACATCGGCATCACCTTCATCCACGTCACCCACAGCCAGACGGAAGCGATGGCGCTGGCCGACCTCGCCGTGGTGATGAACCAGGGGCGGATCGAACAGGCCGGCCCGCCGCGCGAACTGTTCAACCATCCGCGCACCGCCTTCGTCGCCCGCTTCATCGGTGGCCACAACGTCATCGACGGCGATGTGGTCGGCGATTCCGGGTACTGCGCGGTGCGCGCCGACCGCATCCTGCTGGGCGGGGCCGAACTGCCGACGGAAATCCAGGTGGAGGGCACGGTACGGGCGCTGGAGTATCACGGCGCCTCCGTCCATCTCAGCCTCGACATTCCCGGCGCCGACGAGTTCGCCGTCGTTCTGGACGAGGCCCGCTATTTCGACGCGCCGGTCGGCGTGGGCGAGCGCGTGCGCGCCGGTTGGAGCCGCCGCGACGTCCACCCGCTGGCGTCCTGACCCATTTCAAAAGCGCCTATCGAAAAACACACCCAAAAACAACACGATGAACAGACTGGAGGCTCAGCGATGACCGACACCCGTACTCCTTCGACGCTGTCAAACTCCTCGGCCGGCGTCAGCCGCCGCACCCTGCTGAAGGGCACCGCCGCCGTGGCGGGCGCCGCCGTCGGTTCCGGCGCCATCACCGGCTTTCCGACCATCTGGGCGCAGAACATCAAGAACATCACGCTGCGCCAGTTCGGCACCGGCGTGTCCAACCTGAACGCCGTCGCCGACAAGGTGAAGGAGGATCTGGGCTTCACCCTGCAGATGACGGCGCTCGATTCCGATGCGGTGACCCAGCGCGCAGTGACGCAGCCGAAGTCCTACGACATCGCCGACATCGAATACTGGATCTGCAAGAAGGTCTTCCCGGCCGGCGTCATGCAGCCGATGGACGTGAGCAAGATCAAGAACTTCGACAAGATCGTCCCGATCTTCGTCACCGGCAAGCTGACGCCGGACAGCGCCATCGCGCAGGGCACCGCCCCCCACACCGTCGGCTTCGTCGAGGGCAAGGACAGCATCAAGTTCGCCAAGTCGCAGACCCAGTGGATGACGCTGATCCCGACCATCTACAACGCCGACACGCTGGGCATCCGCCCCGATCTGGTCGGGCGGCCGATCTCCAGCTGGAAGGATTTGCTCGACCCCGCCTTCAAGGGCAAGGCGTCGCTGCTGAACATCCCGTCCATCGGCATCATGGACGCCGCCATGGTCTGCGAGGCGATGGGCGAGGTCAAATATGGCGACAAGGGCAACATGACCAAGGAGGAGATCGACAAGACCCTCAAGATCATGACCGAGGCCAAGAAGGCCGGCCAGTTCCGCGCCTTCTGGAAGACCTTCGACGAAAGCGTGAACCTGATGTCGTCGGGTGAGGTCATCATCCAGTCGATGTGGTCGCCCGCCGTCGCCGCCGTGCGCGCCAAGGGCATCCAATGCGTCTACCAGCCGCTGAAGGAAGGCTATCGCGCCTGGGGCGGCGGTCTCGGCATCGCCAAGCATCTGAGCGGGCTGGAGCTGGAAGCGGCCTACGAGTACATCAACTGGTACCTGTCGGGCTGGGTCGGCGCCTATCTGAACCGCCAGGGCTATTATTCGGCCGTGCTCGACACCGCCAAGCAGCACATGACACCGGAGGAATGGGCCTTCTGGATGGAGGGCCAGCCGGCCAAGACCGACATCCTCAGCCCCGAAGGCAAGGTGATGGAAAAGGCCGGCGCGGTGCGCGACGGCGGGTCGTTCCAGGACCGCATGGGCCGCGTCGCCTGCTGGAACGCGGTGATGGACGAGGACCGCTACATGGTCCGCAAGTGGAACGAGTTCATCGCGGCGTAAGCGTCGGCTTCGATGCCCCCACCCTAACCCTCCCCCTCTTCGAGGGAGAGGGGACTGCCGCCGCATTGCGAATCCACCCTCTCCCGCGAAGCGGGGGAAGGGAGGGACCCGCGAAGCGGGAGGGAGGGGGCACAGCACTGATCCTATCTTTGAATTGCAGGACCCACGCCCATGACCCTGACCGCCGAAACGTCCCGACCGTCCGTCACGGCCGCCGCCGGCAGGGCGCGGCGTGGCCGTCTGCTGCCGCGCATCGCACCTTATCTGCAGGCGGCGCCGCTGACCGTCACGCTGCTGCTGTTCCTGCTGGTGCCGATCCTGACCATCGTCGCGGTCAGCTTCTGGGATTACGACAGCGTGCGCATCTACCCGGACTTCGTGCTGACCAACTACACGGAGCTCCTGACCTCGCCGGTCACCTGGAAGACCTATCTGAACACACTGAAATACGCGGCGCTGACCTGGGCGATCACGCTCGGCATCGGCTTCACGGTCGCTTATTTCCTGGCCTTCCATGTGCGCTCCACCACCTGGCAGATGGTGCTGTTCCTGCTCTGCACCATCCCGTTCTGGACCTCCAACATCATCCGCATGATCTCTTGGATCCCGTTCCTGGGGCGCAACGGTCTGCTGAATTCCGGCCTGATCTCCGCCGGGATCATCGACCAGCCGCTGGAGTTCCTGCTGTTCTCCGACTTCTCGGTGGTGCTGGCCTTCGTCCACCTCTATGCGTTGTTCATGGTGGTGCCGATCTTCAATTCGATGATGCGCATCGACCGCGCGCTGATCGAGGCGGCGCGCGACGGCGGCGCCAGCGCGGCGCAGACCTTGTGGAACGTCATCCTGCCGCTGACCAAGCCCGGCATCGCCATCGGCTCCATCTTCGTCGTCACGCTGGTGATGGGCGATTTCATCACCGTGCGGCTGATGAGCGGCGGGCAGAGCGCCTCCATCGGGCTGATGATCGCCAACGAAATCTCGCTTCTGCAATACCCGGCCGCCGCCGCCAACGCGGTGGTGCTGCTGGCCGTCGTCCTGATCATGGTGGTGGCGATGCTGCGCGTCGTCGACATCCGCAAGGAGCTGTGAGAGATGAACACCTCCCGCCGCGGCCTGTCCTTCTATCTGCTGGGGGCCTTCTTCTCGCTGTTCGTGCTGTTCCTCTACGGCCCGACCGCGACCATCCTGATCCTGTCCTTCCAGGGGCCGGAGGGCGGGCTGACCTTCCCGATGAACGGCGTCTCGCTGCACTGGTTCCGCAACCTGTTCGAACAGCAGGCGGTGGGCGATTTCGGCGGGTCCTTCCGCCGGTCGATCGCGCTGGGGCTGATGGTGATGGTGCTGACCGTGCTGTTCTCGGTGCTGGCCGGCTTCGCCTTCCGCCGCCGCTTCCGGGGCAGCGGGGCGCTGTTCTATCTCGCGGTCGCCAGCCTGATCGTGCCGTCGATCCTGGTCAGCCTGGGCATCGGCCTGTTCTTCAACATCCTGGGGCTGGAGCCGGCCTGGTACAGCTCGGCGCTGGGCGCGCATCTGACCTGGACGCTGCCCTTCGGCCTGCTGATCGTCTTCGCCATCTTCAACCGCTTCAACCCGGCCTATGAGGAGGCGGCGCGCGACCTGGGCGCCTCGCCCTGGCAGACGGTGCGCCATGTCGTGCTGCCGATCCTGCTGCCCAGCCTGATCGGCGTCGGCCTGTTCGGCTTCACCCTGTCCTACGACGAGTTCGCCCGCACGCTGATGACTGCCGGCAGCTTCAACACGCTGCCGCTGGAGATCTACGGCATGACCACCAACGTCACCACGCCGGTGCTCTATGCGCTGGGATCGCTGACGACGGTGTTCTCCTTCACCGTGATCGGCGTGGCCCTGCTGGGCCTGATCGCGCTGCGCCGCCACCGCCTGCACCGAAGCGGCATTTGAGGATTCCCACCACCATGCGCATTCTGGTCGTCAATCCCAACAGCACCGCCTCCATGACCGGGCGGATCGCCGCCGCCGCCCGCAGCGTCGCCGCGCCGGGCACCGAGATCCTCGCCACCAACCCACCGACCGGCCCGGCCAGCATCGAGGGCTATTACGACGAGGCGCTGGCCGTCCCCGGACTGCTGGCGGAGATCGACCGGCATCAGCGCGGGAGCGACATCGCCGGCACGGTGATCGCCTGTTTCGACGATGTCGGGCTGGATGCCGCGCGCAGCCTCGCCGACGCGCCGGTGATCGGCATCTGCGAGGCGGCGATGCAGACCGCCGCGCTGCTCGGCGGGCGGTTCAGCGTGGTGACGACGCTGCCCCGCTCGATTCCGGCGCTGGAGCGGCTGGCGCAGCGTTACGGCATGGCCGGCCGTTGCACCATCCGCGCGGCGGGTGTGCCCGTCCTGGCGCTGGAGGACCCGGCGTCCGGCGCCGTCGAGCGCGTGCGCGCAGAGATCCGCCGGGCCGTGGAACAGGACGGAGCCGAGACCATCATGCTGGGCTGCGCCGGCATGGCCGATCTCGCCCGCTCGTTGAGCGGGGAGATGGGCCTGCCGGTGGTGGACGGCGTCACCGCCGCCGTGAAGCTGGTGGAGGGGCTGGCGGCGCTCGGCCTGCGCACCAGCAAGGCCGGCGGCTATGCGCCGCCACTGCCCAAGGCGCGGTGACGCTTTCGCCGTCTCACAGCCCATTCATCACACCCGCGGCGGATCGGGACACTCCAGCGTCGGCATCACCGGCACGGCGCCTTGGCCGGTTGCCGCACCGCCGGGCGGATCGTCCAGGATCCGCCGGGCCGCGTCGGCGCATTGGCTGCGCAGTTCGGGCACGGCGGTCATTTCCCAGAAGGGCGCCTTGGCGACAGGACCGAAGGCCAGCAGACGCGGCGCCGGAGTGCCGTCGGCGGCGATCACCGCACCGCCTTCCGTCACGTCCAGCCCCAGCCGCAGCGGGTCCGGCCGCGCGAGGCCGCGGTCCAGCAGCGAGCGCACCAGCGGATGGCGGATGCGGGTATAGTCGCAGTTGGTGCCGGTGGCGTTGATCAGCGCAGCCGCCGTCAACACCCGCACCGCTCCGCCGCCGCGCTCCACGACGTGCAGGTCCAGCCCGGTGCCGGTCAACGCCGCATCCTTCAGCCGGCCCGGCAGGATCGTCAGCTGGCCGCCGGCACGGGCGGCGGCGATCCGGTCGGCTACCTGGGGGGCCATGCGGTGGCGGTGCACCTCCCAGAAGGGGCGGGCGTGGCGCAGGAAGCGGCGGCGCTCCTCCATCGGCAGATGCGACCAGATGCGGTGATGGTGCGGACGCAGCGCGTCGAAGGCAGACCGCCAGTCATAGCCTGCCGCCGCCGCCCGCCGTGCATCGGCCTTCAGCGCGATCAGCACGTCCAGCACCGTGCTGGGCAGAACGTCGGGATGCAGGAAGGAGCTGTAGGGCCGCGTCTCCTCATGGCGCAGCGGCAGCAGGCCACGGCGCGACACGGCGGTGATCGGGCCGCGATGTCCCTGGTCGAGCAGAGACAGCACCGTGTCCACCATGGTCAGTCCGGTGCCGAGGATGGCGACGGGGGCGTCATGGTCGATTCGGCCGATGGCGGCGGCATCCCACGGGTCGCCGATGAAGCGGTCGGACGCGAATGCCTCCTCCGCGGTCGCCGAGGCGAGACAGGGTGCCGATGGCGGGAAATTGCCGATGCAGAGCGCGGCGGTATCGGCGCTGACCACGCGGCCATCGCCAAGGCGCACATGCACGGCGCGTCTGCCGCCGGCCGGATCCTCCGTGCGGACGTCCACCGCCTCGCCGCGGATCAGGTTGAGGCGGGCATGTGCGGGGGCCTCCGCCTGCGCTTCCGCCAGAACGTCCTGGATGTAGGCGCCGTACAGGGCACGCGACACGAAGGCGTGGCCGCTCGGCGGCACCGGCTGTTCCGCTGTCGGCGCCTCCGCCCGGCTCCACAGCCAGCGCAGGAAATGGCGCGGGTCGTCCGGATAGGCGCTCATGTTATAGGCGCGGACGTTCAGCACATGGGCGCCGTTGGGGGTGGAGTAGGCGACGCCGGTTCCCGGTCTGCTGCCATATTCGATCAGATGGACCACCAGCGGTGCCCCCGCACCGCGCAGCAGGTGGGCCGCCAGCAGGCTGCCGGTGAACCCCGCGCCGACGATGGCGACGTGGCGCTCGGCATGATGCTCCAGGGAGCCCAGGGGCGCGCTGCCGGGTGGATGGAAGTGAGGCGTTGCAGGCATCGGAGTCCGTCCTTCCGTGAGTCATTCCGGAAAAGGCCGGCCGTTGGCGATCGATCCCCCCGGCTTCCGAACTGCAAAGTCCGTGTTGGGGGGCGGGGACTCGCGTCGGCCGTGTGTCTGCTCGGTCCGCTTCGTTCTCTCCTGATTATCACACGCTGTCGGCACGCGCCATCGGCCGAAGGGCAAATACCCTGACGAAAGTAGAGATCAGGATAGTTTCACATCAGTGGATGCGAAAAATCGGAAGGGCTTTGTCGATGGCGAGCGGTGCCCGCATTTCACGCCGCCGCCCGTTCCGAGGGCCGCATGTTCCCGGTCGCCAAGCCGGCGCCGATGTGGCACATGCGATGGGACGTCCCGCTATCGTCCGGTCCGCCCCATGACCTGCCAGGAACCCGCCATGACCATGCCCGCGCCCCCCCGTCCGTCCGCGTCCGACCGGCTGGAGGCGGCGCTTTCCCGCATCGCCGACCCGGAGCGGCAGGGCGCGCTGGTCTTCACCGAAACCTATGCCGACGAGGCGCGGGACGACGCCGCCGCCAGTGACCGCCGGGCGGCGGCGGGCCGGCCGCTGGGACCGCTCGACGGCCGGATCGTCTCGGTCAAGGCGTTGTTCGACGTGGCGGGGGACATCACCGTCGCAGGCTCCGCCATCTTGCGCGGCCGGCCCGCCGCCCGGCGGGATGCCCGCGCCGTGGCGCGGCTGCGTGCCGCCGGCGCCGTCATCGTCGGCCGCACCCACATGACGGAATTCGCCTTCTCCGCCGTCGGCATCAATCCCCATTACGGCAATCCCGGCAATCCGCGCGACCGCTCGCGGGTGCCGGGCGGTTCCTCCTCCGGTGCGGTGATCTCGGTGGTGGACGGCATGGCGGAGATCGCGCTCGGCAGCGACACCGGCGGCTCGCTGCGCATTCCGGCGGCGCTGTCCGGCGCGGTGGGGTTCAAGCCGACCTCCGGGCGCCTGTCGGCCGAGGGCGCCTTCCCGCTGTCGGCCTCGCTGGATGTGATCGGCCCGGTCGCCGCGACCGTCGCGGACGCGGCCTTGCTCGATTCAATTCTGGGAGATGGCGATCCGGCGCCGCTGGCCCCTCTGCCGGTTGCCGGACAGTCCTTCCTGGTGCCGCGGTGGCGGTTGTTCGACGGGATCGAGCCGGCGGTCGCCGCGGCTTTCGAGGCGGCGCTGGACCGCCTGCGGGCCGCCGGGGCTCACATCATCGACGGCTCCATCGACGCCGAACTGGATGCCCTGGCCGATCTGGACCGCATCGGCGTCTTCACCGCCATCGAACTTGCGGCGACGTTGGCCGAGCTTGGCATCGCGGAGTTCGACGGCGTCGATCCCAAGACCCGCGCCCGCATCGAGGCCGGCGGCCGGACGCCCGCCGCCGACTACGTCCGCATGCAGCGCCGCCGCGCCGACCTTATCCGCCTGATGGACGAGCGGATGGCCCGGCATCCGGTCCTGCTGCTGCCTACCGTTCCGCTGACCGCCCCCGCCATCGCCGATGTGCTGGAGGATGCCGCCTTCCACCGCGTCAACCTGCTGCTGCTGCGCAATACCCGCATCGCCAACCTGTTCGACCTGCCGGCGATCTCGCTGCCGGTGCTGTCGGCCGGGCTGCCGGTCGGGCTGATGGCGATGGGCCGCCGGGGCAGCGACCGCAGCCTGCTGGGCATTGCCGCCGGGCTGGAGGCCGCGCTGGCGGTTTGAGCCCCGGTTGCCCCGGGCTTCCGTCAGGCGACCGATGACTGCCAGAGCCAGACCAGCCCCGCGACCGCGCCGGCCACGAGAAGGACCAGCGCCAGGACGATGGCAAGGGCGGTGCGGCGGTCCTTCGCCTGGCGCTGTTCCGCTTCGCGCCGCTTCTTCAGCAGATATTGCTGTTCGGGACTGAGAAAACGTCCGGCGGCGGCATCGGGCGTGGCGGCGAAGCTTGGCCTGCGCCCCATGGCGCCGGCCGCCGCCGCCGTTCTCGCCGCCGTCCCTCTCACCGCGGTGGTGAGTCCGCCGGGCGACGGCCGGCCCGTGTTCATCGTGTCCGCCGCCGTCCCGCGGGCGGCCGTCACCTGCCTGCCCTTGCGCTTGCGCGGTAGCTTGCGCCGTCTGGTCGCCATTCCCGTCCCCTTGCTGTCCATCCCTCGAGTCGCGGCGGGGAGCATACCCGTCCCGGCCGTCCGGCGCAGCCGATCACAAGAGGATCTGCGGAAAGTTACATAGAACGGCCTGCCCGCCGTCATCCGGCCCGCCTCCACCCCCTGCGGCGAACCGGCGCACACCCTCAAGGGGTTCTGGAACCGTGATGCAT